>NZ_JBIBKS010000003.1:0-527410 GCF_042959345.1 Streptomyces sp. NPDC007905 | reverse complement strand
GGTTGATAGGCCAGATATGGAAGCCCGGTAACGGGTGGAGTTGACTGGTACTAATAGGCCGAGGGCTTGTCCATTGATGCTCGCGTTCACTGTGTTGGTTCTGAAACCACGACCATGTCGCCATGTGATGGCGTTCCGGTTGAGAGTTTCATAGTGTTTCGGTGGTCATAGCGTGAGGGAAACGCCCGGTTACATTCCGAACCCGGAAGCTAAGCCTCACAGCGCCGATGGTACTGCAGGGGGGACCCTGTGGGAGAGTAGGACGCCGCCGAACAATCTTTGAAAGGGTTGGACCCCGAACTTCGGTTCGGAGTCCAACCCTTTTTTGGTATGCGTAACTTCAAGTTCACGTTGCGCACTCAGCATCGCACCCATGGGTACTGCTGCAATGCTCAAGGCTGCCGGCGTCGGAGTCGGCCACGAGGTCGTCGTACCGGCCTTCGGGAACGTCGAGGTGGCCGAGGCCGTGAGTCTGGTGGGTGCGCTCCCGGTGTTCGCCGACATAGACCCGGTCACCTACTGCCTGGACCCGTCCGCTGTGGAAGCGGCCGTAACTCCTCGTACCGCGGCCGTGGTTGTCGTTCACCGCTTCGGACGGCGCGCCGACATCGCGCGGTTGCACGGGGTGGGCCAGCGGCACGGGCTGCTCGTGCTGGAGCAGGGAGAGTCCGAGGCTCCGTACGACGAAATGGCGCAGCGCAGGCAGCGGGCCGCCTACCTCGACGCCAAGCTGAAGGGCGTGCGCACCCCCGACGGCGGTGAGACGCACGCCTACCAGCAGTATGTGGTGCGGGTGCCGGGCAACGGCCGGCCGGACCGCGACGCCTTCGCGCGGGCCCTGCGCGCCAAGGGAGTTGAGTGCCGGGTTCCCGTGAAGACGCCCGTACACCGGCTGCCCGAGTTCCGGCGTTGTGTGGCGCTGCCGGAAACCGAACGGGCCGCGGACGAGACGCTCGCGCTTCCCGTGGACGCCTCGCTGACCAAGCGGGAGATGCAGCGGATCGTGTCCGCGTGCAACGCTCTCGGGGGACTGCTTCAGCCTGCTTTCTGAGCGGTGACCGAACGAGTTTGGGAAAGCGGGCCTGTTCAGGGTATGGTTTTCTTGTCGCCGCGAGGTAAACCTCGAAAGCGACAGGCCCCTATAGCTCAGTCGGCAGAGCGTCTCCATGGTAAGGAGAAGGTCAACGGTTCGATTCCGTTTGGGGGCTCCGGAAAAGAGGCCTCGCCCTTCGGGCGGGGCCTTCTTCGTGTGCCCGGGCGGGCCCGGGAACCTCAGTCGTGCTGAAGTCCCGGGACCCGCATCGCCAGAATCGCCATGTCGTCGGAGGGGGCGTCGGACGCGAAGCGTTCCACGGCGCGCATGATGCGTGCCGCGACCGCGCCCGCGGTGAGACCCGTGCACGTGGTGAGGACGTCGGCGAGGCCGTCGTCGCCCAGCATGCGGGTGCCCTCACGCCGTTCCGTGACACCGTCCGTGACGCAGAGGAGGACGTCACCGGGGTCGAGGGTGACCGTCTCCTCGTACAGCTCCAGGTCGTCGATGACGCCGAGCAGCGGCTGGGGTTCGGCCGCCGCCACCACCGTGCCGTCCTGCCGGAGTCGCAGGGGGAGCGGGTGGCCGGCGCAGACCACCTTCAGCTCGGCGCTGCCGTCCTCCTGCGGCCGCAGCTCACCGTACAGCAGCGTCAGGAAGCGGCTGCGGTCGCCCTCGTCGAGGATCGCGGAGTTCAGGCGCTCGAGGACCGCCGGGCCCGACAGGCCCTCGCGGGCCAGCAGACGCAGCGCGTGCCGGGCCAGGCCCGTGACGGCCGCCGCGTTCGGGCCCGTACCGCAGACGTCGCCGATGGCGAAGCCGTAGGCGCCGTTGCCGATGGGGAAGAGGTCGTAGAAGTCGCCACCGACCTCGTTGCCCTCGCCGGCCGCGCGGTAGATGACCTCTACCTCGACGCCGTCGATCTGCGGCAGGCCGGGCGGGAGCAGGCTGCGCTGCAGGGCCTGGCTGATGGCGGTGCGTTCCGAGTACAGGCGGGCGTTGTCCAGGGCGAGGGCGGCCCGGCGGGACAAGTCCTCGGCCAGTTCCAGGATTTCCTGCCGGAAGTGCTCGTCCGCGGGCTTGCCGAGGGTCAGCATGCCGATCACGCGGTTGCGTGCGACGAGCGGCAGGACGACCGTCTCGCCGCCGACCGCGGAGGCCGTCGCGAGCGTCGGGCCGATGCCCGAGGCGAGGCTGTGGGTTGGGCCGCCGGCCAGGCCGAGGCTGCGCATCGAGCTGCGCAGGGCCGCCTGGTGGGCGACCTCGCCGGGGGTCGTCCAGACGCGGGCGCCGGGCGTCGGCACCGGATCGGGCGGGGAGATCTTCGACAGCAGCGACTTGATGCCGTCGATGAGTTCCTCGTCCTCGTGCAGGACGTACGAGAGGTAGGGCTCGGAGGCCTGGTCGGCGATGGTGTAGACGGCGCACCAGGTGGCCAGGGTGGGGACCGTCATCTGGGCCATCAAGGCCAGGGTCTGGTCCCGGTCCAGGGTGCCGGCCAGCAGGTCGGAGGCTTCGACCAGGAAGCTGAGGGAGCCGCGGCGCAGCCGCTCCAGTTCGCCCAGGCGGGCCGACTCCACGGCCAGGGCGATGCGGTCGGCGGCGAACTGCAGGCGCAGCGCTTCCTCGTTGGAGTACCGGCCGGGCGCCTCGGCCGCGACGCCGAGGGAGCCCGTGAGCCGGCCCTCGACCTTCAGCGGGACCGTGACGACCGAGCGCATGCCGGTGCCGGAGAGCAGCGGTACGGCGCCGGGTACGGCGTTGAGGTCGTCGTGGACGGCCGGCATGCGGGCGGAGCCGTAGCGGCCCGGGCCCGCCTCCACGGGGACGCGGGCGAAGCGCTGGCGGGCGGAGGGCAGGCCGGTGGAGGCCCGGACCTCAAGCTCCGTTTCGTCGTCGGTGGCGAGGAGCAGGAACGCGGAGTCGCTGTCCAGCATGTCGCGGGCCCGCTCCACCGTGCGCTGCAGCAGGCCGTCGAGGTCGTCCGGGGCGGGGGAACCGATGAACACCTCGAAGGGGTCGGTGCTCTGGCCGTCGGAGCCGGCTCCCTGGTCGCTTGCGGGCCCACGCAGCGGAGTCTGCAGGACGGCTCGTTCGTGGTCCCGTACCAGGAGGCACACGGTGGAGGGTTCGCCGCCGGTGTCGCGGACCCGGAGGTGAGAGGCGTAGACCCGGGCCACCCGGCCGTCGGCGCCGCGGATGCCGTAACTGCCCTCCCAGCGCGAGAGCCGGAGTGCCTCGGCGACGCCGGTGCCGGTGCCCGGGGTGTGCGGCCAGGCGGCGAGGTCGGTGAGGGGCTTGCCGATGACCTCGTTCGCCGGGTAGCCGAACAGTTCCTCCGCGTCCTCGTTCCAGGCGTTGATGGACCCCTTCCGGTCGATCTGGAGGACCGCGACGCGGACCCGGCCGTCGGCGAGGGGGAGGAGGTCGGCGGGCAGGGAGGGCCCGGCGGCGCGGGTGCCGACCGGACGTTCGGGCAGGTCGAGCTGGAACCAGACGTTCTTGTGCGTGGGGGTGTAGTCCACGCCCCAGCGGGCGGCCAGGGCCGCGCAGAGCTGCAGGCCGCGGCCTCCCTCGCGGTCCGGGCTGCCCATGGCGGCCGGGGAGCCCTGGACGGGGACCTCGCGCTCCGGATAGCGGTCCGAGACCTCGATGCGCACGCCGTCCTCGGTGCGCAGGCACAGCACGTCCGCGTGCGTGCCCGCGTGCACCACCGCGTTGGTCACCAGTTCGCTGGTGAGGACCACCGCGTCGTCGACGATGTCGGCAAAGCCCCAGCCCTGCAGGGTGTCGCGGACGAAGGACCGGGCGGTCGCGACCGATCGCCCGACGGGCTCGAAGCTGGCGGCCGCGCGCGCGGTGATCACAGAACTCCTCGGCCGGTTGTCGACGTGCTGGGCTGCGTGGCCGGCCGGCTCGCGCCGCTGCTGCGGCATCCGCTCGCCCGTCGGCCGTGGCTCCGGGGGAAGTTCCCCGGGGATCACTCCGGTGGTCATGGTCTGCGGCCGCCCCTCCGATGCCCGCTCGTTCTCGTGCCACCGCCCAGGCCGGTGGGACCGGTGCGGCTGGACAGCCGCATGCAAGGTTACTTACCTTCACCGCCCGAGCGGATGCCGGTCGCCGGTGTTTACGCCCCAAGGGTGTGCGGACGATGTGCGAAGCTGCCGAACTGTTATGGCCTGGTTCGGCCAGGGTGAAACACTGGGCAAGCTTCTGATGAAGGTCCGGTCATGCTGCGTGTGTTCCGTGTACGGCGGGCAGCAGCCCCTGGTGTAGCCGGATCGCGTCTGGCAGAAATACCGAGCAGTAACGAGTACGCGGAAGTAACCGGTAAGCCGGGGGATCGGCGCACCGGGGCCTTCTCGGCCGAGCACAGCAGTGACGGTCTACCCCTTCGGGAGGGACACAGTGGAGTCTGGCGCAGCGACGCGGGGCACGAAGACGCGCGCGAAAGGCGGACCGTCCCTGGGCAGGAACGGCGGTACCACCGCCGTGGACACGGCTGCCCTGAACCGGCTGCTCGCGGCCCTTGTGTCGATGCGTGACGGCAACTTCCGCAAGCGGCTCACGGTGTCCGGGGACGGCGTGATGTCGGAGATCGCGGCGGTCTTCAACGAGGTGGCCGACCGCAATCTGCATCTGACCGGTGAGCTGTCGCGGGTGCGGCGCATGGTGGGACGTGAGGGAAAACTCACGGAGCGGCTGGACACGGGCGCCTGTGAGGGCTCCTGGGCGTCCGCCATCGACAACTCCAACGCGCTGGTCGACGATCTCGTATGGCCCGTGTCGGAGGTCAGCCGGGTTCTGACGGCGGTCGCCGAGGGCGATCTCTCGCCGCGCATGGACCTGCGTACCCAGGCTCCGGACGGCACCGGGCATCCGCTGCGGGGCGAGTTCCTCAAGGTCGGCCGTACCGTCAACAACCTGGTCGACCAGCTGTCGACCTTCACCGACGAGGTCACCCGCGTCGCCAGTGAGGTCGGTACGGAGGGCAAGCTCGGCGGGCAGGCCCGGGTGCGCGGGCTCTCCGGTTCGTGGAAGGACCTCACGGACTCCGTCAACACGATGGCCTCCCGGCTGACGGCCCAGGTGCGGGACATCGCGCTGGTGACCACCGCCGTCGCCAAGGGTGACCTGTCACGGAAGGTCACCGTTCATGTCGCCGGTGAGATGCTGGAGCTGAAGAACACCGTCAACACGATGGTGGACCAGCTCTCCGCCTTCTCCTCGGAGGTGACGCGGGTCGCGCGTGAGGTCGGCACCGACGGCATCCTCGGTGGCCAGGCCCACGTTCCGGGTGTCGACGGCACCTGGAAGGAACTCACCGATTCGGTGAACCTGATGGCCGGCAACTTGACGGCACAGGTGCGTGGCATCGCCCAGGTCACCACCGCGGTGGCCAATGGTGATCTGTCGCAGAAGGTGACCGTTCCGGCGCGTGGCGAGGTCGCGCAGCTGGCAGAGACGATCAACAAGATGACCGAGACGCTGCGGATCTTCGCGGACGAGGTCACGCGCGTGGCCAACGAGGTCGGTGCCGAGGGCCGGCTGGGCGGTCAGGCGACGGTGCCGGGCGTCGCCGGGACCTGGAAGGACCTCACGGACTCCGTCAACACGGTGTTCCGGAACCTGACCACGCAGGTGCGGGACATCGCCGCCGTGACGACCGCGGTGGCCAGTGGCGATCTGTCGCAGAAGGTCACCGTGGACGTGGCCGGCGAGATGCTGGAATTGAAGAACACCGTCAACGGCATGGTCGACCAGCTGTCGGCGTTCGGTGCCGAGGTGACCCGGGTCGCGCGCGAGGTCGGTGTCGAGGGTGAGCTGGGCGGGCAGGCCCAGGTGCCGGGCGCGGCCGGTACGTGGAAGGACCTGACCGACTCCGTCAACACCGCGTTCCGCAACCTGACCGGTCAGGTGCGCAACATCGCCCAGGTGACGACAGCGGTGGCCAACGGCGATCTGTCGCAGAAGGTCACCGTCGACGTCTCCGGCGAGATGCTCCAGCTGAAGAACACCGTGAACACGATGGTGGACCAGCTGTCGAGCTTCGCCGACCAGGTCACGCGGATGGCCCGGGACGTGGGCACCGAGGGCCGCCTCGGTGGACAGGCGCGGGTGGACGGTGTGTCGGGCACCTGGAAGGAGTTGACGGACTCCGTCAACTTCATGGCCGGCAATCTCACCTCCCAGGTGCGGCAGATCGCCCAGGTGACGACGGCCGTGGCGCGCGGCGACCTCTCGCAGAAGATCGACGTCGACGCGCGCGGGGAGATCCTCGAGCTGAAGAACACCATCAACACGATGGTCGACCAGCTCTCCGCGTTCGCCGACCAGGTGACCCGGGTCGCCCGGGACGTGGGCACCGAGGGCCGGCTGGGCGGTCAGGCGCAGGTGCCGGGCGTCGCCGGTGTGTGGCGGGACCTGACGGACTCCGTCAACGGCATGGCCGGCAACCTCACGGCCCAGGTGCGCAACATCGCCCAGGTCGCCACCGCCGTGGCCCGCGGTGACCTCTCCCAGAAGATCACCGTGGACGCGCGCGGGGAGATCCTGGAGCTGAAGAACACCCTGAACACGATGGTCGACCAGTTGTCGTCCTTCGCGCAGGAGGTCACGCGTGTGGCCCGCGAGGTGGGCACGGAGGGCATCCTCGGCGGTCAGGCCGAGGTCCAGGGTGTCTCCGGCACCTGGAAGGACCTCACGCAGTCCGTGAACTTCATGGCGAACAACCTGACCATCCAGGTGCGCAACATCGCCGAGGTCACGACCGCGGTCGCCAAGGGCGACCTGTCGAAGAAGATCACCGTTGACGCGAAGGGTGAGATCCTCGAGCTCGTCACGACGGTCAACACCATGGTCGATCAGCTGTCGAGCTTCGCCGAGCAGGTGACCCGGGTGGCCCGTGAGGTGGGCACCGAGGGCATCCTGGGCGGGCAGGCGCACGTGCCGGGCGTCACGGGCATCTGGAAGGACCTCAGCAACAACGTCAACCTGATGGCCAACAACCTGACCATGCAGGTGCGGAACATCTCCCAGGTGGCCGCGGCCGTCGCCAACGGTGATCTGACACGTCAGGTCACCATCGAGGCGCGCGGCGAGGTGGCGCAGCTCGCCGACACCATCAACACGATGGTGAAGACGCTGAGTTCGTTCGCCGACCAGGTCACCAAGGTGGCCCGTGAAGTGGGCACGGACGGCATCCTGGGCGGCCAGGCGCACGTTCCGGGTGTGGCCGGTACGTGGAAGGACCTCACCGAGTCCGTGAACCAGATGGCGTCCAACCTGACCGGTCAGGTGCGCAACATCGCCATGGTCACCACGGCCATCGCCAAGGGTGACCTGACGAAGAAGATCGACATCGACGCCCGGGGTGAGATCCTCGAGCTGAAGACGACGATCAACACGATGGTCGATCAGCTGTCCAGCTTCGCCGAGGAGGTCACCCGGGTCGCCCGCGAGGTGGGCACCGAGGGGCAGCTCGGTGGTCAGGCACGCGTGCGTGACGTCGACGGCACCTGGCGGGACCTCACCGAGTCGGTGAACGAGATGGCCGGGAACCTGACGCGGCAGGTGCGCGCCATCGCGCGCGTGGCGACCGCGGTGACCCGCGGTGACCTGAACCTGAAGATCGACGTCGATGCGTCCGGCGAGATCCAGGAACTGCAGGACTACATCAACAAGATGATCGCCAACCTGCGTGACACCACGATCGCCAACAAGGAGCAGGACTGGCTCAAGGGCAACCTCGCCCGCATCTCCGCGCTGATGCAGGGCCGCCGGGACCTCGAGGACGTGGCCTCGCTGATCATGAGCGAGCTGACGCCGGTGGTCTCCGCGCAGCACGGGGCGTTCTTCGTGGCGATGCCGCTCATGGAGGGCCAGGACCTCGGCGGCGACGCGGAGGACCCGTACGAACTGCGGATGCTCGGCTCGTACGGCTACTCGATGGGCTCCATGCCGACGTCGTTCCGGCCCGGGGAGGCGCTCATCGGCACGGCCGCCGAGGAGAGGCGCACGATCCTGGTGGAGAACGCGCCCAGCGGCTACCTGAAGATCTCCTCCGGGCTCGGTGAGGCGCCGCCCGCGCAGGTGATCGTGCTGCCGGTGCTCTTCGAGGGCACGGTGCTCGGGGTGATCGAGCTGGCGTCCTTCACGCCGTTCACGCAGATCCAGAAGGACTTCCTCAACCAGATCGCCGAGATGATCGCGACCAGCGTCAACACGATCTCGGTCAACACCAAGACCGAGCAGCTGCTGAAGCAGTCGCAGGAGCTGACCGAGCAACTGCGCGAGCGCTCCGCCGAGTTGGAGAACCGGCAGAAGGCGCTGCAGGCGTCCAACGCCGAGCTGGAGGAGAAGGCCGAGCTGCTGGCCCGGCAGAACCGGGACATCGAGGTGAAGAACACCGAGATCGAGGAGGCCCGGCAGGTCCTGGAGGAGCGCGCCGAGCAGCTCGCGGTGTCGATGCGCTACAAGAGCGAGTTCCTGGCGAACATGTCGCACGAGCTGCGCACACCGCTCAACTCCCTGCTGATCCTGGCCAAGCTGCTCGCCGACAACGCCGAGGGCAACCTGTCCCCGAAGCAGGTCGAGTTCGCCGAGACCATCCACGGCGCGGGCTCCGACCTGCTCCAGCTGATCAACGACATCCTCGACCTGTCGAAGGTCGAGGCGGGCAAGATGGACGTCTCCCCGACGCGTATCGCGCTCGTCCAGCTCGTGGACTACGTGGAGGCCACCTTCCGGCCGCTGACCGCGGAGAAGGGCCTTGACCTGTCGGTACGGGTCTCCCCGGAGCTGCCCGCGACCCTGCACACCGACGAGCAGCGGCTGCTGCAGGTGCTGCGCAACCTGCTGTCCAACGCGGTGAAGTTCACCGACTCCGGGTCGGTGGAGCTGGTGATCCGCCCCGCCGGCGCGGATGTGCCGCAGACCATCCGGGAGCAGTTGCTGGAGGCCGGTTCGCTCACCGACCCGCGGGCCGACCTGATCGCCTTCTCGGTGACCGACACGGGCATCGGCATCGCGGCCAGCAAGATGCGCGTGATCTTCGAGGCCTTCAAGCAGGCGGACGGCACGACCAGTCGCAAGTACGGCGGCACCGGCCTCGGCCTGTCGATCTCGAGGGAGATCGCGCAACTGCTCGGCGGTGAGATCCACGCGCAGAGCGAACCGGGCCGCGGCTCGACGTTCACGCTGTACCTGCCGTTGCACCCGATCGAACTCCCGCCGCAGGGCTACCAGCAGTCCGTGCCCGCACTGGAGGCCGGTGACCTGGTCGCCTCCGAGGCCCGGCTGTCCTCCGAGCTGTCCGCCGTGGAGATCGAGACGCCGGCGGAGGTGAAGTCGTACCAGGAGACACAGAACGGCGCCGCCGCGCTCTTCAGGCGGCGCCGCAGGAGCCTGCCGGAGTCCGAGCAGCGGCCCGAGCAGTGGACGACGATCGCGGAGCAGGCGAGCGCCCCGCAGTCGGCCCGGGCGGTGCGGTTCGGCGGCGAGAAGGTGCTGATCGTCGACGACGACATCCGCAACGTGTTCGCGCTGACCAGCGTCCTGGAACAGCACGGGCTGTCGGTGCTGTACGCCGAGAACGGCCGTGAGGGCATCGAGGTGCTCGAGCAGCACGACGACGTGGCGGTCGTGCTGATGGACATCATGATGCCCGAGATGGACGGGTACGCGACGACCACGGCGATCCGTCGGATGCCGCAGTTCGCCGGGCTGCCGATCATCGCGCTGACCGCGAAGGCGATGAAGGGCGACCGGGAGAAGGCGATCGAGTCGGGCGCCTCGGATTATGTGACGAAGCCCGTCGACCCGGACCATCTGCTGGCGGTCATGAGGCAGTGGATGCGCGAGGAGTGACGGGCGACCGGCGCGGATGTGGACGCTGCGGGAACTGCTGGAGCGGCCACGGAGTTGTCGGATCGGAAGGGCGGAGGATGTGTGGGAATCCCGGATTCCGGGAACCCTCCCGTCTCCTGCGGCGTTTCCGTTGTGTGCACAGTGACATCGCGGTGACAGGGTGTGGCGACAGGCGGGGTGCGGCTACGATGACCGGCACAAGGACGGGCGGCGAAAGGGAGTCGTCCCCTGGGGCGGCGCCCGGTGTACCGCCGGGGCGAGGAGGACAGGCCATGGTGCAGAAGGCCAAGATCCTCCTGGTCGATGACCGGCCGGAGAATCTGCTGGCGCTGGAGGCCATCCTCTCTGCGCTCGATCAGACGCTGGTGCGGGCATCGTCCGGGGAGGAAGCGCTCAAAGCACTGCTCACGGACGATTTCGCGGTCATTCTGCTGGATGTCCAGATGCCGGGCATGGACGGTTTCGAGACCGCCGCGCACATCAAGCGGCGGGAGCGGACCCGGGACATCCCGATCATCTTCCTGACCGCGATCAACCACGGTCCCCACCACACCTTCCGGGGTTACGCGGCGGGCGCGGTCGACTACATCTCCAAGCCGTTCGACCCGTGGGTGCTGCGCGCGAAGGTCTCGGTCTTCGTCGAGCTGTACATGAAGAACTGCCAGCTGCGGGAGCAGGCGGCGCTGCTGCGGCTGCAGTTGGAGGGCGGCGGCAAGGGCGCGGTCGGCGGCAAGGAGTCGGCGGGGCTGCTCGCGGAGCTGTCGGCGCGGCTCGCGGCGGTGGAGGAGCAGGCGGAGGCGCTGTCCAAGCAGCTGGACGACGAGTCGGCGGACGCGGCCGCGGTGGCCACCGCCGCCCATCTCGAACGCAAACTCACGGGGTTGCGCCGCGCGCTCGACGCCCTGGAGCCGGGCACGGGCGGCGGCAGCGCGTCGGTACAGACGCAGAACTGACGTCGGCAAGGAGCACAGTTGTCCATGAGCGCGCGTCAGTTCCGCGCCCCGGCAAGGGCGACACGAACGGGTGAAGCAGTGGGCACACGTGTCCGCTGCCGTCTCCCCCGGTAACCTCACACCCATGGCCCCACGTCCCTCCGCAGCCAAGAAGCCCGCCAAGAAGGCGGCCGCTCCCGCGAAGGCTCCGGCGAGGAAGGCCGCCGCGAAGAAGACCCCGGCCAGGAAAGCGCCGGTCAAGAAGGCCCCGGCGAAGAAGGTTGTGCCGCCCAGGCCGGCACCGAGTCCGACGGGGGGCGTGTACCGGCTGGTGCGCGCCCTCTGGCTCGGCCTGGCGCACGCCGTCGGCGCCGTCTTCCGAGGCATAGGGCAGGGCGCGAAGAACCTCGACCCGGCACACCGCAAGGACGGCGTCGCGCTGCTGCTGTTCGGCATTGCGCTGATCGTCGCCGCCGGCACATGGGCCGATCTGCGCGGTCCCGTCGGCGACCTGGTGGAGATCCTGGTCACCGGCGCCTTCGGCCGGCTCGACCTGCTGGTGCCGATACTGCTCGCGGTGATCGCCGTACGGTTCGTCCGGCACCCGGAGCAGCCGGAGGCCAACGGCCGGATCGTGATCGGCCTGTCCGCGCTCGTCATCGGCGTGCTCGGCCAGGTCCACATCGCCTGCGGCTCGCCCGCCCGCAGCGCGGGGATGCAGGCCATAAGGGACGCCGGCGGCCTCATCGGCTGGGCGGCGGCGACCCCGCTGACGTACACCATGAGCGAGGTGCTCGCCGTACCGCTGCTGGTACTGCTGACGATCTTCGGGCTGCTCGTGGTGACCGCCACCCCCGTCAACGCCATCCCGCATCGGCTGCGCGCGCTCGGCGTACGCCTGGGCCTGCTGCCCGACCCGGAGGAGTACGAGCCCTCCGAGGACGACGAGCGGTACGACGAACAGTGGCGCGAGGCGCTGCCCGGGCGCCCCCGCAGGCGCCAGAGCGCCCCCCAGGCGTACGACCCCGACGGCGCCGAGCAGGAGGCCCTCTCGCAGCGTCGCGGCCGCCCCAGGCGCTCCGCGGTGCCGCAGCCCGATCTGCAGCGGCAGATGGACGCCGTGGACGTCGCGGCGGCCGCCGCGGCCGCGCTCGACGGTGCCGTGCTGCACGGCATGCCGCCGTCCCCGCTCGTCGCCGACCTCACCCAGGGCGTGAGCGCGGGGGAGCGCGAGGAGACCACACCGGTACCCGCGCCTGCACCGGTGCCGGCCCCGGCCGCCCGCCCCAGCCAGGAGAAGCTGAAGGTCGAGAACGTCCCCGACCTCACGAAGGCGCCCCCCGCGGCGCCTCGCGAGCTGCCCGCGCGCGCGGAGCAGCTCCAGCTCTCCGGCGACGTCACCTATGCGCTGCCGTCGCTGAACCTCCTCACGCGCGGGGGGCCCGGGAAGGCGCGCAGCGAGGCGAACGACGTGATCGTCGACGCCCTGCGCAACGTCTTCTCCGAGTTCAAGGTGGACGCCGGCGTCACCGGGTTCACCCGGGGCCCGACCGTCACCCGCTACGAGGTCCAGCTCGGCCCCGCCGTGAAGGTCGAGCGGATCACCGCGCTGACCAAGAACATCGCGTACGCCGTCGCCAGCCCCGACGTGCGGATCATCAGCCCCATCCCCGGCAAGTCCGCGGTCGGCATCGAGATCCCGAACACCGACCGGGAGATGGTCAACCTCGGCGACGTGCTGCGCCTCGCGGAGTCCGCCGAGGACGACGACCCCATGCTCGTGGCCTTCGGCAAGGACGTCGAGGGCGGCTACGTGATGCACTCGCTGGCGAAGATGCCGCACATGCTGGTCGCCGGCGCCACCGGCTCCGGCAAGTCGTCCTGCATCAACTGCCTGATCACCTCGGTGATGATGCGGGCGACCCCCGAGGACGTCCGGATGATCCTGGTCGACCCCAAGCGGGTCGAGCTGACCGCCTACGAGGGCATCCCGCACCTGATCACGCCGATCATCACCAACCCCAAGCGGGCCGCCGAGGCCCTGCAGTGGGTCGTGCGCGAGATGGACCTGCGCTACGACGACCTGGCGGCGTACGGCTACCGGCACATCGACGACTTCAACCGCGCGGTCCGCGAGGGCAAGGTGAAGCCGCCGGAGGGCAGCGAGCGGGAGCTGCAGCCGTACCCGTACCTGCTGGTGATCGTGGACGAGCTGGCCGACCTCATGATGGTCGCCCCGCGGGACGTCGAGGACGCGATCGTGCGCATCACGCAGCTCGCGCGCGCGGCCGGCATCCACCTGGTGCTCGCCACCCAGCGCCCCTCGGTCGACGTGGTCACCGGCCTCATCAAGGCCAACGTGCCCTCGCGGCTGGCGTTCGCCACCTCCTCGCTCGCCGACTCCCGGGTCATCCTCGACCAGCCCGGCGCCGAGAAGCTGATCGGCAAGGGCGACGGACTGTTCCTGCCGATGGGCGCCAACAAGCCGACCCGGATGCAGGGCGCGTTCGTGACCGAGGAGGAGGTCGCGGTCGTCGTCCAGCACTGCAAGGACCAGATGGCGCCCGTCTTCCGGGACGACGTCACCGTGGGCACCAAGCAGAAGAAGGAGATCGACGAGGACATCGGCGACGACCTCGACCTGCTGTGCCAGGCGGCCGAGCTGGTGGTCTCCACCCAGTTCGGTTCGACGTCCATGCTCCAGCGCAAGCTGCGCGTCGGCTTCGCCAAGGCGGGGCGACTGATGGACCTCATGGAGTCCCGGAGCATCGTCGGGCCCAGCGAGGGTTCGAAGGCGCGTGACGTTCTGGTGAAGCCCGACGAGCTGGACGGCGTGCTCGCGCTGATTCGCGGGGAGTCTGACGGGTAGGACGGCGCCCTCCGGCGTGTCGGGTTACGCCGGGTGGCGGCACCGTCGTGATCCACCCGTTAGAGAGCGGCGAGCAACCGTTTCCCTTTGTCGTACGTCAAGTTGAGCGAAAGGACAGCTACGGATCCCATCCTGGGGTATGTGTCTGTCCCGCCGTCGGAATGACCGGCCCTTCCGATTGGCGTACAAGTCCCACCGCCCGGTTGCCCCACCCTTTCGCACCCGCCCTAGACTGAACCTCCAGCACAGGTGGCTCAAACGCTCGAAAGGCGCCCCCGTGTCCATCGGCAACTCCCCTGAAGACGAGCGTCCGTTCCAATACGTGTCCGAGGAAGCCCGTCCCTCCGTGGGGCGCGCCCTGCAGCAGGCGCGCATCACGGCCGGGCTCACCGTCGACGACGTCAGCAGCGCCACTCGTGTCCGTATCGCCATCGTGCACGCCATCGAGGCGGACGACTTCGCCCCCTGTGGCGGTGACGTGTACGCCCGCGGGCACATCCGCACGCTGGCCAGGGCCGTGCACCTCGACCCCGCACCGCTGATCGCGCAGTACGACGCCGAGCACGGCGGGCGGCCCGCGCCGACGCCGGCCGCGCCCCTGTTCGAGGCGGAACGTATTCGCCCGGAGCGCCGCGGGCCCAACTGGACCGCGGCCATGGTCGCCGCGATCGTCGCCGTCGTCGGCTTCGTCGGGTTCACCGCGTTCAAGGGCGGCGACAGCGGAAACGACGCCAAGTCGCAGGTCGCCGAAGGCGTCACCACCACCCCCGCCAAGTCCGCCTCGCCCACGCCCAAGAAGGACAAGCCCGTCCCGCCGACCTCGGAGGCGTCCGACAGCGCCATCGCGGCCGCGCCGCAGGACAAGGTCACCGTCCAGGTCAGCGCGGCGGGCGGGCGCAGCTGGATCTCTGCCAAGGACCACAACGGCCGGATGCTCTTCGACGGTCTGCTGAAGAAGGGCGAGTCCAAGACCTTCCAGGACAACTCCAAGATCAACCTCATCCTCGGCGACGCCGGCGCTATCCAGCTGTACGTGAACGGCAAGAAGATCGAGGACAACTTCCGGCCGGGCGCCGTGGAGCGTCTCACCTACACCAAGGGCGACCCCGAGGCCGGATGAGCGGTTCCTCGGCAGAGCGGATGTGACGGGGTTGGCCAAGATCGGCCAACCCCGTCGACGTGGGCCGTCAGTGAGACAAAGTAGTCTTGAGCCCATGCCTGAACGCCGTACCGTCGCACTTGTCACTCTCGGCTGCGCCCGTAACGAGGTGGACTCGGAGGAGCTTGCAGGCCGTTTGGAGGCGGACGGCTGGCAGCTCGTCGAGGACGCCGCGGACGCCGATGTCGCCGTGGTCAACACCTGTGGCTTCGTGGAAGCCGCCAAGAAGGACTCCGTCGACGCCCTGCTGGAGGCCAACGACCTCAAGGACCACGGCAGAACCCAGGCCGTCGTGGCGGTGGGCTGCATGGCCGAGCGGTACGGCAAGGAGCTCGCCGAGGCGCTGCCCGAGGCCGACGGCGTGCTCGGCTTCGACGACTACGCCGACATCTCCGACCGCCTGCAGACCATCCTGTCCGGCGGCATCCACGCCGCCCACACCCCGCGCGACCGCCGCAAGCTGCTGCCGATCAGCCCGGCCGAACGCCAGGAGTCGGCCGCGTCCGTCGCGCTGCCCGGCCACGCCCCCGCCGACCTCCCGGAGGGGCTCGCGCCCGCCTCCGGTCCGCGCGCGCCCCTGCGCCGCCGCCTGGACGGCTCCCCGGTCGCCTCGGTGAAGCTCGCCTCCGGCTGCGACCGGCGCTGCTCGTTCTGCGCCATCCCGTCCTTCCGCGGCTCCTTCATCTCCCGCCGCCCGAGCGACGTGCTGAACGAGACGCGCTGGCTGGCCGAACAGGGTGTGAAGGAGATCATGCTGGTCTCCGAGAACAACACCTCCTACGGCAAGGACCTGGGCGACATCCGCCTGCTGGAGTCCCTGCTGCCCGAGCTGGCAGAGGTCGACGGCATCGAGCGCGTGCGCGTGAGCTACCTGCAGCCGGCCGAGATGCGCCCGGGCCTGATCGACGTCCTCACCTCCACCCCGAAGGTCGCCCCCTACTTCGACCTGTCCTTCCAGCACTCCGCGCCTGACGTGCTGCGCGCCATGCGCCGCTTCGGCGACACCGACCGCTTCCTGGAGCTGCTCGACACCATCCGGAGCAAGGCTCCGCAGGCCGGTGTGCGCTCCAACTTCATCGTCGGCTTCCCCGGCGAGAGCGAGTCCGACCTGGCCGAACTGGAGCGCTTCCTGACCGGCGCCCGCCTGGACGCCATCGGTGTCTTCGGCTACTCCGACGAGGAGGGCACGGAGGCGGCGACGTACGACAACAAGCTCGACGAGGACGTCGTCGCCGAGCGCCTCGCCCACATCTCCCGGCTCGCCGAGGAACTCGTCTCCCAGCGGGCGGAGGAGCGCGTCGGTCAGACCGTGCGCGTTCTGGTGGAGTCCGTGGACGAGGAGGAGGGCGTGTACGGCCGTGCCGGGCACCAGGCACCGGAGACGGACGGACAGGTGCTGCTCACGAGCGGCGCGGGCCTGAACGTCGGACGTATGGTCGAGGCGAAGGTGGTCGGTACGGAAGGTGTCGACCTGGTCGCCGAGCCGCTGACGGGCTCATTCGCGTGTAGTGAGGAGGCGGGCAGATGACCGGAGTCCCGGCATCCGCCGCGGGCGGCTCCTCCGGCGCGCAGGGCGCCCGCGGTCCCGCCGCCGCGGCCGACGGCGCTGCTACCGAGGCCTCCGGATCTGTTTCTGGCCCCGCCGGTGCCGCTGCCGACCTGGAGGACGCGCGGCCCGCACGCGGTGGGAAGCTGGCCGCCGCGGCCGTCAACCAGGCCAGCGTGTGGAACGTCGCCAATCTGCTGACGATGCTGCGGCTGCTGCTCGTGCCCGGATTCGTGGCGCTGATGCTGGCGGGCGGCGGCTACGACCCCGCCTGGCGCTCGCTCGCCTGGGCGGCCTTCGCCGTCGCCATGATCACCGACCTGTTCGACGGGCATCTGGCACGCACCTACAACCTGGTCACCGACTTCGGGAAGATCGCCGACCCCATCGCCGACAAGGCGATCATGGGCGCGGCGCTCATCTGCCTGTCGGCCCTGGGTGATCTGCCGTGGTGGGTGACGGCCGTCATCCTCGGCCGGGAACTCGGCATCACGCTGCTGCGTTTTCTGGTCATTCGCTACGGAGTGATCCCCGCGAGCCGGGGCGGCAAGCTCAAGACGCTCACCCAGGGCGTGGCCGTGGGGATGTACGTCCTGGCACTGACGGGATGGCTGGCCACCATGAGGTTCTGGGTGATGGCCGTGGCGGTCGTGCTCACCGTCGTCACCGGCCTCGACTACGTGAGACAAGCCATTGTCCTGCGCCGGCAGGGAATCGCCGAGCGCGCGGCGGCGTTGGAGGAGAAGGAAGCGTGAGTTCCACGGCCACCGAACTGGTGCGACTACTGACCGTGAGAGGCGAGAGCCTCGCCGTAGCGGAGTCGCTCACCGGTGGTCTCGTCGCAGCGGAGATCACGGCCGTCCCCGGGGCGTCCAAGGTCTTCCGGGGCTCGGTCACTGCCTACGCCACCGAGCTGAAGCAGGAACTGCTGGCAGTCGACGCCACCCTGCTGGCGGAGCAGGGAGCGGTGGATCCGCAGGTCGCGGCCCAGATGGCGGCCGGAGTGCGGAAGGCCCTGAGAGCCGACTGGGGCATCGCGACCACTGGTGTCGCCGGGCCCGACCCGCAGGACGGAAAGCCCGTCGGAACGGTTTTCGTGGCCGTCGACGGGCCGCTTCGGCCCGGCTCCGGTTCTGCCGGTGGCGGAAAAGTGAAGGCCCTGCGGTTGAACGGTCACCGTGCGGAAATTCGTATGGAGAGTGTACGGAGCGTACTCGCACTGCTTCTGAGAGAGCTTGCGGGCGAACAGACTGGGAATGAGCGGGCACAGGATACGGAACGGAACGGGGGGTTTTGATGTTTGCAGCCCAGAGTGAACACGACATCGCTCCCCGCACGGCCGCGGCGCGAGGCGGTACGGTGGGGCGAGAAGGATGCGGCTACGCGGTCCGAGGAGGGAGCCACCGATGATTCTGCTCCGTCGCCTGCTTGGTGACGTGCTGCGTCGGCAGCGCCAACGCCAGGGCCGTACTCTGCGCGAAGTCTCCTCGTCCGCCCGAGTCTCACTCGGCTATCTCTCCGAGGTGGAGCGGGGGCAGAAGGAGGCTTCCTCCGAGCTGCTCTCCGCCATCTGCGACGCGCTGGACGTACGGATGTCGGAACTGATGCGTGAAGTCAGCGACGAGCTGGCGCTCGCCGAGCTGGCCCAGTCCGCCAGGGCCACCGAGCCCGTGCCCACGTCGGTCCGTCCGATGCTGGGTTCCGTGTCGGTGACCGGCGTGCCCCCGGAACGGGTGACCATCAAGGCGCCCGCCGAGGCGGTGGACGTGGTCGCCGCGTGACGTCCGTCTGCGCGGCCTGACGACCCGATACGTACGAAGCCCCCGCCGGGGCTCCCCAGGTCTCCCTGAGGAGCCCGGCCGGGGCTTTCGTGTTGTCCGTATGCGTGAGGTGTGTCTCTTTTCGTCCATTTGCCGGTACTCGGTGGGGCCGTCATGGTGGAGGGACGTGACGGCGCCGAACCATCGGAGGAAGCGGATGTACGTCGTGAAGAGCCGATTGACCGACGACGATCTGAATACCGTGTCTGATGCCCTGCAGGGCGCCCTGGTCGACCTGGTGGATCTCTCGCTGGTCGCGAAGCAGATCCACTGGAACGTCGTCGGACCCCGCTTCCGGTCCATCCACCTGCAGCTCGACGAGGTCGTCGACTCGGCGCGCACCCACTCCGACACGGTGGCCGAGCGGGCGTCCGCGCTCGGCGTCCCGCCCGACGGGCGCGCGGCCACGGTGGCCTCCAGCAGCGGCATCGGGACCACTCCGGCCGGCTGGGTCAAGGACACGGACGCGGTCCGGGCGCTGGTGGACGCCCTCGGCGCGGTGATCGTCCGGATGCGGGAGCGGGTGAACGCGACCGGTGAGGCGGACCCGGTGTCCCAGGACATCTTCATCGGGATCACGGCGGACCTCGAGAAGCACCACTGGATGTTCCAGGCGGAGAACGCGTAGGGGGCCGGTCTTGCACCAGTGAGCCCTCGGTGCGCCTCCCGCGCGGGTCTCGTGGCGTTCTAGCGTCCGGCTGGAGGTGACGGCCATGGTGAGGCGTGTGGTGCGCAGGGGGGCCGTACTCGGGCTGGGGGCCGTGTGGTGGTGGGCGGTGCTCCGGATCGCCCTGGGGACGGGCTCCGGGGTGATCGAAGGGGCCGTCGCCGTCGGGGGGTGGGGGCTGAGCGTGCTGCCGGTGCACTGCGTGCCCAAGAAGGGGGCGGCGGGGGCGCTGGAAACGGGGCGGTGGGCGGCCGCCTGGCGGCCGGCGGACGCTACCAGGGCATCGCCACGCCCCCGTTCGGGCGGAGAATCTGACCCGTCATGAACGCCGACGCGTCCGACGCCAGGTACAGCACCGTGTGCGCGACGTCGTCCGGCTCCCCGACCCGGCCCAGCGGGGACATCCGGGCCATCAGAGCCTCGGTGTGCGCCTGCGCCTCCTGGTCGTGGCGGTCGGTCATGGGGGTCCGGATCCAGCCCGGTGCGACCGCGTTGACCCGGATGCCGTGCCGGCCGACCTCGGTGGCCAGCGTCTTCGTCAGCTGGACCACGGCCGCCTTGGCCGCGCCGTAGCAGAGCAGCCCGGGGCCGCCGGTGTCGACCGCGCCGGAGGTCATGGTGACGATGCTGCCCCGGGTGTCATGGGCGAGCATCGACCGGGCCGCCTCCTGGCAGGCGTACAGCACGCCCTTGAAGTTGACGTTCACAACCCGGTCCAGGTCCTCGTCGCGGGTGTCGAGGACGAGGCTGTTGTGCATGATCCCGGCGATCGCCGCCATCACGTCCAGGCGCCCGCAGGAACGGACGGCCTGCCGGAGTCCGGTCCGGTCGGTGACGTCGAGGACGTGCGTACGGGCCGTGCCGCCGCGGTCCTCGATCAGCTTGGCCGTGCCGTGCAGGCCGTCCGGGTCCCGGTCGGCGCAGTGCACCGTGGCTCCCGCCGTGGCGAGCAGGACGGCGGAGGCCCGCCCGATGCCGCCGGCGGCTCCGGTGACGAACGCGGTGCGTCCGGTGAGGTCGTACGCCGTGAGAGACATACAGGGACCGTACGAGCGTTTCTGACGGGTCGTCAATTAGTTGGACGGGGAAGGCCGGCGGGGATAGCGCTCACGCCATTTCTGCGCTTCTCCCGGCGCCGGTGCGGGGCCCGTCTGGCAGGCCGGGCACCAGTAGGTGGGGCGCTCCTGGGATCCGTCGCCCTGGTCGGCGACGCGGACCCGGGTGCGGCACCGCAGGCAGGGGCGGGGTGCGCGGCCGTAGACGAACAGGTCCTGCCGGTGCAGGCCCGTGGTCTGGCGGACCGGGCGGTCGCGGTTGGTCTCCAGGAGCTTCTTGGCGAGAGCGGGCAGCTTGGCGGCGCGTTCCGCGGGCAGGGCTCCGACCGGCAGCCAGGGGGTCACGCCGAGCAGGAAGCACAGCTCGCTCTTGTAGATGTTGCCGATCCCGGCGAGATTGCGCTGGTCGAGCAGGGCCTCGCCGAGGGGGCGGGCGGGGTCCGCGAGCAGGTTGGCGAGGGCGCGCTCGGGGTCCCAGTCCGGGCCGAGCAGATCGGGGCCGAGGTGGCCGACGACGCGCTCCTCCTCGCCGGTGCGCAGGAACTCCAGCACCTGGAGGCGGTAGCCGACAGCCGTGCGCTCGGCGGTGCCGAGGATCGCACGGATCTGGTGCCCCGGGCCCCCGCGCCAGCGCTCGTCCGTGCCGTACACCTTCCAGGAGCCCTCCATGCGCAGGTGCGTGTGGAGGGTCAGGTCCCCCTCGAAGCGGGTGAGCAGGTGCTTGCCGCGGGGGATCGTGCCCAGGACCGTACGGCCGGTGAGGTCGACCGTCGCGTACTTCGGCACCCGGAAGTCGCTGCGCGTCAGCACCTTGCCCGCGAGGGCCTCGTGCAGCCGCCGCGCGGCCTGCCAGACCGTGTCACCTTCGGGCATGCGTCAAGGGTGCCACGGTGGGGTGGTGCGCGTCGGTCCGCTCCGGGGGCGCCGTGTTCATGCCCTCAGGCGCAGGCCGCGCGGAGTCGCGATGAAGCCTGCCGCCTCCAGCAGGGTGCCCATGGGGGAGGTCAGGGACTGGGCGCCGTTGACCCGCTCCACCGTGACCGTGCCGAGGGAACCCGCGCGGGCGGCCGCGGCCAGGGCCTCCGTGGCCATCCGCAGGCGTGGGTCGTCGGTGGCGGCGGCGTCCGGGGCGGAGGGCCAGGCCAGCAGCGTCTTGCCGCCGCGCTCCATGTACAGCGTCAGCTCGCCCTCCACCAGCACGACCAGCGAACCCGCCTTGCGGCCCGGCTTGTGCCCGGCCCCGGTCGGCGGCTCGGGCCAGGGCAGGGCGGCGCCGTAGGCGTTGGCGGGATCGGCCGCCGCGAGGACGACGGCGCGGGGGTCGGGGGACGACGAGCGCGTACCTCGGTCGCCGAAACCGCGGCTCGCCGGTGAGCCGTAGGGGGAACCGGAGCCACCGCCCCGGGGGCCGCCGTAGCCGGGAGAGGCGAAGGGGTCGGCGGACGGAGCCAGGTCGCGGGGGGAGACGTAGTCGCCCGCGTGCCGCTTCGGCGGGCTGCCGAAGTCGCCGCGGTCCTCCGGCGGCCAGGTGAAGTCGCCGTCGAGGCCTGGGTGGGCGAGGCCGCTGTCGGCCTGGTCGAAGACGTTCGGAGTCGTGTGGCCGCCGTCGAGGAGGGGCGGCGGGTGTCCGTCACCGCCGCCGAAGCCGTTCGGGAGGCCCGGGGCGGCCAGGCCCTCGCCGCGTTCACGGGCGTTGGACACCGCGCGGAGACGGTCGACCGCGCCGTCCATCGCGAACTGGGCCGCTCCCAGGCCCTCGACGACGTAACCGCGCCTCGCCTGACCGCTCTCCTCGAAGGCGGACAGCACGCGGTACACCGCGGAGAAGCCGCCCTCGACGCCCTCCGCGGCGACCGCTCCGCGGGTGACCACGCCGTGCCGGTCGAGCAGGGTGCGGGCCAGCGCGTGGGCGCGCACGGTGGCGTCCGGTTCGGGCGCGGGGAGCAGGGACCAGCGGCCGGCCACCGTGGGCGGGCCGGTGCGCGAGGCGGCGCGGGCGGCGGCCGTCAGGGAGCCGTAGCGGCCGCGTGGGACGGTGCGCTTGGCGCGGTGGGCCGTCGAGCCCGCCGTGCGGCCGGAGCCCAGCAGGGAGCGCATCGGGGCGAGGGTGTCGTTGGTGAGCCGCCCCGACCACGCCAGGTCCCAGAGGGCGTCGGCCAGTTGGGGGTCGGTGACGTCGGGGTGGGTGGTGGCGCGGACGTGGTCGGCGATCTGCCGGAAGAACAGGCCGTAACCACCGGAGAGAGCGTCCAGGACGGACTGGTGGAGCGCGGTCGGCTCCAGGGGATGCGGCGGCGGCAGGAGCAGGGGAGCCGCGTCCGCGAGGTACAGGGAGACCCAGCCGTCCTTACCGGGCAGGGCGCCCGCTCCGGCCCACACCACCTCGCCCGCAGCCGTGAGTTCGTCGAGCATCGAGGGCGTGTAGTTCGCCACGCGGGAGGGCAGGACCAGCTTCTCCAGCGCCGAGGCGGGCACGGAGGCGCCCTGCAACTGCTCGATGGCGCGCACCAGTCCGTCGATGCCGCGCAGTCCGTGGCCCTTGCCGATGTGCTGCCACTGCGGCAGGAACTGCGCCAGCGCGGCCGGTGGCACCGGCTCCAGCTCGTGCCGCAGCGCGGCCAGGGAACGGCGGCGCAGCCGGCGCAGTACGGCCGCGTCGCACCACTCCTGGCCGATGCCCGCCGGGTGGAACTCGCCCTGGACGACGCGGCCGTTCGCGGCCAGCCGCTGCAGGGCGCCCTCGGTGACCGCCACGCCGAGGCCGAAGCGGGCCGCCGCGGTGGCCGACGTGAACGGGCCGTGCGTGCGGGCGTAGCGCGCCAGGAGGTCGCCGAGCGGGTCCTTCACCGGTTCGGTGAACGCCTCGGGGACGCCGACCGGGAGCGCCGTGCCGAGTGCGTCGCGCAGGCGGCCCGCGTCCTCGACGGCCGCCCAGTGGTCTTCGCCGGCGACGCGGACCTTGATGGCCCGGCGGGCCGCGGCCAGCTCCCGGGCCCACTGCGGGTCGGCGCCCCGCTCCGCCAGCTCGGCGTCGGTCAGCGGGCCGAGCATCCGCAGTACGTCGGCCACGCCCTCCACGTCCTTGACCCGGCGGTCCTCCGTCAGCCACTGGAGTTCGCGCTCCAGCTCGGTCAGCACCTCCGCGTCGAGCAGCTCGCGCAGCTCCGCCTGGCCCAGCAGCTCGGCCAGCAGCCGGGAGTCCAGGGACAGCGCGGCGGCGCGGCGCTCGGCGAGCGGGGAGTCGCCCTCGTAGAGGAACTGGGCGACGTACCCGAACAGCAGGGAGCGGGCGAAGGGGGACGGCTCCGGGGTGGTGACCTCGACCAGGCGGACCTTGCGGGACTCGAGGTCGCCCATCAGTTCCACGAGGCCGGGGACGTCGAAGACGTCCTGGAGGCACTCGCGGACCGCCTCCAGGACGATCGGGAACGAGCCGAACTCGCTCGCCACCTGCAGCAGCTGGGCCGCACGCTGGCGCTGCTGCCACAAGGGGGTGCGCTTGCCGGGGTTGCGGCGCGGCAGCAGCAGCGCGCGGGCCGCGCATTCACGGAACCGGGAGGCGAACAGGGCGGAGCTGCCGACCTGGTCGGTGACGATCCGGTCGACCTCGCCCTTGTCGAAGGCGACGTCCGCCGCGCCCACCGGCGCCTGCTCGCTGTCGTACTCGGTGCCGGCCCTCGCAGGCTCCTGGTCGAGCAGGTCCAGGCCCATCAGGTCGGCGTCGGGCAGCCGCAGCACGATGCCGTCGTCGGCGTGCATGACCTGCGCGTCCATGCCGTACCGCTCGGAGAGGCGGGCGCCGAGCGCGAGGGCCCAGGGGGCGTGGACCTGGGCGCCGAACGGGGAGTGGACGACGACCCGCCAGTCGCCCAGCTCGTCGCGGAAGCGCTCGACCACGATCGTGCGGTCGTCCGGGACATGGCCGCAGGCCTCACGCTGCTCGTCCAGGTAGGACAGCACGTTGTCCGCCGCCCACGCGTCAAGGCCCGCGGCGAGCAGCCGCAGCCGGGCGTCGTCCTTGGAGAGCGCGCCCACCTCGCGCAGGAACGCGCCCACTGCGCGCCCCAGCTCCAGCGGGCGGCCCAGCTGGTCGCCCTTCCAGAAGGGCAGCCTCCCCGGCACGCCCGGCGCCGGGGAGACCAGGACGCGGTCGCGCGTGATGTCCTCGATGCGCCAGGAACTCGTGCCGAGCGTGAAGACGTCGCCCACCCGGGACTCGTACACCATCTCCTCGTCCAGCTCACCGACCCGGCCGCCGCCCTTCTTGGGGTCGGAACCGGCGAGGAAGACCCCGAAGAGTCCGCGGTCGGGGATCGTGCCGCCGGAGGTGACGGCGAGGCGCTGGGCGCCCGGGCGGCCGGTGATCGTGCCGGCCACGCGGTCCCACACCACGCGCGGGCGCAGCTCCGCGAACGCATCGGACGGGTAACGACCCGCGAGCATGTCCAGGGTCGCCGTGAACGCCGACTCGGGCAGCGAGGCGAAGGGGGCCGCGCGGCGGACCGCGGCGAGCAGGTCGTCGAACTGCCAGGTGTCCAGCGCCGTCATGGCCACGAGTTGCTGGGCGAGTACGTCCAGCGGGTTCGCGGGGACCTTCAGGGACTCGATGGCGCCCGAGCGCATCCGCTCGGTGACCACGGCCGCCTGGACCAGGTCGCCCCGGTACTTGGGGAAGACCACGCCGGTGGAGACGGCGCCGACCTGGTGCCCCGCGCGTCCGACGCGCTGGAGCCCGGACGCCACCGAGGGCGGGGACTCGACCTGCACGACGAGGTCGACCGCACCCATGTCGATGCCCAGCTCCAGGCTGGACGTGGCAACCACCGCGGGCAGACGGCCCGCCTTGAGGTCCTCCTCCACGAGGGAGCGCTGCTCCTTGGAGACCGAGCCGTGGTGCGCGCGGGCGATCACGGGTGGTGCTCCCTGGGCCGCGCCCGAGCCGCCCATCAGCTCGGCCGGGGAGTGGTGCTCGTCCAGGGTCTCGCCGGTCGCCCGCTCGTAGGCGATCTCGTTGAGCCGGTTGCACAGCCGCTCGGCCAGCCGCCGCGAGTTGGCGAACACGATCGTGGAGCGGTGGGCCTGGACCAGGTCGGCGATCCGCTCCTCCACATGGGGCCAGATCGACGGCCGCTCCGCCCCCTCGGCCCCGTCGGCCGCGGGGGCGCCGCCCAGCTCGCCCATGTCCTCGACCGGGACGACGACGGAGAGGTCGAACTCCTTGCCGGACTCCGGCTGGACGATCTCCACCTTGCGGCGCGGTGAGAGATACCGGGCCACCTCGTCCACCGGGCGCACGGTCGCCGACAGGCCGATCCTGCGCGCCGGCCTCGGCAGCAGCTCGTCCAGGCGCTCCAGGGACAGTGCGAGGTGGGCGCCGCGCTTGGTGCCCGCGACCGCGTGCACCTCGTCCAGGATCACCGTCTCCACGCCCGTCAGCGCGTCACGGGTGGCCGACGTCAGCATCAGGAACAGCGACTCGGGGGTGGTGATCAGGATGTCCGGCGGGCGCGTGGACAGGGCGCGCCGCTCGGCTGGCGGGGTGTCGCCGGAGCGGATGCCCACCTTGACCTCGGGCTCGGGCAGGCCCAGGCGCACGGACTCGTGGCGGATACCGGTCAGGGGGCTGCGCAGGTTGCGCTCCACGTCGACCGCGAGGGCCTTCAGCGGGGACACGTACAGCACCCGGCAGCGCTTCTTCGGGTCGGCCGGGGGAGGAGCCGAGGCCAGCTGGTCCAGGGCGGCGAGGAACGCGGCCAGCGTCTTGCCCGAGCCGGTGGGGGCGACCACCAGCACGTCCGAGCCCTCCCGGATGGCCTGCCACGCGCCCGCCTGGGCCGCGGTGGGCGCGGAGAACGCCCCCGTGAACCAGGCGCGGGTCGCGGGCGAGAAGCCGTCGAGGGCTTGGTGTGCGGAGCTGACCATGCCTTCTATCCTGCACCCGGCCACTGACAATCGCTCTGACCTGGGCAGACGGGACGGGGGCAGGTCTGCCGGCCGTCGTGGGCCCGCGGGCGTGGCGGAGAATGGGCGTATGGCGGGTTCAGCGGAGCGGGCGCGGCACTGGCGGTACGAGGAGCTGCCCGGCGTCGACCTGCTGCGTGCCCGATACATCCACAAGACCTTCGTCCGGCACACCCACGAGAACTTCGTGATCGCGGCCATCGCCGACGGCGTCGAGGTCTTCCACCACCGCGGCTCCGACGTCTCCGTCGGCGCGGGAGCCCTCGCGCTGGTCAATCCGGACACTGCGCACACCGGCCGGGCCGGCGTGCCCGAGGGCTGGCGGTACGGCGCGGTCTATCCGTCGCCTGAGGTGGTGGCCGGGATCGCGGCCGAGACCACCGCTCTGCGCGGAACGCCCGGCTTCGTCAGCCCGGTCCTCGACGATCCGTACACCGTCCGCCTGGTCCACCAGGTGCTCCGTGCCGCCGAGGAAGGCAACGCACTGGCCGCCGACACCCTGCTGCGCGTGGCCGTGACCAGGCTGCTGCGGCTCAACGGCGGGCCGCTGCCGCAACGGCGGACGCGGACGGCCGGGGCGCGGATCGCCGCACGCGCGCGTGCGGTACTGGAAGAGCGGATCGCCGAACCGCCGACCCTGGAGCGCCTCGCCGCCGACCTGGGAACCAGCCCGTTCGCCCTGCTGCGGGCGTTCCGTGACGCCTACGGGATGCCGCCGCACACCTGGCTGACCGACGCCCGGGTGCGGCGCGCGCGACTGCTGCTGGACGCGGGGACGGCACCCGCCGAAGCGGCCGTCGCCGTCGGCTTCACCGACCAGCCGCACCTCAACCGGCACTTCACCCGGATCGTCGGGGTGCCCCCGGGCGCCTATCAACGCGAGCGCAAGAACGTACAAGACCCGGGCTGACGGCCGCCCGTACCGTCCGAGACGTGGCACAACAGACAGCACTCGCGGACATGGCCGCCGACGGCACGCGCAAGCCGGACGCCGCGGTCGTACGGGACGCCCTGGGCGTCGGCGTCGCCGTCGGGCTCTCCGGGTTCGCCTTCGGGGTGACCTCGGCCGGCAGCGGACTGGGGCTCCTCCAGACCTGCGCGCTCAGCCTCCTGGTGTTCACCGGCGCCTCCCAGTTCGCCCTGGTGGGCGCGCTCGCCGCCGGCGGCAACCCGTTCACGGCCGCCGCCGGCGCCTTCTTCCTGGGCGTGCGCAACGCCTTCTACGGGCTGCGCCTTTCGCAGTTGCTGGCCCTCCCGCGCGCGGTGCGGCCGCTGGCCGCCCAGTGGGTGATCGACGAGACCACAGCGGTGACCCTGGCCCAGCCGAGCCGGCGGGCCGCGCGGATCGGCTTCACCGTCACCGGGCTCAGCCTGTACCTGCTGTGGAACCTCACCACGCTGCTCGGCGCGCTGGGCGCGAAGGCCATCGGGGACACCGACGCATGGGGCCTGGACGCGGCCGGCCCCGCCGTCTTCCTGGCCCTGCTCGCCCCGATGCTCAAGACGCCGACCGAACGCGCGGTCGCGGGCCTCGCGGTCCTGCTGGGCCTCGGCCTGCTGCCCGTCCTGCCGGCCGGCGTACCGGTCCTGGTGGCGGCGCTGGCGGCGCCGGCCGCGCTGATCGCCGAAGGCCGGCGCAGCGGTCGCACCCGACATGACATAAAGGATGTAACGAACATGAGGGACAGCTCTGGCGGGCCCGGCGAATCGGAGAAGGGTCGATGAACACCTGGCTCGCGATCGGCGTGACCGCGCTCGGCTGCTACGCCGTCAAGCTCGCCGGACTGCTCGTGCCCGCCGGCGCCGTGGAGCGGCCGTTGGTCCGGCGGCTCGCCGCCCTGCTGCCCGTCGCCCTCCTGGCCGCGCTCACCGCCCAGCAGACGTTCGCCGACGGGCACGCGCTCGTACTGGACGCCAGGGCCGCGGGGCTCGGCGCGGCCGCTGTGGCGCTGGTGCTGCGCGCACCGTTCCTGCTGGTCGTCGCGGCGGCCGTGGTGGTGACGGCGGGGGTGCGGGCGATCGGCGGGTGAGCGCGGCAGGGGTCCGCCCGGCTCAGCCGGGCCGAGCGGGCTCAGCCCACGAAGCGGCCGTACGCCCTGAGGGTGCACAGGGCCTCGATCGTCACCATGGGGCGCGCCTCCAGCGCGGGAACCGGTGCCCACTGGCGCCAGCGGATCGGCCAGCCACCGTCCTGCTGCTGCTCGGCGGCCAGGAAGTCCAGGGAGCGCGCCATCTCCTCGTCCGTGAACCACGCGCGCGCGAGCGACTGCGGGCTCTGCGCGAAGTCGTGCGGGAAGTGGTGCTCGCCGGGGGCGTAGCCGGGGGCGACCGGGTAGTCGTCGAGGCGACCGGGGTCCAGTGCCACCAGCCGCTGCTCGCGCACCAGGCGGCCGAGACGGTCGGCGGCGGCCTCCGCGCGCGGTCGGTCGGGGGCGGAGTCCAGGAAGGCCACGGCGGCCTCCACCTCGTAGGGGTGGGACCTCTCCAGGGACTCCACGGCCTGCCAGCAGAAGTCGGTGGCCCGGAACAGCCAGGCGTGCCAGACCTCGTTGCGGTGCAGCAGGCCCACCACGGGCCCGGTGGCCAGCAGGTCGCTGGGAGGGTCCTCCACGACCGGGACGAACGGCGCCACCGGATACCCGCGCTGGCTGGGATGGATGGCCGGCAGGGCGCCGTCCGCGGTGGAGACGGAGGTCAGATAGCGGCACACACGCTCCACCCGCTGCCCGCCGCAGCGCCCGACGGCGTCCAGCACACGCAGCGCGCGAGCGGTGTGCAGGGGCTGGCTCACGGGGCCGCGCAGATCGGGTTCGAGCGCGTGGCCGTACCCGCCGTCCTCATTGCGATAGGCGTCCAGCGCGGTCTCCACCGGATCGGCCGCGCCGTTCAGGAAGTGGTGAGCGAAGAGCCGCTGCTCCAGCACGCGTGCGGTGAGCCAGACGAACTGTTCGGCGCGGAAGAGCGGGGAGCGCGCCGGGGGCGTAGGGGGGAGTGGGGAAACTCCTGTTTCGGCCATGCGACAGACCGTAGGACGGAAAGCGGTCTCGGCAAGCGGTCCTCCGGCGGGGCCCACCCCCAGGGGCGGGATACTGGAGTCATGCGGTTGACGGTCTTCTGGCAGCGGATGGCGGAACACTTCGGTCCGGGGTACGCCGACACCTTCGCGCGCGATCATGTGATGACGGAGCTCGGCGGGCGCACGGTGAACGAGGCACTGGACGCCGGCTGGGATGCCAGGGACGTGTGGCGCGTGGTCTGCTCGGTCATGGACGTGCCCGGGGAGCGACGCTGACCGGCCGCGAAGATACCGGGCTGGCAGCGGGCTGTCGGTGACGTGGGTGAGACTTGGCCCGTGGCACCCACTGACGACAACGAGCCGGCCGCCCGGCACGCAGCATCCCCGACCGTTACGACGCCGCCCCCCCGGCCCCCGGCCGACGGCGCCGCCGCGCCGGGCGGGCGCCGCATGCCGCGCTGGCTGCCGCGCGCCATGGTGCTCGCGCTCTCGCTCATCGCCGCCTTCCAGCTCGGCAGTTGGGCCTTCCACCAGCTGACCGGACTGCTGATCAACATACTGATCGCGTTCTTCCTCGCCCTCGCCATCGAGCCCGCGGTGAGCTGGATGTCCGCTCACGGCATGCGCAGAGGCGTCGCCACCTTCTTGGTCTTCCTCGGGCTGGCGATCGTCACCGCCGGCTTCATCACGCTGCTCGGCTCGATGCTGGCCGGCCAGATCATCAAGATGGTCGAGGGCTTCCCGGCGTACCTGGACTCCGTCATCCACTGGATCAACCACACCTTCCACACGGACCTCAGGCGCGTGGACGTCCAGGAGGGGCTGCTGCACTCCGGCTGGCTGCGCAAGTACGCGCAGAACAGCGCGGCCGGAGTGCTCGACGTGTCCGCCCAGGTGCTCGGCGGTCTCTTCCAGCTGCTCACCGTCGCGCTGTTCTCGTTCTACTTCGCCGCCGACGGTCCCCGGCTGCGCCGCGCCCTGTGCTCCGTCCTGCCGCCGGCGCGCCAGGCGGAGGTGCTGCGCGCCTGGGAGATCGCCGTCGACAAGACGGGCGGCTACCTCTACTCGCGCGGCCTGATGGCGCTCATCTCCGGGATAGCGCACTACATCCTGCTCCAGGCCCTCGGCGTGCCGTACGCGCCCGTGCTCGGTGTCTGGGTGGGCCTCGTGTCGCAGTTCATCCCGACAATCGGCACCTATCTCGCGGGCGCGCTGCCCATGCTGATCGCGTTCACCGTGAACCCCTGGTACGCGGTGTGGGTGCTGGTCTTCGTCGTGATCTACCAGCAGTTCGAGAACTACATGCTGCAGCCCAAGCTGACCTCGAAGACCGTCGACATCCACCCGGCGGTCGCCTTCGGCTCGGTGATCGCGGGCACCGCGCTGCTGGGCGCGGTCGGCGCGCTGATCGCCATCCCGGCGGTCGCCACGCTGCAGGCCTTCCTGGGGGCCTACGTGAAGCGGTACGCCGTCATGGACGATCCCCGGGTGCAGGGGCACCGCTCGCGGGGCCCGGGCGGCCCTGGGGCGGTCTCGCGCATACGCCGGTTGTGGGCACGGCAGCCCGGTCCGGAGGAGTCCTCCTAGGGACGTGGTGTCCGGGGTCGCTTTCAGTACGTCAGGACCGCCCACACCCCGGCGCCCGCGACGGCCGCCGCGTAACAGCCCGTCGCCACGGCCACGATCCGCCACCGCGTCCGCTCACCCCAGGAGGTGCGGGACAGCAGCAGGGCCAGCAGCGGCAGGACCAGGACCGCGTGCAGGCTCACCCCGTGCAGCGGCTTGAGCGCGGCCGTCGAGTGATAGGCGACCTCCTGGTGGCCGGTCCGCGTCAGTACGACGCCGCGCGCGATCATCGCCGCGCCCGAGGCCAGTGCCACGAGCAGGATCGCGAACCCCGTGCGCACCGCGAGCGGCATGCCGGCGGGGCCCGCCGGCCGGGGCCGGAAGGACGCCACGGCGAAGACGGTGAGCAGCGCCACCAGGACTCCGCCGCCCACCGCGAGCGTCATGGACACCGCCGTGTCGAAGGGGGTCTCCATGTCGAGATGCGAGGCCACCCGGCGCCACGCCTGAAGGGCGACGCCGCCGACCTCCACCACGCAGTTCCGCGGCGAAGACAGCGAGCAGGACGGTGCGCAGCCGCGGCCCCACCCGCAAGTACGACGTGACCCAGGTGATCGCGATCAGGGTCACACCGAAGGAGAGTCCGAAGGTGACGGGCTTGCGCCAGGAGACGGGGCCGTCCCAGGGGCCGCCGTCGACCGCGAACACCAGCAGGTGCGCGAGACCGGAGAGAACGAGGAGCAGACCGGTCACGTGGCACAGGCGCTCGGCGCGGCGCGGATTCTTCATGGGCCCAGGCTCCGGGGAACGCCCCCGTGCGGTCGTCGTCCGGCCGAAGGCACCCGTCGTACGCCGCCGGGAGTAGGCCCCCGGGCGCGGGGAGGGAGAGTTTCCGGTGCCCTGTGGTGCGCTTGACACGGAAATCGAACATCCATTCTTATGGAGGCTCAGGCGAGGCTCTCGACGGGGACTTCAGCATGATTTCGGTTGAGATGTCCCCTGGTTATCCACAGGCCGGGCCGACGTCGGGGCGCATTGTCAGTGGCAGGCGTTAGCGTCTTTGACGTGAAGCGATCGACTCAAGCAAATCGGGTGGAACCCATGGCAGGAACCGACCGCGAGAAGGCGCTCGACGCCGCGCTCGCACAGATTGAACGGCAATTCGGCAAGGGCGCGGTCATGCGCATGGGCGAGCGGTCGAATGAGCCCATCGAGGTCATCCCGACCGGGTCGACCGCACTCGACGTCGCCCTCGGCGTCGGAGGCCTGCCGCGTGGTCGTGTCGTGGAGATCTACGGCCCGGAGTCCTCCGGTAAGACGACCCTGACCCTGCACGCCGTGGCCAACGCCCAGAAGGCCGGCGGCCAGGTCGCCTTCGTGGACGCCGAGCACGCCCTCGACCCCGAGTACGCGCGCAAGCTCGGCGTCGACATCGACAACCTGATCCTCTCCCAGCCGGACAACGGCGAGCAGGCGCTGGAGATCGTGGACATGCTGGTCCGCTCCGGTGCCCTGGACCTGATCGTCATCGACTCCGTCGCCGCGCTCGTCCCGCGCGCGGAGATCGAGGGCGAGATGGGTGACAGCCACGTCGGCCTCCAGGCCCGGCTGATGAGCCAGGCACTGCGGAAGATCACCAGCGCGCTCAACCAGTCCAAGACCACCGCGATCTTCATCAACCAGCTCCGCGAGAAGATCGGCGTGATGTTCGGCTCTCCGGAGACCACGACCGGTGGCCGCGCGCTGAAGTTCTACGCCTCGGTGCGCATCGACATCCGCCGCATCGAGACACTGAAGGACGGCACGGAGGCGGTGGGCAACCGCACCCGCTGCAAGGTCGTCAAGAACAAGGTCGCCCCGCCCTTCAAGCAGGCCGAGTTCGACATCCTCTACGGCCAGGGCATCAGCCGCGAGGGCGGTCTGATCGACATGGGCGTGGAGCACGGCTTCGTCCGCAAGGCCGGCGCCTGGTACACGTACGAGGGCGACCAGCTCGGCCAGGGCAAGGAGAACGCGCGCAACTTCCTCAAGGACAACCCCGACCTGGCCAACGAGATCGAGAAGAAGATCAAGGAGAAGCTGGGCGTGGGTGTCCGGCCGGAGGAGCCCGCCGCCGAGCCGGGCGCGGACGCTGCGGTCGCCACCGCGGCCGACGACGCCGCCAAGACGGCGCCCGCGGCCGCCAAGGCGACCAAGCCCAAGGCTGCCGCAGCCAAGAGCTGACCGTGACACGACGAACCGACTGGGCCGAGCACGAGTACGCCACCCCCGGTGCCCCACGGGGGAGGGGTGCCGGGGGCTACCCGGGCGCCGCCACGGCCGGCGACGACGGTCACGGGGGCGACGGGCACGGCGACGGCGTCACGCATCCGGGCGACGAGCCTCACGGGGAAGGCTCGCCCGGCCGCGGCCGGGGTGCCGCCGGACCGCGCGGCGGCCGGCGACGCGGGCGCCGGAGGGGCGGCTTCGGAGAGCCGTCCGGTGAGGGCGAAGGCGCCCCTTCCTCGTCGAGGGCCGAGCGGGGGGAGTCTTCAGGGGACCCGGCTGAGCGGGCGCGGGCGATCTGTCTGCGTCTGCTCACCGGGACCCCGCGCACCCGCAAGCAGCTCGCGGACGCCTTGTGCAAGCGGGACATCCCCGAGGACGTGGCCGACGAGGTGCTGTCCCGGTTCGAGGAGGTCGGACTCATCGACGACGGCGCGTTCGCGGATGCCTGGGTGGAGTCCCGGCACCACGGCCGGGGGCTCGCCCGTCGCGCACTGGCCCAGGAACTGCGCACCAAGGGCGTCGACTCCACCCTGATCGACGAGGCCGTCGCGCAGCTCGACTCCGAGCAGGAGGAGGCGACCGCCCGCGAACTGGTCGCCCGCAAGCTGCGGGCCACCCGTGGCCTCGACCGAGACAAGCGGCTCCGGCGCCTCGCCGGCATGCTCGCCCGCAAGGGCTACCCCGAGGGCCTGGCCCTCCGCGTCGTCCGGCAGGCCCTGGAGCAAGAGGGCGAGGACACGGAGTTCCTCGAGGGCGAGGGCCTCTGACGGCCGGGCGCCCGGCCCGGAGCGACCGCCCGGCCGATGCCTCCCTGTGGTCCGGGACAGTGGCTCACCGTCACGGGACCGGTGGCTCACAGGCGTCGGGCGGCTCGAGGTTTGACATGGGCATGCTGTGCGAGCGGGAGTAGGTCGGGTTAACCCCCCCCCGCTCAGGACGGCGGCCCACCGCAGTGCTTTCGGACCCCTGCGCGGGCGACGGTGTACCCACGCCCCGGAACACGGCCCACGCCTGGGCCGGCAGGCGCACGGACTCCGAGACGCACCACAGAAGAGAGCCCGCCCCGATGATGCTGCGATACGCCTTCCAGACCGTCCGCGCCCGCAAGGCGGGCTTCCTCGGCGCCTTCCTCGCCCTGATGTGCGCGGCCGCCCTGATCACCGCCTGCGGCACCCTCCTCGAGACCGGCCTGCGCGGCATGATCCGCACCGAGCGCTATGCCGCCGCTCCCGTCGTGGTCTCCGCCGACCAGTACGTCCACCACACCACCGTGAAGCACAAGAAGGGCAAGACCAAGGTCAAGCACAAGGCGAAGCCCATCGCTGAACGCGCCTGGCTCTCCGCCGACTTGGGAGCAACCCTCGCCCGCACCCCCGGCGTCGCCCGTGTCGTTCCCGAACTGACCTTCCTCGCGCAGCCCCTGACCCCGGTTGGCACCGGCGGCCGTACCGCCTACGGGCACGCCTGGGACTCCGCCGCGCTGACGCCCTACCGGCTGACCGAGGGCAGCGCACCCAGGGCCGCCGGTGACCTCGTCATCGACCACGACCTCGCCGCACGCGCCCGTCTCCGGCCCGGCGACCGCCTCACGGTGCAGTCCACGCGGTCCCCGCGCGCCTACCGCATCACCGGTGTCGCCACACCGGCCACGCCCGTACCCCACCAGACGTCCCTGTTCTTCTCCACCGCCGAGGCCCGGCGGCTGGCCGCGCATCCGGGGCAGGTCACCACGTTCGGCGTGCTCCCGGCCGAGGGCGCCGACCAGGAGACGGTGCGGCAGGCCGTGGTGCGGGCGCTGCACGGCACCACCGCGCAGGTCAGCACCGGCGCCGCCCGCGGCCCCGTGGAGTTCCTGGACGCGGCAGCGGCCCGGACCCGGCTGGTCGGCATGGGCGGCGCGATGGGCGGTACCTCGCTGCTGGTGGCGGTACTCGTGGTCGTCGGCACCTTCGCGCTCACCGTCCAGCAGCGCCACCGCGAACTCGCCCTGCTCCGAGCCATCGCCGCCACGCCCGGACAGATCCGCACGCTGCTGGGCCGGGAGGCACTGATCATCGGAACGGCGGCGGGCACCGCCGGTGCGTTGCTCGGGCTGCCGCTGGGTGGCTGGCTGCACTCCAGGTTCGTCGCCCTGGGCGCCGTTCCCGTCACGCTCCAGCACACCGTCAGCGTCTTCCCGCCGCTCGCCGCCCTCGCCGCCACCCTGCTCGGCGCCTGGACGGCAGCCCGGATCGCCTCCCGCAGGATCGCCGGGATCCGCCCGGCGGAAGCCCTGGCGGAATCCAGGACCGAGCGCGCCCGTCCGGCCCGGGGGCGTATCGCCGCCGGTCTGCTGCTCCTCGCCGGTGGGATCGTCCTCGTCGCCGTCCTCACCTCCCTGCGTACCGAGCCCGCTTCGACCCCCGTGACCTACCTCGCCGTCGTCGTCCTGTCCACCTCCGTCGCCCTGCTCGGCCCGCTGCTGGTCAAGGCGGCCGCGCTGCTGCTCGCCGGTCCACTGCGGCTCACCGGTCACGGCGGCCGCCTCGCCACCGCCACCTGCGCGGCAACGCCACCCGGATGGCCTCAGTCGTCACCCCCCTCACCCTGCTCATCGGCATGACCTGCACCGTGCTGTTCGTGCAGTCGACCCTCGGCGACGCCGCCCGGGCGCAGGCGCGCGCGGGTGTGACCGCCGACTGGGTCGTCGCCGCCCAGGGGCCTGGCGTCCCCGGTGAGGCCGCACGGCGGCTGCGTGACCAGCACGACACCGCTACCGAAGTGGTCCGCACGACCGTTCGTATCGGCCTCGACACATACTCCGCCCAGGGCGTCACCCCGGCCGGTCTGACCCGTACCTGGGACCCGAAGGTCACCGCGGGCTCCCTCGGCGGTCTCGCCCCCGGCGCCGTCGCCGTCAGTGAACTGGCCGCGGACCAGCACCACTTGAAGCTCGGAAGCACCCTGAAACTCACGCTCGGCGACGGCACGCCCGCCACGCTCACCGTCGCCGCCGTCTACGCCCGGGGTCTCGGCTTCGGCGACCTCACCCTCGCCCACGACCTCGTGGCCCACCACGTCGACAACCCGCTCGCCTCCTCCGTCCTCGTCAGCACGACCCGTACAAAGACACAACTCCTGACTACGCTGCGTGAGTTCCCAGGTCTGCAGATTCTTTCGCCGACTGCCGCGGACTCCCTCCAGGCCGACCGGCAGCAGGCGAACGCGGAGGTCAACTACCTGGCCATGGGGCTCGTCCTGGCCTTCACCGCCATCGCGGCCGTCAACACGCTCGCCATGTCGGTCGCTGAGCGTGTCCGGGAGTTCGCCCTGCTCCGCCTTGCCGGAGCGACCCGCCGCCAGGTGCTGCGCGTGCTGCGCACCGAGGTGCTGGCCGTGCTGCTCCTCGCCACCGCACTCGGCAGCGGCATCACCCTCGCCGTACTCACCGCGTTCAGCCTGGGCATGACCGGTCGCGCCGCCCCCACGGTCGCACCCCTGCTCTACGTCACGGTGTTGGCGGTCGCCGCCCTCCTCGCGCTCGTGTCCAGCGCCCTTCCGGGGCGCGCGGCGCTCCGGGTGCGGGCGGTGACGGTGGCCACGGCGAAGGAGTAGGACCGCCGACGAAGAACCACCGCCTCCCGCTGAGTCCCCGTCAGTCCTTCACCGGCTCCACCGGCAGTCCGGCTGCCCGCCACGCCTGGAAGCCGCCCACCAGGTCGGTCGCGCGGTGCAGGCCCAGTTGGTGGAGGGAGGCGGCGGCCAGGCTGGAGGCGTAGCCCTCGTTGCAGATGACGACGACGCGCAGATCGTGGCCGGAGGCCTCGGGGACTCGGTGGCTGCCCTGGGGGTCGAGACGCCACTCCAGTTCGTTGCGCTCGATGACGAGGGCGCCGGGGATCAGCCCGTCCCGCTCGCGCAGGGCCGCGTACCGGATGTCGACCAGCAGGGCCTCACCGGTGCGCGCCGCCTCGTGTGCCTGCTGTGCCTCGATGCGCCGGTAGCCCGCGCGGACCCGCTCCAGCAGGTCGTCGATGCCGATCGGCCGTGTGTTCGTGCCGCTCACTGCCAGTCCTCCGGGCGCTCGACCTGCTCCAGGTGCAGGACCTGGCCCGAGCGACTGTAGCGACGGATCCGCGGCAACGGCGGATAGTAGGCGTGGACGGAGACCGCGTGGCGGTCGCGGGACTCGTTGAGCACCTCGTGCACATGGTGACGGCCGAAGGCACGGCCCTGTCCGGCGGGCAGCCGGCGCTCGCGGTCCACGCCCTCGGCGAGTTCCAGGGTCTTCCAGCCGTCGGTGGGCAACCGGGCCGCCAGCGAGTACTCCGTGAGTTCACCCGACGCCGTGAGGAAGGCGCCGACCGAGTCGGCGTGGTCGTGCCAGCCGGTGCCGGTGCCGGGCGGCCAGCCGATCAGCCAGGCCTCGCTGCCGCCGGGGCCCTCCAGCCGCACCCAGGTGCGGCCCTCGGGGTCGAGCGGGAGCGAGGCGATCAGCTCGGTGTCGGCGGCCGTGCGCCGCAGGAAGTCGAGGAGGTCCGCCTGGGTCGGCGCCGAGCCGGCGGCACCGGTGTCGGCAGCAGGGGACGCAGAGGGAGAGACAGACACGTGCACCGTCCTGAAGGGGTTCGCCGAACGGGCGCACGGCGGCGCCCGGAAAGGAAGGAAGGGAGCGAATTCAGCAGGACGGGCGACACACGCAGCCCGCATAGCGGACGAGGTCCATATGGACCCTCCGCCACAGGCGCACACAGGTGTCGGTCACGATCCGGAGTACAGCACGGTGCCGCACTCCGGTCAATTCACCTTCACCATGTGGACGGAGGGTGACGGGGCCCACGGTCAGCGCGCGCCGGAGCCGGCCTCCGCCTCCTTCACGGCGCCGCCCACGGTCGCCTCCGCCGCCGCGTACAGATCGGCCGGACGCACCCCGCTCAGCGCGGTGACCAGGTGGCCGTCGGGGCGCACGAGCAGCACGCTGTGCGCCGGCGCACCCGGGTACTCCTCGGCGACCAGCAGCTCGGCCGGGTGCGGAAGCGCCGTCACGGCGGCCGCGAGCCGGGGCATGACCCCGGCGGACACCCAGTGCTTGCGGTCCCACACGCCCGTGCCCGGCGCGATCAGTACGACGAGGAGGGACCCCCGGCCCAGCCGGTCGCGCAGTTTTACGAAGGAACCGTCCTCCGCTGTGACCCGGACATCGGTGACCGGTGCGCCGGGCAGGGTCTCGACCGGGATCTCGCCCTCCAGGTGCCGGGGTGCGAGTGGCGAGTCGGTGTACGCCCCCGGCGCACCCACCGTGCCGCGTCCCAGGTGACCGTCCGTGAGCAGCGCCTCGTGGCCCCGGGTCGCGCCGGGGACGATGTGGCGCAGCGCGCCCGAGCCCCGGAGCACCGGCAGCACCTGGTCGGCGGCGCGCAGCCGGGCGGCGACCACCGCGCGCCGCTCGGTCTGGTAACTGTCGAGCAGTGCCTCGTGGTGCCCGTGGTGCCAGGCCGAGGCCAGCTTCCAGGCCAGGTTGTCGGCGTCCCTGAGGCCCTCGTCGAGGCCCTGGGTGCCGAGCGCGCCGAGCAGGTGGGCCGCGTCCCCGGCGAGGAAGACCCGGCCGGCGCGCCAGCGCCGGGCCAGCCGGTGGTGCACCGTGTGGACACCGGTGTCGAGGAGGTCGTACGCCGGTGTGGAGCCGTCCGTCCAGCCCGCGAGGGTCTCGCGGATCCGGGCCACCAGGATGTCGGGCGTGACCAGGTCCTTGCCCGGTGGCAGCAGCCAGTCCAGACGCCACACGCCGTCCGGGAGGGGGCGGGCGGTCACCTCCCCGGCCGAGGGCCCGGACGACCGCCACGGCGGCATCCGATGGAGCAACGCACGGCCCTCCCACGGAAGTTCCGCGCGCAGTGCGGCGACCGCGTGCCGCTCCACCGCCGTACGGCCCGGGAAGCGGATGTCCTGCAGCTTGCGCACGGTCGAGCGCGGACCGTCGCAGCCCACCAGGTAACTGCCACGCCACCAGGTGCCCTTGGGGCCACGGGTGTGCGCGGTGATGCCGGAACGCTCCTGCTCGATCGCGTCGAGCCGGCTGTCCACGGTGATCCTGACCAGTGGCTCGTCCGCCACGGCCGCGCGCAGGGCACCCGTGAGGACGTGCTGGGCGATGTGCAGCGGGCCGGGATCGCCCTCGTCGAAGGTGATCTCGCTCATCACCTGCTTGCGCCGCACCGACCGCCATCCGGTCCATCGCACGCCGTGGTCACCGAGCGCGACTCCGGTCAGCCGCTCCACGAGGGCGGCCGTGTCCTCGCGCAGCACGGCGGTGCGGGCCGGGCGTGGTTCGTCCTTGCCGGGCCCCTCGTCCAGGACGACGGACGGCACCTCCTGACGGGCCAGCGCCAGGGCGAGCGTGAGCCCGACGGGCCCCGCTCCGACGACGATCACCGGGTCCACGACGCGGTGCCCCCTGCCCGCAGCGGTGTCCTGACGGTCGCAGGTGAACAGGAAGGTGAAGCGGGGTGCACGATCACAGAACGTATGCAACCCATTGGCGGAGTTTGCGTCAAGCGACCGGAGGCAGTGGCGATCATGCCACTGCCTCCGGATGACGCAGTCGGGTTTGATCCGGCGTCAGGCCGCGATTCCCGTCCCTGCAGCGCCGGCGATGTTCACTGTGTCGTCGACGCCGAGCACCGCGCCGGTCGACTTCTTCCGCTGCCGCAGCCGTCGCTCCAGCCAGCTCGCGAACGTGGTCAGCGAGAAGTTGATGACCACGTAGATCACCGCGATGATCGTGAAGGAGGCGATGGTGTTGGCGCCGTAGTAGCCGCTCATCGTGTTGGCCGAGGAGAGGAGTTCGGGGAAGGTCAGGACCGCGCCGCCGAGCGCCGTGTCCTTCACGATGACGACCAGCTGGCTGACGATCGCCGGCAGCATGGCGGTGACCGACTGCGGCAGCAGGATGAGCCGCATGACCTGGTTCTTGCGCAGGCCGATCGCCATGGCCGCCTCGGACTGGCCCTTCGGCAGCGCGAGGATGCCCGCGCGGACGATCTCCGCGAGCACGGACGCGTTGTACAGCACCAGGCCGGTGACGACCGCGTACAGGGGACGGTCGTCCGAACTGACGTCGGTGTACGCGGCGAACAGGGCGAGCCCGAAGATCATCAGGACCAGCACCGGGATCGCCCGGAAGAACTCCACCACCGTCGCGACCGGAACACGCACCCACACGTGGTCCGAGAGCCGGGCGATGCCGAGCACCGCGCCGAGCGGGAGGGCGATGACCATGGCCAGGGCCGCGGCCTTCAGGGTGTTCTGCAGACCGGGCCAGATGTACGTCGAGTAGGCCTCGGTGCCGCTGAAGAACGGCTTCCAGAGGACCCACTCCAGCTGGCCCTTGTCGTCGAGACCCTTGTACACCCACCACAGGACGGCCGCGAGGACGACGAGGAAGCCCGCCGTGTACAGGATGTTGCGCCGCTTGGCCCGCGGGCCCTGGGCGTCGTACAGGACCGAACTCATCGCTTCACCGCCACCTTCTTGCCCACCCAGCCGAGGATCAGACCGGTCGGGAGCGTCAGACAGCAGAATCCGAAGGCGATGACGGCGGAGATCAGCAGTAGCTGTGCCTCGTTCTCCACCATCTTCTTCATCAGGAGTGCCGCTTCCGCCACGCCGATCGCGGCCGCCACGGTGGTGTTCTTCGTCAACGCGATCAGCACGTTGGTCAGCGGCCCCACGGCCGCACGGAAGGCCTGCGGCAGTACGACCAGGGCCAGGACCTGCGTGAAGCTCAGGCCGATGGCGCGGGCCGCCTCGGCCTGCCCGACCGGCACCGTGTTGATGCCGGATCGGATCGCCTCACAGACGAAGGCCGACGTGTAGACGGCCAGTCCGAGCACAGCCAGCCGGAAGTTGGACGTGTCGACCTGGTCCGACCCCAGGGTGATGCGCAGCGTGTCCTTCAGGCCGAGCGAGGCGAAGAGGATGATCACCGTGAGCGGGATGTTCCGCACGATGTTCACGTAGGCGGTGCCGAAACCGCGCATCAGCGGCACCGGGCCCACCCGCATGGCGGCCAGCAGAGTGCCCCAGACCAGGGAGCCCGCGGCCGACAGCAGCGTCAGCTGCACTGTCGTCCAGAAGGCTCCCAGCACGTCGTACTTGTCAAGAAAGTCGAACACGATCTCCCGTGCTTCCGCGTGTAGGGACGCCCGGGTGCGCCGCCCTCACGGACGGCGCACCCGCCGGGCCTCAGCTCTTGATGTCGCCGATCTTCGGGGCGGGCTCGTTCTTGTAGCCGGCCGGGCCGAAGTTCTTGTCCACGGCCTTCTGCCACGAACCGTCGGAGACCATCGACTCGAGGGCCTTGTTGATCTTGGCCTTCAGGTCGCTGCCCTTCTTGACGCCGATGCCGTAGTTCTCATTGGTCATCTTCAGGCCGCCAAGCTTGAACTTGCCCTTGAACTGGGCCTGGGCGGCGTAACCGGCGAGGATCGAGTCGTCCGTGGTCAGCGCGTCGATCGCCTTGCTCTGCAGACCGGTCAGGCACGCCGAGTACGTCGGGTACTGCTGCAGCTGCGCCTTGGGGGCCAGCTTGTCCTTGACGTTCTGGGCCGACGTCGAGCCGGTCACCGAACACAGCTTCTTCTTGTTCAGGTCGCCGGCCGACTTGATGGAGCTGTCGTCCGCGCGGATCAGCACGTCCTGGTGGGCCAGCAGGTACGGGCCGGCGAAGTCGACCTTCTGCTGACGCTCCGGGGTGATCGAGTAGGACGCGGCGATGAAGTCGACGTCACCGCGCTGCAGCATGGTCTCGCGGTCGGCGCTCTTCGACTCCTTCCACTCGATCTGGTCGGCGCTGTAACCGAGCTTCTTGGCGACGTAGGTGGCCACGTCGACGTCGAAGCCGGAGTAGCCCTGCGGGGTCTTCTGGCCGATGCCGGGCTGGTCGAACTTGATGCCGACGGTGATCTTTTTGCCACCGCCGGAGGAGCCGCCGTCGTCCTTCTTGTCGCCGCCGCACGCGGTCGCGGACACGGCAAGGGCGAGCACGACGGCCGAGGCGGCGGTGACCTTGCGGAGCTTCATGATGAACATCCTTTGCGTGGTGAAGGAACGAGGGCCGTGAGGGACGGGTGGCCCCGGGGCGGCCGGGGCGCCGGGCTCGGTGCCGTCAGTGGTGCAGGATCTTCGACAGGAAGTCCTTGGCCCGGTCGCTGCGCGGATTGCTGAAGAACTGGTCGGGCGAGGCCTGCTCGACGATGCGGCCGTCGGCCATGAAGACGACCCGGTTCGCGGCCGAACGCGCGAAGCCCATCTCGTGGGTGACGACGATCATGGTCATGCCCTCGCGGGCGAGCTGCTGCATGACCTCCAGGACCTCGTTGATCATCTCGGGATCCAGCGCCGAGGTCGGCTCGTCGAAGAGCATGACCTTCGGGCCCATCGCCAGCGCCCGGGCGATGGCGACACGCTGCTGCTGACCACCGGACAGCTGCGCGGGGTACTTGTCGGCCTGGGTGCCGACGCCGACGCGGTCGAGCAGCGCCCGCGCCTTCTCCTCGGCCTGCTTCTTGTCCGTCCTGCGGACCTTGAGCTGGCCCAGCATCACGTTCTCGAGCACGGTCTTGTGCGCGAAGAGGTTGAAGGACTGGAAGACCATCCCGACGTCGGCGCGCAGCCTGGCCAGCTCCTTGCCCTCGTGGGGCAGCGCCTTGCCGTCGATCGTGATGGCGCCCGAGTCGATGGTCTCCAGGCGGTTGATGGTGCGGCACAGGGTCGACTTGCCGGACCCGGAGGGTCCGATGACCACGACGACCTCACCGCGGGAGATCGTCAGGTCGATGTCCTGGAGCACGTGCAACGCGCCGAAGTGCTTGTTGACGCTCTTCAGGACGACCAGTTCGCCGGACGCGGCCACGTCTTCCTTGGCCACCGATACTTTGGTCATCGCTCTCGGGCTCCGTCCTCCTCGGTTTCGGTGGACAGTAGTGATGGCCGGTGACCAGCGTCATCACATCTGAGGGGAATCTGAGCATCACGATCCGATAGCAAACCGACACGTGTCGTAGCACTTGGCCCAGCGCGCGTATCGGCCGGGTAACGGAAGCCGCAGGCAACCGGAACCCGCTTGACGCCGTCCTTATCCATCGGCGTCACTGCCATGGTGCACGCGCGCGTGCACGTGAGGTAACAAGCAAGCGAACGAGAACCAAGACCGCACGACCACGCTGAACCGGAGGGGGCCGGGATGAGACTGCTGCTCGTCGAGGACGACAACCACGTCGCCGCCGCACTGTCCGCGGTCCTCGCGCGGCACGGCTTCGACGTCACCCACGCCCGCAGCGGCGAGGAGGCCCTCCAGGCGCTCGTCCCCGAGGGCGCCGGATTCGGTGTGGTCCTGCTCGACCTGGGCCTGCCCGACCAGGACGGCTACGAGGTCTGCGGCAAGATCCGCAAGCGCACCAGCACCCCCGTGATCATGGTCACCGCGCGCTCCGACGTCCGCTCCCGCATCCACGGACTCAACCTGGGCGCCGACGACTACGTGGTGAAGCCGTACGACACCGGGGAACTGCTCGCCCGGATCCACGCCGTCAGCCGGCGCACCGCCCACGAGGACGCGGCAGCGGGCGCCGAGACCGCGCTGCGGCTCGGCGCCGTGCACATCGAACTGCCGACCCGCCAGGTCAGCGTGGACGGTTCGGTCGTCCAACTGACCCGCAAGGAGTTCGACCTGCTCGCGCTGCTCGCCCAGCGCCCCGGGGTCGTCTTCCGGCGGGAGCAGATCATCAGTGAGGTGTGGCGCACCAGCTGGGAGGGCACGGGCCGCACCCTGGAAGTGCACGTCGCCTCCCTGCGCGCCAAGCTGCGCATGCCCGCGCTGATCGAGACCGTACGGGGCGTCGGCTACCGGCTCGTCGCCCCGGCCGCGTAGCGGGGGACGGGTGCGCACACGGCTCCTGCCGCTGCTCATCGTCCTGATGGCGGCCGTACTCCTCGCCCTCGGCGTCCCGCTCGCCGTCAGCGTGGCCGCCGCCCAGCAGCAGCGGGTCGTCGTCGACCGGATCGACGACACCGCGCGCTTCGCCGCGCTCGCCCAGTTCGTCACCGAAGGGCCCAGCGGATCCCGGCGTAACGCCCCGGACGAGCGCCAGGAGACGCTCCGCCGGGAACTGGACAGCTACTACGGCGTCTACGGCATCCGCGCGGGCGTCTTCTACCTCAACGGTTCGGCCATGGCCAACGCCCCGGGCGACTGGTTCGTCCCGCGGACGGGGGAGGTCCGGGAGGCGTTCGGCGAGGCGCTGCTGAGCCGCCGCAGCCACGACCCTCGGCAGGTGTGGCCCTGGCAGCGCAGCCGGCTGATCGTCGCCTCGCCGGTGATCCGGGACGGGGACGTCGTGGCGGTCGTGGTCACCGACTCGCCCACCGGGCAGATGCGTTCGCGGATCCTGCGCGGCTGGCTGTTCATCGGGGCCGGCGAGATCGCCGCGATGCTGCTCGCCGTCGGCGCCGCGCTCCGGCTGACCGGCTGGGTGCTCAGGCCGGTACGGATCCTGGACGCCACCACCCACGACATAGCCACCGGGCGCCTGAAGTCCCGCGTCGCGGTCGGCGGCGGGCCGCCGGAACTCAGACGGCTGGCCCGGTCGTTCAACGAGATGGCGGACAACGTCGAGGACGTGCTGGAGCAGCAGCGCGCCTTCGTCGCGGACGCCTCGCACCAGCTGCGCAACCCGCTCTCGGCGCTGCTGCTGCGCATCGAACTGCTCGCCCTCGAACTCCCCGAGGGCAACGAGGAGATCGCCTCGGTCCGCACCGAGGGCAAGCGCCTCACGCAGGTCCTGGACGACCTGCTCGACCTGGCGCTGGCCGAGCACGCCGAGGCCGACCTCAGGCTGACCGACATCGGGGCCCTGGCCGCGGAGCGGGTGGCCGCCTGGTCGCCGGCCGCCGACGCCAAGGGTGTCCGGCTCGCCGGCGACTGCCCGCCCACCACCGCCTGGGCCGACCCGATCACCCTGTCCAGCGCGCTGGACGCGGTGATCGACAACGCCGTGAAGTTCACCCCCGAGGGCGGCACGGTGGACGTCGTCGTCGCCTCCAACGGCGACACCTCGACGGTCGTGGTCACCGACACCGGGCCCGGCCTCACCGACGAGGAACTCGCGCGCGTGGGCGACCGCTTCTGGCGCAGCGGCCGCCACCAGAACGTCAAGGGCTCGGGCCTGGGCCTGTCCATCACCCGCGCCCTGCTCGCGGCGGGCGGCGGCTCCCTCACCTACGCGCACCACGAACCGGGGGGACTGCGGGTGACGGTGGCGGTGCCGAGGCACGCGGAGATCGCTTAAGGGTGTCTTCCGGCCGGCGTCGCCTAAGGGTGCCTTCCGGCCGGCGTGATCCCGAAAGCACCGGTCAGGGCTTGACCGACCGGTAGTAGCGCCGGGCGCCTTCCTGCAGGGGCAGCGGGTCGGTGTAGATCGCGGTGCGCACGTCGACGAGCTGGGCGGAGTGGACGTGGGCGCCGATGCCGTCCCGGCTCTTGATCACCGTGCGGGTCAGCCACTCGGTCAGCCGGGGATCCATGTCCTTGCGGGTCATCAGCAGGTTGGACACCGCGATGGTCGGCACCGCCGACCCTCGCTGAACGGCGGAGTACGCCGACTCGGGGATGCTGGTGGCGCGGTAGTAGCGGGCCACCTCCCCGCCGGCGTGCAGCTTGGTGACGAGGCCGCCGTCGATCGGCACGAACCTGAAGGCGGACTTCGCGGCCAGCTCGACCAGCCCCTTGGTGGGCAGCCCGCCCGACCAGAAGAAGGCGTCGATACTGCCCCGTCGCAGCCGGTCGGGGCCGGTGTCTATGCCGTCCGCCAGCGGCGTGATGTCCTTGCGCGGGTCGATGCCCGCGGCCCGCAGCACCCGGTTCGCGATCAGCCGCACCCCGGAGTCGGGCAGTCCGATGGCCACCCGCTTGTGCCGCAGGTCCGCGACGCTGCGAACCTTCGAGTCGCGCGGCACGACGAGCTGCACATAGTCGTCGTAGAGCCGGGCCACACCGCGCAGCCGGGCCCCGTCACCGGGATGCCGCAGTTCGTACGTCTCGACCGCGTCGGCCGCCGCGATCGTGAAGTCGGCCTCCCCGGACGCCACGCGCTGAACGTTCTCCTGCGAACCGGCGCTGTTCAGCAGCTTCACCTCCAGGCCGGGCATGTCCCTGCCCAGCTCGGTGCGCAGCCGCTCGCCGTACTCCTGGTAGACCCCGCGCGGCGTGCCCGTACTGAAGACGATCGTCCCGCTCGGCGGCTTCTCGCCCAACGGCAGCAGCCACCACAGCAGCAGCCCGAGGGCCACGATGCCGACGGCCGCACTCCGCAGCGCCCGGGGCCTGCTGATACGGGGGAACACCTTGGACATGCGGGCGATCCTGCCAGGCCGCGGGCGGGGTCGGCCAGGGTGGGGCCGTTGCCGGGCCCCGCCGAGCGCGCAGGCGCTGTCGGTGGCGGCCGTTAAAGTCGCCGTATGAGCTCTTCGCCCGCCCGCCTCGTCCGCGAATTCCACACCGCCTTCGGCCTGGACGCCCGCACCACGCCGACGGAGGTGGTGCCCGAACTGGCCGCGCATCGCGGGGAACTGCTCGCCGAGGAGGCGGCCGAAGTCGCCGAGGTGTCGGTCGAGGGACCGCTGGACCGGCTCGCGCACGAGCTGGCGGACGTGGTGTACGTGGCGTACGGCACCGCTCTGGTCCACGGGATCGATCTGGACGAGGTGATCGCCGAGATCCACCGCGCCAACATGAGCAAGCTGGGGCCCGAAGGCGAGGTCGCCCGCCGTGCCGACGGCAAGGTCCTCAAGGGCGAGCACTACCGGGCACCGGACGTGTCGGCGGTCCTGCGCCGCCAGGGCTGGATACCTGGCGGCGCCTGAGGCCCACGAGGGGCGGCGGGGCCGTCCGCCGGCTGCCGCCCCCGGTGTGTGGCCCGTCGTACGTCTGCGACGGCCGTGGGTCGCCCTCAACGCTCCCTGCGGTGCGGCCGCCCGACGCCTACGAGGGCAGTGAGCCGCCCGCCAGCTTCCACTCGCGGTGCAGGGACCCCAGCGGAACGCTCCGCTGCAGTACCGGCGTCCCGAAAACGGAGAGCTGGAGCCGCAGGGTGCCCGACAGGTCGACGCCGCCGTACACACCCCAGGCGCCCTCGGTCTTCGTCCCGGGGGCGTCGGAGGAGACGGTCACCGTCCCGGAGGCCTCACCGCGGACGTACGGTGCCAGGTCGGCGGTGACGCCGATGGTGCCGTAGAGGCCGACGGACGCTTCGGCGCCGAGGGCCGTCTTCACGTTCCCGGCGGTGGTCAGGGAGGCCCGTACGGGTGTGCTCGTCATGTCCGCGGAGCTGACTGGCGTCCACCCCTTGGTGGGGCCGAAGGTACCGCCCGCCTTGAAGTCGCCCTTTAGGCTCTGCTCGACGTCGACGGTGACGTGTCCGTCGCCGCTGATCTGTACGTAGCAGGTCAGGTCGAGGTTGACGACGACGGGGACCGGGCCGACCTGCAGGACGGGGTCGGCGTGCAGCTTGGCGAACGGAATCCGCAGCGGCGTGCCGGTGGCCGCGGCGGCCCGGCCCTTCACGGCCCACCCGGAGGCCCAGTCGCCGGACACACCCAAGTAGGCCGAGCCGGGCGCCGCGTCGGTCCCGGTGCCGCCGTAGGTGAAGTCGACCTGGGGGGCCACCTGCACGAACCCGGACACCGAGGCGGTGGCCGAGGCCGGGGCACCCTGCGACGTCGGCACCTGGGCGCCGACGTCGAGCCGGAGGCTGCCGAGGGGCACGGTCGCGCCCTTCGGCCCGACGTGCACGTCACCCGCCTTGGACCAGGAGACCTTCACGTCGGGCAGCAGCTTTTCGACGGTGAAGGCGGACGGGTCGACCGGCACGGTGCCCTTCGCCGTGTCGTCGCCCAGCAGCGCGTTGAGCGTCGCCGGTTCGGTCTGCACCTGAGTGCCCCGGTCGGTCTCGCCGAGCACCTCGGTGACCCGGGCGAGCAGCCCGTGCGGGGCCCCGGGCGCCGGGGCGCTGGCGATGACGTCCCCCACGGCGGCCTGGTGCGGCGCCGCCGACGTGGTGGGGGAAGGGGTCCCCGGGTTCCGCGAAGGCCCGCTGTTCGACGGTGACTCGGAGATGACGGCGCGTCGGGTCCGGCTGTCGTACGAGCTGACGGCGAGGGTGGTCCGGTGGGCCCGCCGGCCCGAACCGGCCGGTCCGGTCGTGGCGGTCGCGGTCGCGGTGGCGGCGGGGGCCGCGGCGACGGTGAGCGAGTGGTCCGTGCCGCCGGTGGGCGCGTCGGTGGCCCGGACGTCCTGGCCGTGGCCTACGGCCGGCTGGTCGGCGTGCGGCGCGTTCGAGGAGCAGCCGGCGGCGAGGAGGAGGGCGGTCACGGCGAAGGCGGGCAGGAGGGCACGCCTGTGCCTCGTGCGTCTGCGCAAGGTCGGTCCTGTGGGAAGTGGGGGGTGGTGAGAAGGAAGCACCGACGGTCGGGCTACCAATGGGTAGAACCGGCCGGTAACTCGGTGGTGGGTCATGAGCATGCCATGGCCCGGGGCGCGGGTCTCTCACAATCCGGCCACATCCCAACGTGACCTGGCTTACGGCGATTTCGGGCCGCGCGATGGCTGGATCACGGCCCGCCGCGACCTGTGCCCTTGGGGGGAGACGGTCGGCGGTGAGCTGTGCCCGTCGGAAGGGAGACGGCCGGCCGCGACTTGTGCCCGTCGGGCGGAAGGCGGCGGGGCCTGAGCCTCGGGTTGGGCGGAAGGCGGCCGGGCGTGAGCCTCGGGTTGGGCGGAAGACGGCAGGCCATGAGCTTCCCGTCGGGCGGGAGAGGCCGGCCGCGACCCGTGCCCGCCGGAAGGGGCGGCCCGCCGGCCATGACCCGTTCTCGGCGGAAGGGAGAGGTCAGTGCGCCGCGCCGCCGTGGCCCGCGAGTCCCGTGCCGCCGAGGCGGGTCGGCAGAGCGGACAGCAGCCCTGTCTCGCCGTCGTCCCACACGGGACCGCTGAAGATCTCGGCGGCGGTCTCCTCGGCCGTTGCCCATACCTCCTTCAGCCGCCGCCGACCGGTCCCGGCCAGCGACGCGTAGGCCCTGGCTGTGCGGGCTGCACGGGGTGAGCCTGGCCGACTCCCCGATTCTGTTGCGCCTCGGGTAGGCGCCCGGCGGTCGAATGCGCCGCGTCGACCTGGCCGAGGCGCTCGGGTTCCCGGCACGAGCGTGGGGTCTGTCTCCTACAGGGGGTTGGCGCGCAGCCAGTCCAGGACCTGCCCGGCGTGCTCGTTCGGTGGGAAGACCGGATGGAAGACGTGCTCGATCACGCCGTCACGGACGATCAGCGTGAGCCGCTTGAACAGCCGCATCCCCCCGGCCTCGAACGTGGGCAGTCCCAGCGCGTCGGCCAGGCCGAGGACCGGGTCGGAGAGCATGTCGAACGGCAGCCCGAGCCGCTCCACGACCTCGCTCTGGTAGTCGGTGTCCTGGCTGGACAACCCGAACACCCGGCCGGCGCCGGCTTCCAGCAGCTCCTGGAAGTGGTCACGGAAGCCGCACGCCTCGGCGGTGCAGCCGCGGGCCCCGGGGATGGAGCTCCAGCCCTCCGGCAGATCGGTGCCGGGGCGTCCGGTGAGGGGGTAGACGTAGATCACGGTGCGACGGGGTCCGAGCGCGTCCAGCCGGACGGCCCTGCCCGCCGTGTCGAACAGGGCGATCCCCGGTGCCTTCGTGCCGGGCAGGTGGTCCGCGGCGCCGTCGGCCTCGGGGGCCGGCAGGTCCGCGGGCAGCGTCAGGTAGTCCTCGCCCCGTGACCTGCCCTCCCCGGGCGGTGCGACGCCGCTGCCCCGGTGGGCGGCGGCGTTGAGGTGGGCGATCAGTGTCGCGCGGCGGGCGGTCAGTGCTTCGATGCGCTCGGTGAGCTGGTCGATGGCCTCCCGGTAGCTCGCCAGCGAGGCCGGGCAGTCGTCGGCGTGTGCACGTCCGGTCGCCAGGCACTCGAGGAAGGGCCGGGTGCGCTCGACGGGGATCCCCAGCTGCTGGAGGGTCCTGATCTCCCGCACGAGTCGTACGTCGTCCCCGGTGTAGTCGCGGTAGCCGTTGGCGAGACGCTCGGGAGTGATCAACCCCAGCGACTCGTAGTACCGCACTGCCTTGGTCGTCACGCCGGCCTGGCGCGCGAGCTCACTGATCTTCATGTCGTTCACCTCACCGGCACGCTAAACCCCGCCCCCAGGGGCAAGGTCAAGCGCGTGCTCCGCGCCGGTGAGCAGGTGTACAACTGGATGAGGGTGGCGTTGTCCGTCGCGCGCCGATGACGTGACGTCGAGGAACGTGCCGAGCACGCGCGGGGAGCCATCGTCGTCCGGGCGACGACCTTCGACCCGGCAGCGGATCCGCAAGGGGCCGTCGCCGAAGTGCCGTTACGCGTGGACCGCAGTCGACCGGCCGCCGCGGCTGTCGACTGGCCCGCGTGACGTCGGCCGTTGTCCTCGAGCGTCGGCCGGCCTGCGCGAGCGTCGACCGGCCCGCGCGATCGTCGACCGGCCGGCCTCCGGAGGTGTGCCCGATGCGGGAAGGCGGTGGCGTTCGATGCGGTACGTGGCGGTGAGCGCGCTGAGCCATCCCGGGCTGCTCCGTGAGCGGAACGAGGACAGCCTCGTCATCGGACCGTGGACCCTGTGCGCCACGGTGACCGAGAATCCGCAGACCCTGGTCTTCCCGCTCGGGGCGCCGCTCGTCGTGGCCGTCGCCGACGGGCTCGGCGGGCATCCCGGCGGCGACGTGGCCAGTGCACTCGTCGTCCGGCGTATCGCGGCGATCGGTCCCGCTCTGGCCGACGAGGCCGCCGTCCACGACGCGCTGAACGCCTGCAATCGCGCCGTGTACCAGGCCGCGGGCGACGACCGGGGGAGCGAGCTCGCCGCCATGGGCACGACGGTGGCCGGCGCCGTCGTACAGCCCGGCTCCGTGCTGGTGTTCAACGTGGGCGACAGCCGGGTCTTCGCCGCTCCTCGTATCGGCCTGCGCCAGGTGAGCCTCGACGACAGCCCCCCGCCCGAGCCCGGGCGACGCACCACGTCCGTCGTCACCCAGTGTCTAGGCGGTACCCGCGCCTACCGTGCCATCCACGCCCATGTGACCGCCGTGTCCCTGTCGCCCGGCGACCGCTACCTCATCTGCACCGACGGCCTGACCGACCCGCTGCCGACGGACGTGCTCGACGACGTGATGCGGACGCACGACGACGGCCGGGCGGCCTTCGAACTGTGGAAGGCGGCCATCGCGGCGGGCGGCCCGGACAACATCACGCTGGCGGTCGTACGCGTCGCGGACGAGTAGACGTGGAGGGCGAGACAGACGTCGGAAGGAACGGGAAGCCGTGTTGTCCTCGTCCTCACCCTTGTTGCCTTGTCCTTGTCCTTGTTCAGGGGGATCCCACATCGTCCGGCGGGAAGCCGTGTCGTCCCCGCAGCCGCACGAAGCAGGCCGCGGTCAGCACCCGCGACCGCTCCAGCCCCGAGGCGGTGCGCTCGAAGCACACCACCTGCTCGCGCCCGCCGGGCCCGATCGGCTGCACCAGGCGGCCGCCCGGCCGCACCTGCGCCACCAGCGGCGCCGGCACCTCCGGGAACGCGGCCGACACGAGGACCGCGTCGTACGGAGCGCGGTCGGGAACGCCCCCGCTGCCGTCGCCGACCCGCAGCTCCACGTTCCGTACGCCCTGCCGCGCGAGACGCGCGCGGGCCTGCCGGGCGATGTCCGGTCGCATCTCGATGCTGACCACGTCGGCGGCCAGCCGGGCGAGCAGCGCGGTCTGGAAGCCCAGACCGGTGCCGACCTCGAGAACGTGCTCGCTCCCGTCCAGACCGAGGCTCTCGATCATCAGGGCGGACAACGACGGCTGCGTGGTGACCTGTCCCTGCCCGATCGCCACGGGCACGTCCCGGTAGGCGGCGGCCGACTGGGCAGCCGGGACGAATGCCGCGCGGGGCGTCGTCCGCACGGCATCGAGCAGACGCCGGTCCCTGATCCCTGCGGCCTTCATGGCCCGCACGAGATCCTCGGGCGCCTGGGGCACAGAACTCACAGAACGCACGGTCGCTCACCCCACCACCAGCCTAGGCGGCCGGGCACCACGCACCGAGTCGGGCGTGGCCTGCCCGGGCCGCCCTGACCGACCGCAGCTCGCCCTGTACGGCGCTCCCGAACGCGAGCGCGGACCCGATCTCGATCTCGACAAGTGCCGGGTCCGGGGTTCGCCGCTGCCCTGGACTTCGCGGCAGGGGCTCACCCCGGGACCGCCTACCCTTGACACATGAGCAGCAGCAGCGACCGGAGCCCCGCAGTGGACGTTCAGAGCACTATGACGTACGAGATCCGAACCTACGGGTGCCAGATGAACGTCCACGACTCCGAGCGATTGTCCGGGCTGCTCGAGGAGGCCGGCTACGTGCGGGCCCCCGAAGGGTCGGACGGGGACGCGGACGTCGTCGTCTTCAACACGTGCGCCGTGCGGGAGAACGCCGACAACCGGCTCTACGGCAACCTCGGGCGGCTCGCGCCGAAGAAGGCGAGCCGGCCCGGGATGCAGATCGCCGTCGGCGGGTGCCTGGCGCAGAAGGACCGGGACACCATCGTGAAGAAGGCGCCCTGGGTGGACGTCGTCTTCGGCACGCACAACATCGGCAAGCTGCCCGTCCTGCTGGAGCGCGCCCGCATCCAGGAGGAGGCGCAGGTCGAGATCGCCGAGTCGCTCGAGGCGTTCCCCTCGACGCTGCCGACACGGCGCGAGAGCGCCTACGCGGCCTGGGTGTCGATCTCCGTCGGCTGCAACAACACCTGCACCTTCTGCATCGTCCCGGCCCTGCGCGGCAAGGAGAAGGACCGCCGCCCCGGCGACATCCTCGCCGAGGTCGAGGCGCTGGTCGCCGAGGGCGTCTCCGAGATCACGCTGCTCGGCCAGAACGTCAACGCCTACGGCTCGGACATCGGTGACCGCGAGGCGTTCAGCAAGCTGCTGCGCGCCTGCGGGACCATCGAGGGCCTGGAGCGCGTCCGCTTCACATCCCCGCACCCCCGTGACTTCACGGACGACGTCATCGCCGCCATGGCGGAGACTCCGAACGTGATGCCGCAGCTGCACATGCCGCTCCAGTCGGGTTCGGACACCGTCCTGAAGGCGATGCGCCGCTCCTACCGGCAGGACCGTTACCTCGGGATCATCGAGAAGGTACGGGCGGCCATCCCGCACGCCGCGATCACCACCGACATCATCGTGGGCTTCCCCGGCGAGACGGAGGAGGACTTCGAGCAGACGCTGCACGTGGTGCGCGAGGCGCGGTTCGCGCAGGCGTTCACCTTCCAGTACTCCAAGCGGCCCGGCACCCCGGCCGCGACCATGGAGAACCAGATCCCCAAGGCGGTCGTCCAGGCGCGTTACGAGCGGCTCGTCGCCCTCCAGGAGGAGATCTCCTGGGAGGAGAACAAGAAGCAGGTCGGCCGCACCCTGGAGCTGATGGTCGCCGAGGGCGAGGGCCGCAAGGACGGCGCCACCCACCGCCTCTCCGGCCGCGCCGCCGACAACCGCCTGGTCCACTTCACCAAGCCGGAGCAGGAGGTCCGCCCCGGTGACGTCGTCACCGTCGAGGTGACGTACGCCGCCCCGCACCACCTCCTCGCCGAAGGCCCCGTCCTCGACGTGCGTCGCACGCGCGCGGGCGATGCGTGGGAGAAGCGCAACGCCGCCGAGGCCGCCAAGCCGGCGGGTGTGATGCTCGGCCTGCCGAAGATCGGCATCCCGGCGCCGCTCCCCGCCGCGACGAGCGGCTGCGGCTGCGACTGAGACGACCACCGGGGGCTGCGGCTCGGACCAAACTCCCTCGGTGCTCGGTGCTCGGTGCTCGGTGCTCGGTGCTCGGTGCTCGGTGCTCGGTGCTGGTGGGCGTCGGGTGACGCGCCGTCCTCGTGCGGCGTTACCCTGCCGATCATGCTTGTCGCCGCCGCCGTCTGCCCCTGCCCGCCGCTGCTCGTGCCCGAGGTCGCCGCGGGCGCCGCACCCGAGATGCACGCCGCGCGCGCGGCGTGCACCGACGCGCTCGGCGTGCTCGCCGCCGCCCGCCCCGACGTCCTCGTGGTCGTCGGGCCCGCCGAGCGCAGCGGGCGGGGATGGCATCCGCAGGGCACCCCGGGGACCTTCCGCGGTTTCGGCGTCGAGGTGGACGTACGGCTAGGCCCCGCCCCCGACACCGCCTCCGAGCGCGAGCTGCCGCCGTCGCTGGCCGTCGGCGCCTGGCTGCTGGAGCGCACCGGCTGGGTGGATGCCCCGATCGAGGGACTCGGCGTCGGAGAACCCCTCGAGCCCGAGCGGTGCATCGAGGCCGGCAGGGAGATCGGCGCCCGGGCCGGACGGGTGGCGCTGCTGGTGATGGGAGACGCCAGCGCCTGCCGCACGCTCAAGGCACCGGGCTACCTCGACGAGCGGGCGGCGCCCTTCGACGCCGAGGTCGCGCGTGCGCTGGGGGCGGCGGACGTGGCCGCCGTGAAGGCGCTGGACGTCGAACTGGCGCAGGAGTTGAAAGCCTCCGGGCGCGCGCCCTGGCAGGTCCTCGCCGGCGCGGCCGAGAACGCGGGCCTGAGCGGCTCACTCCTGTACGACGACGCGCCTTACGGCGTGGGATACCTGGTCGCCACCTGGTCGTAGCCGGCCTCGGTTCCGCGCCGGACGTGAAACGGCGGACGGCCGGGAGGCGCAGTGCTCCACGGCCGTCCGGCGATCCGCGTGCCGTTCAGGAGGTCGGCGGCGGGCCCTCGGGCCGAGCGGGCGGAGTGGCGTCGCCGGTGTGCGGAGCCTCCATGTGCGCAAGGCGGTCCATCGCGTGCTTCGCCTTGCCCGTGCCCGCGTGGATTTTGTCGCTGTACTTGTGCTTGGTGCGCTCGTCCACGGCCTTCGCGGCCTTCTCGATGCCGTGCTGGACCTTGTCCTCGTGCCGGCGCGCGAAGTCCGACATCTTGTCCTTGGCCGGCGCGAGCTTGGCCTTCACGTTGTCCAAAAGACGCATGGTCCACCTTCCCTCACGGGGACAGTCACGTGCGGGCGCCCTCACCGGCCTCGCTGTCGGCTGCCTCGTCAGCGGACTGCTGCTTGGGGATCTCGGCGCCCTCGGGCGCTCCGGCCTCGGCGGCCTCGGGCTCCGCCGCCACGGCCTCGCGCCCTTCCTCGGCCGACCCCTTCGCCTCCGCTGCCTGAGCCGTTTCCTCCGTCGGGGTCTCTCCCGGCTCGGTGCCGACCTGTGCCTCGGCGGCCGACGCCTTCGGTGTCGTCTTCGACCTGCCGAGGATCCGTGCAAAAACGCCCATATCCACTCCATACATTACTCGTGCGGGCGAAATCCCGCGTCACACGGTGCGTCCGTTTGCGCCACCCGGGTCACGGCCTCGGGAAAGATCGACTGGGCGGCACGTCGGTGCAACGACCCGGGACGCGTGCCGTCACGTAACTCGTTCGAGGCGTGGCCGTGAGGTTTGCGAGACTGGTGCGGTGAGCAGCGCACCCCCCGCCCCCCGCGTCATCGCCGTCGTCGGCCCCACAGCGGCCGGAAAGTCCGATCTCGGCGTCTACCTGGCCCAGCGACTCGGTGGGGAGGTCGTCAACGCCGACTCCATGCAGCTCTACCGAGGGATGGACATCGGCACCGCCAAGCTGACGCCCGAGGAACGCGGCGGCATCGCGCACCACCTGCTGGACCTCTGGGACGTGACGGTCACCGCCTCCGTCGCCGAGTACCAGAAACTGGCCCGCGCCCGGATCGACGCACTGCTCGCCGAGGGCCGCTGGCCGATCCTGGTCGGTGGCTCCGGCCTGTACGTCCGCGGAGCCGTCGACAACCTGGAGTTCCCCGGCACCGACCCCGAGGTCAGGGCCCGCCTGGAGGAGGAGCTGGCGCTGCGCGGCTCCGGTGCGCTGCACGCGCGACTGGCCGCCGCCGACCCCGATGCCGCCCGCGCGATCCTGCCCAGCAACGGTCGCCGTATCGTCCGCGCCCTGGAAGTGATCGAGATCACCGGACAGCCCTTCACCGCCAACCTCCCCGGCCACGACTCCGTCTACGACACCGTCCAGATCGGCGTCGACGTCGCCCGCCCCGAGCTCGACGAGCGCATCGCGCGCCGCGTCGACCTGATGTGGGAGGCGGGGCTCGTGGACGAGGTGCGGGCCCTGGAGGGGCGGGGACTGCGCGAGGGCCGCACGGCATCGCGCGCGCTGGGCTACCAGCAGGTGCTCGCGGCGCTCGCCGGGGAGTGCACCGAAGCGGAAGCGCGGGCCGAGACCGTGCGCGCCACCAAGCGCTTCGCGCGCCGCCAGGACTCATGGTTCAGGCGCGATCCCCGGGTGCACTGGCTGAGTGGGGCCGCTGCGGACCGCGCGGAACTTCCGCGGCTGGCTCTGACGTTGATCGAACGACCGGTCACAGCCTGATCACGTCATGGCATCGGGATGCGCCGCCGGTCAACGCTGCCTCTGACTCCGTGCCATCATCGAGCTTCGATCGACCAAGTGGAGTCCTAGTTGGGAGGGCGCGTGGCGATGGAAGCCGGCCCTCGCGACACCGCACAAAGTGCCGAGCATGTCACCACCGGGAGTGGCGAACCGGTACACAGCGAGGACCCTCTGACCGACCTGACCGACCTGGCCGACGACGGGCCCGACGAGACCCCCGGCGGTGTGACCGCCGACGGCCCGGCGCCCGAGGAGATGTACGTGGGCGGTCCGGAGGTCGAGGTCGAGCTGCGCCCCCAGCGGCGGCTGCGCATCTGGCAGCTCGCGCCCATCGTGGCCCTGGCCGCGGGCGGCTCCCTGATGTTCGCCTTCCCGCTCGCCTTCGACTTCGGCGACAGCGGCGCGGTCATCGCCATGCTGGGCCTGCTGATCTGCTCCTGTGCGGCGGGCTGGGGCATGATGGCGGCCCGCCGTGTGGGCTACACCTGGCCGGGCCTGCCCCCGCGCGGCTCCGGACGCCGACCCGACTGGCGGGTCGTACTCGCCTACGTGCTGCTGGTGGCCCTCGTGGTCGTGCTCGCCGTGTGGCGGGTGGCGCGGCTGCGCTAGCTAGGCCCTGCTCCCGCCGGCCCGGCTGCGCTGGGCCCTGCTTCCGTCGACCCGGCTGCGCTGGGCCCTGCTCCCGCCCCCACGGCGCTGTCGTGGCGACCCCGTACGATCGAGGAATGAGCACGCGGATCGCCTTCCTCAAGGGTCACGGCACCGAGAACGACTTCGTGATCGTCCCGGACCCCGAGAACACCCTCGACCTGACCCCGGCCGCCGTCGCAGTCCTGTGCGACCGCCGCGCCGGCATCGGTGGCGACGGGGTGCTGCACGTCGTGCGGTCCGCCGCGCATCCGGAGGCCCGGGAGATGGCCACCGAGGCGGAGTGGTTCATGGACTACCGCAACGGCGACGGCTCGATCGCGGAGATGTGCGGCAACGGAGTGCGTGTGTTCGCGCGCTACCTCCAGCACGCCGGGCATGTGGGCGAAGGTGACCTCGCGATCGCCACGCGCGCGGGCGTGAAGACGGTCCACATCGCCAAGGACGGGGACATCACCGTCGGCATGGGCAGCGCCCGGCTCCCCGAAGGGGACGTCACGGTGAGCGTCGGCGAGCGCAGCTGGCCCGCGCGGAACGTGAACATGGGCAACCCGCACGCCGTCGCCTTCGTCGAGGACCTCGCGCACGCCGGCAACCTGTTCACCCCGCCGCCGTTGAGCCCGGCCGCCGCCTACCCCGACGGGGTCAACGTGGAGTTCGTGGTCGACCGCGGCCCCCGCCACGTCGCGATGCGTGTGCACGAGCGCGGCTCCGGCGAGACCCGCTCCTGCGGCACGGGCGCGTGCGCGGTCGCCGTGGCCGCCGCCCGGCGTGACGGCGCCGACCCGGCCGTCACCGGCACGCCGGCGACGTACACCGTGGACCTGCCCGGCGGGCGCCTGGTCATCACCGAGCGGCCCGACGGCGAGATCGAGATGACCGGCCCCGCCGTGATCGTCGCCGAGGGCGAGATCCACGCCGAGTGGCTGGAAAACGTGCTCCGCTGACCTGGCGAAACATGGGGCGGGACGGCTCCGGGCGCCCGTGCCGGTGATTTCCGGAGGCCGGGGTCGTTCGAAACCGCGGGCGAGTACAGGGCAGGTGGCGCAAACCCTAAACCTCCTCTGCGTCGCTCGAATGGGTGATCCGTTTCACGCTCGGCGAGAGGCGGTCAGTCGCACGTGGTGGGCTCGGTAGCATCAAGCACCGGCACGGACGGGGGAACGTCGCCAAACCCTGAGCCGCGTATGCCCTGGGGCCCCGTCCGCCGGTCCACGAGCCGGAGGTGCCCATGAGTGCGGAGGCCACGAACCCTGCGACCCCTGGCCCGGTAGCGCCCACAGCGCCCGCAGCGGTCCGCAAGAAGTCCCGGGCCCGGATCGACCTGCGCCGCCTCGGCCGGGCCGCGCTGCTCGGCCCCGCGGCCCGCGGCAAGCTGCCCGACGCCATCAGCCATGTCGTCGAGGCGCACCGCGCCCACCACCCCGACGCCGACCTCGAACCCCTGCACCGCGCCTACGTCCTGGCCGAGTCCTCGCACCGCGGCCAGATGCGCAAGAGCGGCGAGCCGTACATCACGCACCCGCTGGCCGTGACCCTGATCCTCGCGGAACTCGGCGCGGAGACCACCACCTTGACGGCCTCTCTGCTCCACGACACCGTCGAGGACACCGACGTGACGCTGGACCAGGTGCGGGAACAGTTCGGTGAGGAAGTGCGTTATCTGGTCGACGGCGTCACCAAGCTGGAGAAGGTCGACTACGGGGCGGCCGCCGAGCCCGAGACCTTCCGCAAGATGCTCGTCGCCACGGGCAGCGACGTGCGCGTGATGTCGATCAAACTCGCCGACCGCCTGCACAACATGCGCACCCTCGGGGTGATGCGCCCCGAGAAACAGGCGCGGATCGCCAAGGTCACCCGGGACGTCCTCATCCCGCTCGCCGAACGCCTCGGCGTGCAGGCCCTCAAGACCGAACTGGAGGACCTCGTCTTCGCCATCCTCCACCCGGAGGAGTACAAACACACCCGGGAACTGATCGCCCGGAACGCCGCCCGCGCCGACGACCCCCTCGCGGAGATCGCCGAGGAGGTCCGCGGGGTGCTGCGCGAGGCCGACATCCAGGCCGAAGTCCTCATCCGGCCCCGCCACTTCGTCTCCGTCCACCGCGTGTCACGCAAGCGGGGGGAGCTGCGCGGCGCCGACTTCGGCCGCCTGCTCGTGCTCGTGGGCGAGGACGCGGACTGCTACGGCGTCCTCGGCGAACTGCACACCTGTATGACGCCGGTCGTCTCGGAGTTCAAGGACTTCATCGCCGTACCCAAGTTCAACCTCTACCAGTCCCTGCACACCGCCGTGGCCCGCGCGGACGGCCAGGTCGCCGAGGTCCTCATCCGCACCCACCAGATGCACAAGGTCGCCGAGGCCGGAGTCATCGCCCTCGGCAACCCGTACGCCCCGGGGTCCGACGACCCCGCCGACGGCGAGCGCGCCGACCCCACCCGTCCCGGCTGGCTCTCCCGCCTCCTCGACTGGCAGCAGGCCGCGCCCGATCCCGACACCTTCTGGTCCACCCTGCGCGAGGACCTCGCGCAGGACCGCGAGATCACCGTCTTCCGGCCCGACGGCGGCACCCTGGGCCTGCCCGAGGGCGCCAGCTGTGTGGACGCCGCCTACGCGCAGTACGGCGAGGACGCCCACGCCTGCATCGGCGCCCGCGTCAACGGCCGCCTGGCGACCCTCAGCACGGTGTTGCGGGACGGCGACACGGTCCAGCTCCTCATGGGCCAGGACCCTGCCTCCGAGCCCTCCCGCGAGTGGCTGGAGCACGCCCACACCCCGGCCGCCCGCATCGCCATCCAGCGGTGGCTGGCGACGCACCCGGGCGGGGGCGGGGAGACCGGGGCCGACGGGACACCCCGGAGCACCGCGGGCGCGGAGAGCGGCGCGGCCGGGGCGAGTGGCGCGGCCGTCCGGTCCGCCGGGCCCGAGGGCGCCCCCATCGCCCGTCCCCGCGGCGCCGACGTCCAGGTGGACCGGCCCGGGGCCGCCGTACGCCTCGCCGGGTGCTGTACGCCCGTACCGCCCGACGAGATCACGGGCTTCGCCGTGCGCGGGGGAGTGATCACCGTGCACCGTGCGCAGTGTGCCGCGGTGGCGCACATGAAGAGCCGGGGGCGCGCGGAGATCGGTGTGCGCTGGGGGGACACCACCGAGTGCCGGGTCACGCTGGTCGCTGAATCGTTCGGCCGCCCGCATCTGCTCGCCGACCTCACGGAGGCGATCGCCCTGGAGGGCGCCGAGATCGTCTCCGCGACCGTGGAACCGCCCAGCCAGCAGCGGGTCCGCCACACGTACACCCTCCAGCTCCCCGACGCGACGCACCTCCCGGCCCTCATGCGGGCGATGCGCGACGTGCCCGGGGTGTACGACGTGAGCAGAGCCCAGCACCAGGCGCCGACCTCCTGAAGCGGGGCCGAGCATCCTGAAGCGCGGCCATTCCCGAAGAGGAGCCGCGCTTCCTGAAGACGGCGTCCCCGGGCCAACCCGTTCGGGTGGGCCGGGCGCGCGTCGCCGCCTTGGCGCACGCGCGCGCTGGTAGCGGTGATGCATGCCGCTCACCCTCCGCCCGCGCCCGCACCACCGGCCCCTTGGCCGCCGGAAGGCGGCTCTGCTCGCCTCCGCCGTCTCCGTCTGCCTCCTCGCCGCCGCCGCGCCCGCCGACCCGCTGGGCGTCGGCGACCGTCTCTACCCGTACCTCGGCAACCCGGGATACGACGTGGCGGCGTACGACCTCTCCTTCACGTACTCCGGCGCCAACGACAAGCCGTTGCAGGCCGTCACCACCATCGACGCCTGGACCACCACCGACCTGGAGCGCGTCAACCTCGACTTCGCGCACGGCAAGGTCGAGTCCGTCGAGGTGGACGGCCGGCCCGCCGGCTTCACCAGCGCGGGCGAGGACCTGGTCGTCACGCCGGACAGCCGCCTGCGCAAGGGGAGCTGGATGCGGATCACCGTGAAGCACACCAGCGACCCCGTCGCCGCCAAGGACCAGGACGGCGGCTGGGTGCGCACCTCCGACGGCCTCGCCATGGCCAACCAGGCCGACGCCGCCCACCTGGTCTTCCCGTGCAACGACCACCCGTCCGACAAGGCGAGGTTCACCATCCGGATCACCGCCCCGAACGGCTACACGGCCGTCGCCAACGGGGTGCCCGTGGGAGCGGACCGGGTCCGCGGCTCGACCACCTGGACCTATCGCACCCAGCACCCCATGGCCACCGAACTCGCCCAGGTGTCCATCGGCCGCTCCGCCGTCCTGCACCGCCAGGGACCGCACGGACTGCCGGTCCGGGACGTCGTGCCCAGCGCCGACCGCAAGGCCCTCGAACCCTGGCTGGCGAAGACGCCCGACCAGATCGCCTGGATGGAGAGCAAGGTCGGTCCGTTCCCGTTCGAAACGTACGGCGTGCTCATGGCCCAGGCGTCGACCGGGTTCGAACTGGAGACGCAGACCCTCTCCCTCTTCGAGAAGGACCTGTTCACCGAGCCCGCCTATCCCGCGTGGTACCTCGATTCGATCATGGTGCACGAGCTGTCCCACCAGTGGTTCGGCGACAGTGTCAGCCCCCGCACCTGGTCCGACGTCTGGCTGAACGAGGGACACGCCACCTGGTACGAGGCCCTCTACACGGAGGAGAAGGCGCACCGGCCGATGGAGGACCGCATGAAGGCCGCCTACGGCGCCTCCGACCGCTGGCGTGCCGAAGGCGGCCCGCCCGCCCTTCCGAAGCCGCCCCAACCGGGCCAGAAGATCGGCATCTTCCGTCCCAACATCTACGACGGCGCGGCACTGGTGCTCTACGCCTTGCGCCAGGAGATCGGCCGGCAGGCCTTCGAGCGCCTGGAGAAGATGTGGGTCAGGGAGTACCGGGACTCCACCGCCACCACCGCCGACTTCGTCCGCCTCGCCTCGACCGTCGGCGGCCGCGACCTGAACGGCTTCTTCAAGGACTGGCTGTACGGCGAGAAGACCCCGCCGATGCCCGGCCACCCCGACTGGAAGGCCATGAAACCGACCAGGGTCGCCAAGGGCCAGGCTCCGGAATAAGGCGGTGACGAGACGGGCCGTGCCGTGCGACCATCTTGAGGTCGGCGCGGCACGGGACACGGGAATCTCCCGGGGTACCCGTGCGTTGTACAGAACGAGCGCCGATTCCGTCACCGCCGAATCGGCATTCCCATCGACGTAAGGATCCAATGACCTCCTCTTCTTCCCCTTCCCAGGACACCAAGCGCCTCGCGCACACCTATCCCGAAGCTCTTCGGGCCGATGCCCTGATGGAAGAGGACGTCGCCTGGAGCTCCGAGATCGACGGCGGGCGGGACGGTGACCAGTTCGACCGCTCCGAGCGCGCGGCACTGCGCCGTGTGGCGGGGCTCTCCACCGAGCTGGAGGACGTCACCGAGGTCGAGTACCGGCAGCTCCGCCTGGAGCGGGTCGTGCTCGTCGGAGTGTGGACCACGGGGACCGCGCAGGACGCGGAGAATTCCCTCGCGGAGCTGGCCGCTCTCGCGGAGACCGCGGGCGCACTCGTGCTCGACGGCGTGATCCAGCGCCGCGACAAGCCCGACGCGGCCACCTACATCGGCTCCGGCAAGGCCGCCGAGCTGCGTGACGTCGTGCTCGAGACGGGCGCGGACACCGTCATCTGCGACGGTGAGCTCAGCCCGGGTCAGCTGATCCAGCTCGAGGACGTGGTCAAGGTCAAGGTCATCGACCGTACGGCCCTGATCCTCGACATCTTCGCCCAGCACGCCAAGTCCCGGGAGGGCAAGGCGCAGGTCGCGCTCGCGCAGATGCAGTACATGCTGCCGAGGCTGCGAGGCTGGGGTCAGTCGCTGTCCCGCCAGATGGGTGGCGGTCGCGGTGGTCTTGCCACCCGAGGCCCCGGTGAGACCAAGATCGAGACGGACCGGCGACGGATCCGCGAGAAGATGGCGAAGATGCGCCGGGAGATCGCGGACATGAAGACCGGCCGCGAGATCAAACGCCAGGAACGCCGACGCAACAAGGTGCCGTCCGTCGCCATCGCGGGCTACACCAACGCCGGCAAGTCCTCCCTGCTCAACCGCCTCACCGGCGCCGGTGTCCTGGTCGAGAACGCCCTGTTCGCGACCCTGGACCCGACCGTCCGCCGCGCGGAGACGCCGAGCGGCCGGCTGTACACCCTCACCGACACCGTCGGCTTCGTCCGGCACCTGCCGCACCACCTGGTCGAGGCGTTCCGCTCCACCATGGAGGAGGTCGGAAACTCCGACCTGATCCTGCACGTGGTGGACGGTTCGCACCCGAACCCGGAGGAGCAGCTCGCCGCCGTGCGCGAGGTGATCCGGGACGTCGGCGCCACCGACGTGCCCGAGATCGTCGTGGTCAACAAGGCGGACGCGGCGGACCCGCTGGTCCTCCAGCGGCTGCTGCGGGTCGAGAAGCGCTCCATCGCGGTGTCGGCCCGTACCGGCCAGGGCCTCGAGGAGCTGCTCGCGCTGATCGACAACGACCTGCCCCGGCCCTCGGTCGAGATCGAGGCGCTCGTGCCGTACACGCACGGCAAGCTCGTCGCCCGCGCCCACACCGAGGGCGAGGTGATCTCCGAGGAGCACACCGCGGAGGGCACCCTCCTCAAGGTCCGGGTGCACGAGGAGCTGGCGGCGGACCTGGCGCCGTACACGCCGGCTTCCGCGGCCTGACCACTCAGGACGGCAAGGCCCGCCACCCCTTCCGGGTGGCGGGCCTTCGTCATGCCTCAGCCGGCCGGGTCCCGGCCCGCCGTACGTCCTGCTCATGTTCCGGCAGAGCGCCTCGGCCTCCTCGCCGAGCCGGGGGCCGGGCGAGCCAGGTGTTGGCGGCCGGACCGACGGAGGTGTCCGACACCGGCCCGCTCCCGCCGTTCACCATGCGGAACCAGCCGCCGCCGGATGAGCCGCGGACGGCGGCGAGGCGGGTGAAGCTTCCCGTGAGAGGTCTCGCCGTCGCCCGTGCCCGGGCCGTGCCGGCCGTTACTGTCCGGCGAACTTCTTGCTCACCGACTGGTACACGCCCTTGGCCACATCACCCAGACGGGGACCCGCCAGCCAGCCCGAGGACACCGGGCCGATGGATGTGTTGGACACCAGCGCCGGCTTGCCGTCCGAGCCCGTCTCCACCCAGCCGCCGCCGGAGGAGCCGCCGGTCATCGTGCAGCCGATCCGGTACATCGTCGGGTCCGTCTTCTGGATCGACAGCCGGCCCGGCTTGTCCTGGCACTGGTACAGCAGCTGACCGTCGTAGGGAGCCGCCGCCGGGTAGCCGGACGCCGTGATGCTGCGCACCTTCGGCACGGCCGGGGCGTTGAAGTTCACCGCAAGTGCGCCACCGACCGTCTCCTCGAGCGACTTGCCGGCGTTGCCCTGCTCCGGCGTCACATGGATGACCGCGAAGTCGTACGACGCCCCGTTGCCGCCGGTCTCACCACCTTGGTCGATCCACTGCTGGGAGGTCTTCGCCGCATCGGCCCACCAGACGCCGTACGGCGCGACCTCGTCCCTGGTCGCGTCCTGCAGCTGGGCGGCCGACTCACCCGCGTTGTTGTACGAGGGCACGAAGGCGATGTTGCGGTACCAGCCGCCGCTCTTGCCGGCGTGCACGCAGTGGCCCGCCGTCCAGATGAGGTTGGACTTGCCCGGGTGCGCCGGATCCTCCACGACCGTCGCCGAGCAGACCATCGTGCCCTCGGGGGAGTCGAAGAACACCTTGCCGAACGGGGCCGCGTTGGTGTGGTAAGGGGGCCTGACCGCCTGCGCCTTCACCGGCGCCGGCGTCGGGTCCGTCACCCCCTGGTCACCGGAGATGTCGTTGTCGTCGACACCCTTGTCCGGGTCGTTGGCGTCCCGCATCCGGTTCGGGTCCCACAGACCCTTGATGATCGGGTTGACGAAGTCGTTGGCCTCGCGCAGCCAGTCGTCCCTGTCCCAGTTCTTCCAGGCGCCGTTCTTCCACTTGTCGATGTCGATCCCGTGCTCTTTGAGCCTGTTCCTGATGTCGTCCGGGATTTTGATCTTTCCGTCACCGGTGCCGGTCGCCGTCGCGGTGGCGGTCGGCTTGCCGTCGGCGTTGTCGTCACCGCCGCCGTTGCAGGCGGTGGCGGTCAGCGCCAGCGCCGAAACGAGGGCGACCGTCGCCAACGCGGGGGAGGTTCTGCGGGATGCGCCCCTCCCTCGGCGAACGGTGAACGACGGCCGTATGGATCGCATGGTCTTGACTCCCCCTGCTGGAAAGGAACTCGGCGCTCGGGCCCCGGCACCGGCCGCGAACCCATGGGGAGTTCGCGCCGGCCTCACGGCCCTTTGGGAACGGGACCACACACTATGCGCTCGCTGTGGGGGACTTCCGACGGAAGGGCAACAGTTCCGTCACGGCAAGGATCTTGAGGCAACCCGTAACCCGCAGGCCGGTCCACGGTTGGTAGGGGTGGGGGGCCTGCTGCCTGTGCCCGGTCCCCGTGGATCAACTCGCCTCTGGACAGCGGGGAGGACAGCGAGCCGTGGCCTTGACCGAGTCGGTGGCTGGAGGTGCGTACGGGGGAGCGCGTGTGGTGCACGAGGGGATCCTGCGGCGCCAGTCGGCGCGCGAATCCGCGGCGCGCACCTACGCACGGGCCCTGCCCATCGTGCCCGTGCGGGCACGGGGGCTCACCATCGAGGGCGCCGACGGCCGCCGCTATCTGGACTGCCTCTCCGGCGCCGGCACCCTCGCCCTCGGTCACAACCACCCGGTCGTGCTGGAGGCCATCCGCCGCGTCCTCGACTCCGGCGCCCCGCTCTCCGTCCTCGACCTGGCGACCCCCGTCAAGGACGCCTTCGTCACCGAGCTGTTCCGCACCCTGCCGCCGGGGCTCGCCGACCGCGCCCGCGTCCAGTTCTGCGGACCGGCCGGCACCGACGCGGTCGAGGCCGCCTTCAAACTGGTCCGGGCTGCGACCGGGCGTACCGGCATGCTCGCCTTCACCGGCGCCTACCACGGCATGACGGCCGCCGCCCTGGCCGCCTCCGGCGGCGCCGGTGACGTACGGGTTGCCCGCCTGCCGTATCCGCAGGACTACCGCTGTCCCTTCGGCGTGGGCGGCCCGCTCGGCGCCGAACTCGCCGCCCGCTGGACCGAGTCCCTCCTCGACGACCCCAAGTCCGGCGTACCGACGCCCGCCGGGATGATCGTCGAACCCGTCCAGGGCGAGGGAGGAGTGATCCCGGCGCCGGACGACTGGCTGCGCCGCATGCGGCAGATCACGGCCGACCGGTCCATCCCGCTGATCGCCGACGAGATCCAGACCGGCGTCGGCCGGACCGGCGCCTTCTGGGGCGTCGGGCACAGCGGCGTCACGCCCGACGTCATGGTCCTGTCCAAGGCCATCGGCGGCAGCCTCCCGCTGGCCGTGATCGTCTACCGCGACGACCTCGACGTCTGGCAGCCCGGCGCCCACGCGGGCACCTTCCGCGGCAACCAGCTCGCCATGGCCGCCGGCACGGCCACCCTGGCCCACGTCCGCGAGAACGGCCTCGCCGAGCGAGCCGCCGCCCTCGGCTCCCGGATGCTGTCCCAACTGCGGCAACTGCAGGCGGCGTTCCCCTGCGTGGGTGACGTCCGGGGACGCGGTCTGATGATCGGGGTCGAACTGGTGGACCCGGAGGGCGAGGGGACCGGGCCGGGCGAAGGCCCCGCCGGCGGGTCCGGCGTCGCGACGAACGGACCGGAAGCCGCTCGCCCCCCTCGCCCCGCCGACCCCGAACTGGCCGCGGCCGTCCAACGGGAGTGCCTCGATCGCGGCCTCATCGTGGAACTCGGCGGTCGCCACGCCGGCGTCGTGCGGCTCCTTCCTCCGCTGACCATCAGCGACGAGCAGGCGGCAGCCGTACTGCACCGCCTCTCCGACGCGGTGGCAGCGGCGGCGTGCGCTCAGCAGGACCGCAGCCGCGGCCGGCGACATCCGGACGGCCCTGCCCGACGCACCGGCTAGCAGCCGCACACAGGCTGCTCCGCCGCCGAAGCCGGAGCGCACACCCCGACGCGCACCGTGTCCACCGGGACGGTCGAGCCGCCCCCTCGACGAGGACATAGGACCGAGCGGACGAGACCCCACGCGAACAACCCCGCAAGACCCCAGCCCAGCCCCGAGGAGCCGTCTTGAACGCCACCCCCACACCCGACGGCCGTTCCGGAGGCCCCGACGAACAGGGAGACTCCGGCACCCAGCCCTCTCCCGTGCCGCTCGCCGAGTCGGTTCCCCAGCAGAAGAGACGGACCCCGGACACCACGCTGCCCGAAGTTTCCGGCGCCGACCCGCTGGACGATGCCGACCCCCACACCGCCGCCCAGGCGGCCGCCGTGGAGAACCTCCTCCGTTGCTGGGTACGGGAGACGAACCTCGCGGCCCCCACCACCAGCACCCTCCGCATCCAGCTGCCCAGCAGCGGCACGGCACTGATCACACCGGTCCACCACTGGTCCCCGACCGGGTGGCACCGCTTCGGACCCCCCATGCTCGCCGGCGCACCCGAAGCGGCCCCGCCCGTCGACGCGGTCACCCTCGCGGCCCTGCTGGCCAGAGAGACGCCCGGCGGCGCGGACAGCACCGGCAGCGCCCCGAAGCCCGCCCACGGCGGCGCCGACCTCGTCGCCAGGGTGGCCGACTCCGTGCGCCGCACGGCGGCCTTCATCCGCGACCGGCGCGCACACCCGGCCGACGGCCCCGACCTCTTCCTCGGCGCCGAGCAGGCCCTCCTCCTCGGCCACCCCCTGCACCCGACCCCGAAGAGCCGGGAAGGCCTGACCGAGGCCGAGGCCCGGATGTACTCACCCGAGTTGCGCGGCTCCTTCCCCCTGCACTGGATGGCTGTCGCCCCCTCCCTGCTCGCGACCGACTCGGCCTGGACCGAGCGCGGCCGCCCCGTCCCCGCTGACCAGCTCACCTGGCGACTCGCCGGAACCGTCCTGCCCCTGCCCGACGGATACGCCGCCCTCCCCCTGCACCCCTGGCAGGCGCGCGAGGTCCGGCACCGCGAGGCGATCACGGCCCTGCTCGACTCCGGAGCGCTCCGCGACCTGGGCCCCCTCGGCTCGCCCTGGCATCCGACCTCCTCCGTACGCACCGTTCACCGGCCCGGCGTCCCCGCGATGCTCAAGCTGTCGCTGGGCCTGCGCATCACCAACTCCCGACGCGAGAACCTGCGCAAGGAACTCCATCGCGGAGTCGAGGTGCACCGGCTGCTGCGCAGCGGCCTGTTCAAGCAGTGGCAGGCCGTACACCCCGGCTTCGACATCGTCCGTGACCCGGCCTGGCTCGCCGTCGACGACCCGGACGGCCGGCCCGTGCCCGGTCTCGACGTCGTGATCAGGCACAACCCGTTCGCCCCGGCCGACGACGTCAGCTGCGTCGCCGGTCTCGTCTCGCCCCGGCCCCTCGCCGAACCCGGCACCCACGCCTCACCGACCCAGGGCGCGCGGCCCCACCGGTCCCGCCTGGCGCAGCTCGTCGCGCAGCTTGCCGCACACACCGGCCGGTCCGTCGGAGCCGTCGCCGCGGAGTGGTTCCTGCGCTACCTCGAGCAGGTCGTCCGTCCCGTGCTGTGGCTGGACGGCGAGGCCGGAATCGCCCTCGAGGCCCACCAGCAGAACACCCTGCTCCTGCTCGACCGCGACGGCTGGCCCCTCGGCGGCCGCTACCGCGACAACCAGGGCTACTACTTCCGCGAGTCCCGGCGGCCCGAACTCGACGCGCGACTGCCCGGCATCGGCGAGCACAGCGACACGTTCGTCTCCGACGAGGTGACCGACGAACGCTTCGCCTACTACCTCGCCATCAACAACGTGCTCGGCCTGATCGGCGCGTTCGGCTCCCAGCGTCTCGCCGACGAGCGACTGCTCCTCGCGGCGTTCCGCCGCTTCCTCACCGACGTCGCCTCGGGCCCCGCCCCACTGCGCACCTCGCTGCCCGGACTCCTGCTCGACTCACCCGTCCTGCGCTGCAAGGCCAATCTGCTGACCCGGCTGCACGGCCTCGACGAACTCGTCGGCCCGGTCGACACCCAGTCCGTCTACGTCACCATCGCCAACCCCCTTCACTCCTGAACACACCGCCTGTCTTCCTCCGTCTTCCTTCGTCACGGGGATCATGACCCCCTTTGTCTCCTGAGAGGAGCGCACCGTGCCTCCCACCGACGCGAGCGCCGGCCCCGGCTCCGTCCCCCTCCACCCGGGCTGCTCCCGCCCCAGAGACACCGAGGGCACGGCAGACACCGGGGACACCGCATCCTTCGGGGACGGCGAGGACACGCTGGACCTGCGTCTGCCCGACGAATTCGTCGCGCTCTTCGCCGCCGCGGGGCCCGGCCGAGGCAAGGGGTACCCGGCCGACATCGGGGACGACCTGCTCGACCACATCGCCACCTGGGGACCGGCCCACACCCCCGTGGGCAGCTTCGAGCTGGTGCCGGTACGCGTCGAGCACGACCTGCCGCTCGTCCATCGCTGGATGAACGACCCCGCAGTGGCCCCGTTCTGGGAGCTGGCCGGACCCGCCGGCGAGACGGAGAGCCACCTGCGCGCTCAACTCGACGGCGACGGACGCAGCGTGCCGTGCCTGGGCGTGCTGGACGGCACCCCCATGAGCTACTGGGAGATCTACCGGGCGGACCTGGATCCACTGGCCCTCCACTATCCGGCGCGTCCGCACGACACCGGGATCCACCTCCTCATCGGTGATGCGGCCGACCGAGGGCGGGGACTCGGATCCGCCCTGCTCAGAATCGTGGCCGATCTGGTCCTGGACCGTCGGCCCGCCTGCGCTCGTGTCGTCGCGGAACCCGGTCTTCACAACACCCCCTCCGTGGCCGCATTCCTGAGCGCCGGCTTTCGGTTCGCGGCAGAGGTCGACCTGTCCGCCAAGCGGGCCGCCCTCATGATCCGGGACCGAGTCCTGCGCGGTCTGATGTAGCGCACCGTCACGGAGCGTTCACATGTTGTACGTTCGACGGCTCGATCCGGTTCCCCGGTCCGCTCGCGAAGCTCGATCCGGTTCCCCGGTCCGCTCGCGAAGATTGAAGAGGCCGCCCCGGACCTGGTCCGGCTCATCCGCACCGGCCGGTCGTCCCCGTCCCGTCCCAGGAGTCCCGGCAGTGATCCCACCCCTCGTCCCCGCCTTGATCGCCCGTTTGTCAGTGCCGGGCCGTAGGGTGGTCGGGCTATGACGAAGCCCTCTCTCCCCGAACTCCTGCATGCCGCTGTCGCAGCCGTCGGCGGTACGGAGCGCCCCGGCCAGGTGACCATGGCCGAAGCGGTCGCCGAGGCGATCGACGACGGAGCCCACCTGCTGGTCCAGGCCGGCACCGGAACCGGAAAGTCGCTGGGCTACCTCGTGCCCGCGCTCGCGCACGGGGAGCGTGTGGTCGTCGCCACGGCCACACTCGCGCTGCAACGCCAGCTCGTGGAACGCGACCTGCCGCGCACCGTCGAGGCCCTGCACCCGCAGCTGCGCCGCCGCCCGGAGTTCGCCATGCTCAAGGGCAGGTCGAACTACCTGTGCCTGCACCGCCTGCACGAGGGCATGCCGCAGGACGAGGAGGACGGACTCTTCGACCAGTTCGAGGCCGCCGCGCCCACCAGCAAGCTGGGCCAGGATCTGCTGCGCCTGCGGGACTGGGCCGACGAGACCGAGACCGGTGACCGCGACGGCCTCACACCGGGAGTCTCCGACCGCGCCTGGGCGCAGGTCTCGGTGTCCTCGCGGGAGTGCCTGGGCGCGTCGAAGTGTGCCTATGGCGCCGAGTGCTTCGCGGAGATGGCCCGCGAGCGCGCCAAGCTCGCCGACGTCGTCGTCACGAACCACGCACTCCTCGCCATCGACGCGATCGAGGGCGCCCCCGTACTGCCGCAGCACGAGGTGCTGATCGTGGACGAGGCGCACGAACTCGTCTCCCGTGTCACCGGTGTCGCCACCGGCGAACTCACGCCCGGACAGGTCAACCGCGCCGTGCGCCGGGCCGCCAAGCTCGTCAACGAGAAGGCCGCAGACCAGCTCCAGACCGCCGCCGAGGGCTTCGAGCGGGTGATGGAGCTGGCGCTGCCGGGCCGCCTCGAGGAGATCCCGGAGGACCTCGGCTACGCCCTGATGGCGCTGCGGGACGCCGCCCGTACGGTCATCACCGCGATCGGCTCGACCCGGGACAAGTCCGTTCAGGACGAGGACGCGGTGCGCAAGCAGGCACTGGCCTCGGTGGAGACGGTGCACGACGTGACCGAGCGGGTCCTGAACGGCTCGGAGTGGGACGTCGTCTGGTACGAGCGCCACGACCGCTTCGGCGCCTCCCTGTGTGTCGCCCCCATGTCGGTCTCCGGACTGCTCAGGGAGAAGCTCTTCGCGGACCGCAGCGTCGTGCTCACCTCGGCCACGCTCAAGCTGGGCGGCGACTTCAACGGCGTCGGCGCCTCCCTGGGACTGGGTCCGGAGGGCGCGGAGGGTGAGGACCTGCCGCAGTGGAAGGGCATCGACGTCGGCTCGCCCTTCGACTACCGCAAGCAGGGCATCCTGTACGTCGCCAAGCACCTCGCGCGCCCCGCTCGGGACGGCGAGCGCTCCGACATGCTCGACGAGCTCACCGAGCTGATCCAGGCCGCCGGCGGGCGCACGCTGGGACTGTTCTCCTCCATGCGGGCCGCCCAGCTCGCCGCCGAGGAGCTGCGCTCCCGGATCCCCGAGTTCCCGATCCTGCTCCAGGGCGAGGAGACCCTCGGTGAGCTCATCAAGAACTTCGCGGCGGACCCCAGGACCTGCCTTTTCGGCACGCTGTCGCTGTGGCAGGGTGTCGACGTCCCGGGTGCCAGCTGCCAGCTGGTCGTCATGGACAAGATTCCGTTCCCGCGCCCCGACGACCCGCTGATGAGCGCACGCCAGAAGGCGGTGGAGGAGGCCGGAGGCAACGGCTTCATGGCGGTGGCCGCGACCCATGCGGCCCTGCTCATGGCCCAGGGCGCCGGCCGTCTGGTACGGGCCTCCGGGGACCGCGGTGTGGTCGCCGTACTGGACCAGCGGCTCGCGACCGCGCGCTACGGCGGGTATCTCAAGGCTTCGCTGCCCGACTTCTGGTACACCACGGACCGCCACCAGGTGCGCAGGTCGCTCGCGGCCATCGACGCGACGGCGAAGGAGGCGGAAGCCCGGTAAGGCCCCTCCCACCGGGGCGATCCAACGATCCAGGTGGGAGGGCGGCGGCCGCGGGCCGAGCCGAAAAGCACAGGGCCCCGGAACCGGCGCAGGGGTTCCGGGGCCCGGTCAGGGGGGAGGGCCGTCCGGCCCGCCCGCCGCAGCCGTCACACGCGCCGCAGCACTGCGACGACCTTGCCCAGGATGGTCGCGTCGTCGCCGGGGATCGGCTCGTAGGCCGAGTTGTGCGGGAGGAGCCAGACGTGGCCGTCCTCGCGCTTGAAGCGCTTGACGGTGGCCTCGCCGTCGAGCATGGCCGCCACGATGTCGCCGTTCTCGGCGACCGGCTGACGGCGGACGGTGACCCAGTCGCCGTCGCAGATCGCGGCCTCGATCATGGAGTCACCGACGACCTTCAGAACGAAGAGTTCGCCGTCACCGACGAGCTGCCGGGGCAGCGGGAACACGTCCTCGACCGACTCCTCCGCGAGGATCGGGCCACCGGCGGCGATACGGCCGACCAGCGGGACGTACGACGCGGCAGGCTTGCCCGCGGTGTCCGTGGGCTGCACCGTCACGGCCTGGTCGGAACCGCGCACCTCGTACGCGCGCGGGCGGTGCGGGTCACGGCGCAGGAAGCCCTTGCGCTCCAGCGCCATGAGCTGGTGCGCGACCGAGGACGTGCTGGAGAGGCCGACGGCCTGGCCGATCTCACGCATCGACGGCGGGTAGCCGCGCCGCTGCACGGAGTCCCTGATGACCTCGATCACCCGGCGCTGCCGGTCGGTGAGTCCGGAGCTGTCCGCCCGGATGCCTGGAGGTCGGCCCGGCAGGGAGCGCTTGTGCCCCTCGGGATTCGTGGCTTCGTTCATCGCATGTACCGGCTCGACTCGGCCCTGGGAGCGGTCCTGGGCAGTGATGGTGGCACTGTCTGCGGTGGTGGTCACGTCGGCCCCTCTCGATGGTCTCCCTGCTGCACAACGGTAGTTGCTTTCGAAAGGTTGCGCCAAACACACGTTCGAGTGAAAAAGTGCGATTCACCTGACGTGATCGTGTGTCCGGGTGTATGGCTAACGCGACCTCTGGCGGACAAAAGCGCCCATTGTTGTACTCTTCACCGCCGGGGTGGATCACCTCGTGGGTTGTTCCCCAGTCTGCCATCCGGAACCCCGTCAACCGGGATGCGGGTCCCTTCCGTGCCGGAGTTCTACGCGTCCTCCGTGCGGCGCCCACGCTATCTCCGCACGTGCCCCGGCGGTACGGCTGTGCGCCCGCGTGTTCCACCGGGTATTCCCAGGTGAGCGGGGCCTGTCCGGCCACGGCGACACGCGAGTCTGCCTCGGTGTATGAGCCAATCCCCACATCTAGTGGTTGGATGGCTACAGCGGCCCACAAGTTGTGTTTGACGGTGCCCCCCGGGTCTTCCGGGCCTCGGCGATCGCCTATGCTTAGGGCTGCTTCGAGGGGCCCATGTGGCCCAGCGAGGCTATTGAGTCTGCTGTGAGGAGGGTTGGAGATCATGCACTGCCCCTTCTGCAGGCACCCCGACAGCCGTGTGGTCGACAGTCGTACGACCGACGACGGCACGTCGATCCGCAGGCGCCGCCAGTGCCCCGACTGCTCCCGTCGTTTCACGACCGTGGAGACGTGCTCGCTGATGGTGGTCAAGCGGTCCGGAGTCACTGAGCCTTTCAGCCGTACCAAGGTCATCAACGGCGTGCGCAAGGCATGCCAGGGGCGGCCTGTCACCGAGGACGCCCTCGCCCAGCTCGGCCAGCGGGTCGAGGAGGCGGTGCGGGCCACCGGAAGCGCCGAGCTGACCACCCACGACGTGGGTCTGGCCATACTCGGCCCCTTGCAGGAGCTCGACCTCGTCGCCTTTCTGCGATTCGCCTCCGTATACCGGGCGTTCGACTCGCTCGAGGACTTCGAGGCCGCCATCGCGGAGCTGAGGGAAGCGACGCGGGACCCCGCCACGGACGACGAAGACGCGGCAGCGGGGAGCCAGGAAGACGATCACGGGTGCGGAGGGACCACTCAGGTCCCCATGCCCGTCCACGCCGCCGACTGACCGGCGGCCCGGAAACCGGACGGAGACCCGGGTTCCGGCCGGGAGGCGGCGACCAAGACCTGTTGCGGGCGGCAGCGTGAGGGTGCCCGCGACACAAGACAGAACACCGTGCTACGGGAACATCGTGGCACTTCAGGGCGTTTTTGCCCGTACAGGGAGGCGGCATGACAGAGACGGCGAGCGGTCCGGCACGAGGTTCCCGAGCGAAGGGCGCCAAGGCCGGCAAGGGACTGCGCATCGAGCGCATCCACACCACCCCCGGCGTGCACCCGTACGACGAGGTGACCTGGGAGCGCCGTGACGTCGTCATGACCAACTGGCGCGACGGCTCGGTCAACTTCGAGCAGCGTGGCGTCGAGTTCCCCGACTCCTGGTCGGTGAACGCGGTCAACATCGTCACCAGCAAGTACTTCCGCGGTGCCGTCGGCACCCCGCAGCGCGAGGTCAGCCTCAAGCAGCTGATCGACCGCATCGTGAAGACGTACCGGAAGGCCGGGGAGGACTACAAGTACTTCGCCTCGCCCGCCGACGCCGAGATCTTCGAGCACGAGCTGGCGTACGCCCTCCTGCACCAGATCTTCAGCTTCAACAGCCCCGTGTGGTTCAACGTCGGTACCCCGCAGCCCCAGCAGGTCTCCGCCTGTTTCATCCTGTCCGTCGACGACTCCATGGAGTCGATCCTCGACTGGTACAAGGAAGAGGGCATGATCTTCAAGGGCGGCTCCGGTGCCGGCCTGAACCTCTCCCGCATCCGCTCCTCCAAGGAGCTGCTCTCCTCCGGCGGCAACGCCTCCGGTCCGGTCTCCTTCATGCGCGGCGCCGACGCCTCCGCCGGCACCATCAAGTCCGGTGGTGCCACCCGCCGTGCCGCCAAGATGGTCGTGCTCGACGTCGACCACCCCGACATCGAGGACTTCATCGAGACCAAGGTCAAGGAAGAGGAGAAGATCCGCGTCCTGCGCGACGCGGGCTTCGACATGGACCTGGGTGGCGACGACATCACCTCCGTCCAGTACCAGAACGCCAACAACTCGGTCCGTGTGAACGACGAGTTCATGAAGGCGGTCGAAGGGGGCGGACAGTTCGGGCTGCGCTCCCGCATGACGGGTGAGGTCATCGAGGAGGTCGACGCCAAGACGCTCTTCCGCAAGATCGCCGAGGCCGCGTGGGCCTGCGCCGACCCGGGCATCCAGTACGACGACACCATCAACAACTGGCACACCTGCCCCGAGTCCGGCCGGATCACCGCGTCGAACCCGTGCAGCGAGTACATGCACCTGGACAACACGTCCTGCAACCTGGCTTCGCTGAACCTGATGAAGTTCCTCAAGGACGACGGCAAGGGCACCCAGTCCTTCGAGACCGAGCGCTTCCAGAAGGTCGTCGAGCTGGTCATCACCGCGATGGACATCTCGATCTGCTTCGCGGACTTCCCGACCCAGAAGATCGGCGAGAACACGCGCGCGTTCCGTCAGCTCGGCATCGGCTACGCCAACCTCGGCGCCCTGCTGATGGCGACCGGCCACGCGTACGACTCCAACGGCGGCCGCGCCCTGGCCGGCGCCATCACCTCCCTGATGACGGGTACGGCCTACCGCCGCTCCGCCGAGCTGGCCGCGGTCGTCGGCCCGTACGACGGTTACGCCCGCAACGCCGACGGCCACAAGCGCGTCATGAAGCAGCACTCCGACGCCAACGGCACGGCCGTCCGCATGGACGACCTGGACACCCCGGTGTGGGCGGCCGCCACCGAGGCCTGGCAGGACGTGCTGCGCCTCGGTGAGCAGAACGGTTTCCGTAACTCACAGGCGTCCGTTCTCGCCCCGACCGGCACCATCGGCCTGGCGATGTCCTGCGACACCACCGGTGTCGAGCCCGACCTCGCGCTGGTGAAGTTCAAGAAGCTGGTCGGCGGCGGCTCGATGCAGATCGTGAACGGCACCGTCCCGCAGGCCCTGCGCCGCCTGGGCTACCAGGAGGAGCAGATCGAGGCGATCGTCGCCCACATCGCCGAGAACGGCAACGTGATCGACGCCCCCGGCCTCAAGCACGAGCACTACGAGGTGTTCGACTGCGCCATGGGCGAGCGCGCCATCTCCCCGATGGGCCACGTCCGCATGATGGCCGCGATCCAGCCCTGGATCTCCGGTGCCATCTCCAAGACGGTCAACATGCCGGAGACGGCGACCGTCGAGGAGGTCGAGGAGATCTACTACGAGGCGTGGAAGCTGGGCGTCAAGGCGCTCGCCATCTACCGCGACAACTGCAAGGTCGGACAGCCGCTCTCCGCCAAGAAGAAGGACGAGAAGGCCGAGATCACCGAGAAGGCCGAGGACACGATCCGTACCGCGGTCGAGAAGGTGGTCGAGTACCGTCCGGTCCGCAAGCGCCTCCCGAAGGGCCGTCCCGGTATCACCACGTCCTTCACCGTCGGCGGCGCCGAGGGCTACATGACCGCCAACTCCTACCCGGACGACGGCCTCGGCGAGGTCTTCCTGAAGATGTCCAAGCAGGGCTCGACCCTCGCGGGCATGATGGACGCCTTCTCCATCGCGGTCTCCGTCGGCCTCCAGTACGGCGTGCCCCTGGAGACGTACGTCTCGAAGTTCACCAACATGCGCTTCGAGCCGGCCGGCATGACGGACGACCCGGACGTGCGGATGGCGCAGTCGATCGTCGACTACATCTTCCGCCGCCTGGCTCTGGACTTCCTGCCCTTCGAGACCCGGTCCGCCCTCGGTATCCACTCCGCCGAGGAGCGCCAGCGCCACCTGGAGACCGGTTCCTACGAGCCGTCCGAGGACGAGGTCGACGTCGAGGGCCTGGCCCAGTCGGCGCCGCGCGCCCAGGAGCTGAAGGCCGTCGCCACCCCGAAGGCGGAGGCCGAGGTGGCCAAGCCCGACCCGAAGCAGGCGCACACCAGCGCCGAGCTGGTGGAGATGCAACTGGGCATCCAGGCCGACGCCCCGCTCTGCTTCTCCTGCGGTACGAAGATGCAGCGGGCCGGTTCCTGCTACATCTGCGAGGGCTGCGGCTCGACCAGCGGCTGCAGCTGACGACACGCGGAACCTGAAGTAAGGGGCGCCGGCCACTGCCGGCGCCCCTTACCCATGACGTTCAGGTACGACACCGACATCCGCGACCTCTCGGAGGCGGACCGGGGAGGTGGCCCTCGACGCCTTGTCCGACGATCTTCGTTCACCCGACCCCGCGGTGCGCGACGACGGCGCGTACCTCGCGGCCCTCCGCTGGACACCGGCGCTCCACCCCGACGAGCGCGGTCGGCTCGGTGACCGTATGACCCTTCATCTGAAGGATCCGGCCGTGCAGGCCCGCAGCTTCGCGCCGCTCGTCCTCGCCCGGATCGTGGAGGCCGGCGACTGGCAGCCGCAGTGGTGGCACGCCTTCGCGGAGTGGTACCCCGCGGTAATGGATCTGCGAGGCCACGACCCGGTCCTGGGCTGGGTGGCACGCCGTGGCCCATGGAGCGGACCTCCTGGCGGTGCTCGCGCGGCATTCCGGCCAGCCACCCCAGCCACGCGCCCAGTTGGCCACGGCCCGGCTGCTGGCGCCGACCGAGCACCTCTTCGACGCCCAGGAGGACGACCGCCTCGCCTACGCGCTCGCGCAGATCCTCAGCCACCCGGACCTCCGCGAGGCCGACTCGGTGCGTTGGCTGTCACCGGTCGCCGAGGCGTTCCGGACCGGCGAGCCCGGCGCGGTGCCCGCCTGGGCCTCCAACACCATGCGCACGCTGCGGATGCTCCACGTCCTGGCCCACCGTGGGCTGAGCAGGCGCAACACGGACGAGCCTCCGTGCTCCCTCACACACCGCGAGGCCGTCCTGGAGGAACTGGCGCGGACACTCGCGATCGTGGCCCCCTACACGGCCTGAGCGTCAGGACGGGTGCGCCCTGCCCATGACCCGGGTGAAGGTGGACGGATCGTCGTCGAAGCCGTGGACACCGGCATGGAAGGTCCACCCGCCGGACTCGTCCCGCACGAACTCCGCGATCGTGGCCGCCGTGGCGCCGAGGACCGAGCCGAAGTCGTCCTCGGCGAGCACGGCGTAGCCCTCACGGATGCGCATGGCCGGATTGAGCACGTTGACGAAGGTCTTGCCGCCGGGGCCCTGCTGGATGACGACTCCGACCACCACGCGCGCGTACCTGCCGTCGAGCCGGTCGAGTTCGAGCGTCATGACCTCGTCCCAGCCGAAGCCCCTGCCGTCCGTGCTGTCGCGGTTGAGGAAGATCGTGCCGTCCGGCGAGCGGCTGTCGAAGTGCACCAGATAGGCCGGCCACCCGTACGGGTCGCCCGAGACGAAGGTCGCGGCGACGATGTCGAGATCGGTGGGCGGCTGACCCGTCGGACTGGGGTCCCACTTGAGCGCGACCTCGACCTTGCGGATTCCCTTGCTGAAGCGAGTCACCGGGCTCCCCTTCCCCCCTGAAGATCTCTCTTCCCCAACTCCCCTGGAGTCAAGGCTCCTTGCTTCATCGTGCCACGTGCGCGAGGGCGCATGCGCGGGCGATCTCCGCCGGAGCGTGACCGACGCCACGCCCGGTGGCCTTACGATGGCGCGGTGCTGGTCAAGTGGATTCGCTGCACCGTGGTGGACCGCCGCGGCTTCGAGCGGGGGCAGCGGAAATGGGCGGGGCTTCCGGGGGAGCCGGGTTTTCGGGGACAGGGCGGAGGCTGGAGCCGGCAGCGGCCCGGGGTGGCGCACGTCTTCGCCTTCTGGGAGAGCCGCGCCTTCTACGACTCCTTCATGGCCCGTTCCCACGACCGTCTGGCGGCCGCCCAGTCCGGCACGTTCAAGGACGCCCAGGTCAAGCTGTTCGAGTACCGCTTCGACGTGAAGACCGGCTTCGAGCCGCGGTTCACCGACACGGACCTGATCCGCGTGGCCCTCTGCCGGGTCCACGAGGACCGCGTCGAGCACTTCACCCTCATGCAGGAAAAGGTCTGGAACCCCGCGATGGCCGGCTCGCCCGGCATGATCCGGGGCATGTTCGCCGAGGCGCCCGAGCATGAGTTCCTGGTCCTGTCCATGTGGCGGGCGGCGGCCGAGCACGGCAAGTACCGCACCGAGCGGGTGGAGCGCCTCGCCCTGCGCGCCCAGACGGAGGCGGACATCGCGGCTCTCTCGGGTGACATCGTGGAACTGGAGCCCTCCTGGACGGTCTGAGGGCGGCGCGGACGCCGGGCGGCCAGGACAGTTGGAAAACCCAACGCTCGGATCTCCTGCCAGAGAGCGCTTCACCGTGCGGGATTCGTGTGACCTACGCCGTATGGAGCCCGCCGGAGTGCTCGACCGTCCCCCGATCGAACTAGGGTTTTGGCATGGCACGACCACGGCGCATCGTCCTTGTCCGGCACGGCGAGTCAACGGGCAATGTTGATGACTCCGTCTACGAGCGGGAGCCCGACCACGCTCTCGCGCTGACCGAACGTGGCTGGCGGCAGGCCGAGGAGACCGGAAAGAAACTCCGGGAAGTCTTCGGCCGGGAGCGCGTGAGCGTGTACGTGTCCCCATACCGCCGTACGCACGAGACCCTGCGCGCCTTCCACCTCGACCCCGACCTGATACGCGTACGGGAGGAGCCCAGGCTGCGCGAGCAGGACTGGGGGAACTGGCAGGACCGCGACGACGTGCGCCTGCAGAAGGCGTACCGGGACGCCTACGGCCACTTCTTTTTCCGGTTCCCGCAGGGGGAGTCCGGCGCCGACGTGTACGACCGGGTCGGCGGCTTCCTGGAGAGCCTGTTCCGCAGCTTCGAGGCCCCGGACCATCCGCCGAACGTGCTCCTGGTGACGCACGGACTCGCGATGCGGCTGTTCTGCATGCGCTGGTTCCACTGGACGGTCTCGGAATTCGAGTCGCTGTCCAACCCCGGGAACGCCGAGATGCGGATGCTCGTTCTCGGGGAGGACGGCAAGTACACCCTCGACCGGCCCTTCGAGCGCTGGCGGGATCCGGTGCCGCACTGGGTCAGCGGGATAGAGTGGCAGGGCGATGACCGCTGACACCTCTTCTCTCGGGCGCCTGGACCGCGCCCTGGCCAGCCTGCGCGGACTTGCGGTGGGGGACGCGCTGGGCTCGCAGTTCTTCGTTCCGGTGAACTACCCCCTGCTCAAGCGCCGCGAGCTGCCCACGGGCTCCTGGCAGTGGACGGACGACACGGAGATGGCCTGCTCGGTGGTGGCCGTCCTGGCCGCCCACCAGCGCCTGGACCAGGACGCGCTGGCCCGCTCCTTCGCCGAGCACCACGACTTCGACCGGGGTTACGGCCCAGCGGTCAACCGGTTGCTCCGCCTCGTCCGGGAGGGGCAGGACTGGCGCGAGCTGGCCGCGGGCCTCTTCAACGGACAGGGCTCCTGGGGCAACGGTGCGGCGATGCGCATCGCGCCCCTGGGCGCCTGGTACGCGGACGATCCGGAGCAGGCCACCCATCAGGCGGAGATCTCGGCGTACCCCACGCACCAGCACCGTGAGGCCGTGGTGGGTGCGATGGCCGTCGCCGCGGCCGCAGCGCTGGCCGCCGCGCCGGACGGTCCGCCCAGTCCGGAGGCGCTGCTCGACGGCGTCATCGCCCTCGTGCCGAAGAGCGCCGTCGGTGCCGGACTGCGCCGTGCCCGGGACATGCTCGACTACGGCGACGCGGGCACGGTCGCGGCCGTCCTCGGCTGCGGACGCCGTACGAGCGCCCACGACACCGTCCCCTTCGCTCTGTGGTCGGCCGCGCGCTCCCTCGCCGATTTCGACACGGCGTTCTGGACGACCGCGCAGGCCGGCGGGGACGTGGACACGAACTGCGCGATCGTGGGAGGTGTGCTCGCGTCCGGCAAGGCGGGGCAGCCGCCCGCGGACTGGGTGGAGCGGACCGAGGCGCTGCCGGACTGGGTGCCCACAGGCCACTGAGGGTCTCCTCGGCCCAGGTCCGGCGTGGGGCCTGAGCTGTGGTGAGGATTCACCGCAGCACGGTGGCGGTTCGGTGGGAAACTCTCCGTGCTCGTCGGGAACTCTGTGTGACGGCCGCCCGTTGTCCGGGTATCCGTCGTCCGTCTCGAGTCGCATCAGGGCTCGTTCGGGCAGACGCGGACAAGGGGTGCAGGGGGTGTGGGCGGTGTCGGTCGTTGTCGCTGTGCTGGTCGTGTTGGTCGTGCCGTTGCTCCCCTTGGCCGTGGTCGTCGCCATGCTCGTCACGGCGGCGCGGCCGGCCGGCCCCGGGCGTGTGCCGTCTGCCCTTCGGCAGTGGTCCGGCCGGCCGCGACTCTTCGCCGCCCCGGTCGGATCAGCCGACCCCCGGGCCCGCCGTGCCCGCGAGGGCTTCGAGGTCGCTCTTACGGATCTTGATCACCAGTCAGACGGTGAGGAACGCGAGTACCGCCATCGCGGCGGCCGGTACGAAGGCGACCGAGATGCCGTGGGCGAGCACATCGCGCCCCCAGGGCGCGGGCAGCTGGTGCGTCTTGGCGAACTGCGCCTTCTGCTCCGGCCTACCCCGCGCGAGGAACCTCGGCAGCTGCTTCTTCGCCTCGTCCGTGCTCGCGGAGCCGAACACGGTGGTCAGAATGGACAGGCTCAGCGAACCGCCCACCTGCTGTGTGGCGTTGAGCAGCCCCGAGGCGGCACCCGCCTCGTGCTGGGCGACCCCGGCGACTGCCGTGACGGTGGCCGTCACGAAGTTCAGGCCCATGCCGATGCCGAACACCAGCATCGGGCCCAGCGCTCCGCCGACGTAGGAGCTGTCGGGGCTGATGAAGGTCTGCCAGACCAGCCCGGTCGCCACGAGCGTCGAACCGGCCATCATGAACGGCTTGGGGCCGAGCGTGGGCAGGAACCGCTGCGACACCCCCCCGCCGACCGCGATCACGACCGTCACCGGGAGGAAGGCCAAGCCGGCCTTGATGGGGCTGCAGCCGAGCACGTTCTGGACGAACAGCACGATGTAGAAGAACATGCCGAACATCGCCGCTGCCAGGAAAGCATGATCACGAACGTACCCGAGCGGTTGCGGTCGGCGAACATCCTGAGCGGGATGATCGGTTCCTTCGCCCGCAGTTCGGTGAAGACGAAGGCCGGCAAAAGCACCACGGCCGCGCCCAACGAGCCGAGGGTGAGCCCGTCCCGCCAGCCGTCCTCCGAGGCACGGATGAACCCGTACACCAGCGAGGCCGTGCCCGCCGTCGACGTCAGCGCACCCGCGATGTCGAACCGACCCGGGTGCCGCTCGGACTCGCTGATGTACAGCGGCGTGAGCGAGGCGATCAGCAGACCGATGGGCACGTTGACGAGCAGCACCCACCGCCAGTCGAGCCAGTCGGTCAGCATGCCGCCCGCGAGCAGCCCGATGGCACCGCCGCCCGCCGACACGGCGGCGAACACGCCGAACACCCGGTTGCGTTCGGGACCTTCGGGGAAGGTGGTGGTGATCAACGCGAGCGATGTGGGCGATGCGATCGCTCCGCCCACGCCCTGCAGGGCGCGTGCGGCCAGCAGCTGCCAGGGTTCCTGGGCGCGGCCGCCCAGCAGCGAGGCGAAGGTGAACAGCAGGATGCCGGTGATGAACACCCGGCGTCGGCCGAGGATGTCACCGGCCCGCGCGCCTAGGAGCAGCAGACCGCCGAAGGTGAGGAGCAGCAGACCGCCGATGGTGAGTGTGTAGGCGCTGACCGGCCAAGTGAGGTCTGTGGTGCTGAACTTGAGCGCGTTGTGGCGCACCCTCGCCCCGGAACCCCCGCTTCCCCTTGCAAGCTGGAGAAACACAGATGGTTACCTCGCGCCGGACGGCCGCCCCTGCTCGGACGGCTTCCCCTCGTCGGCGCGGTACGGTGCGGTGTTCGAGCGCGCGATCCTGGACGCCGCTCTGGAGCAGCTCGGCACGGTCGGCTGGAACGGCCTGACGATGGAGGGTGTCGCGGCCGGCGGTCAGACCGGTAAGGCCGCGGTCTACCGTCGCCGGCCCCCCAAAGAGGACCTGGTCGCCGACGCGCTCGAGGCCGGGCTGCCCCGCATCGATGGGGTGCCCGACCTCGGCAGTGTCCGCGAGGACCTGCGGGCCCTGTGTCGTCGCGCACGGGACGCCGTGTACTCGCGCCCGGGTTTCGCGTTGCGTGCCGTGATTCACGAATGCGATCTGGCCCAGGTGGAGCGCTTCCATGGCGTGATCTTCGAGGATGTCGTGGAGCCGACCATCAAGCTGCTGCGGGAGGTCATCACCCGTGGAATACGACGAGGAGAGGTGTGGTCCGACACGGCCAACGGCTACGTCTGCGACGCCATTCCAGCAATGATGACGTACTGATCGAAGATGCGCGGCAGCGAATGGAGTGATCGCGATCTCGAGGAGATGGTTGACCATCTGATGCTTCCGCTGCTGCGGCCGCACGGCGCCTGATCCCGTCCGCCGGTGACCTCGGCGCTGTCCGGGGAACCGGGGTGTCGCTCGAGGATCCCGGCGGCGTACCCTAAGGGCGCCATGCCGTACGAACCGCCCACCCACACCGTCGAGCGCTCCTTGCGCGCCACGACCGGAGCGAAGGTCATTGCCGGTGTCGACGAGGTGGGGCGGGGCGCCTGGGCCGGACCCGTCACCGTCTGCGCGGCGATCACCGGGCTTCGCCGGCCGCCCATGGGTCTGACCGACTCCAAGCTGCTGACCATCAAGCGCCGTACGGAACTGGCCGACATACTGCGGTCGTGGGTGACCGCCTATGCCCTGGGGCATGCTTCCCCCGAGGAGATCGACGACCGGGGGATGACCGCCGCGCTGCGGCTCGCCGCCGTCCGTGCCTTGGACGCCCTGCCGGTGCGCCCCGACGCCGTGATCCTCGACGGGAAGCACGACTACCTCGGTGCCCCGTGGAAGGTGCGCACGGTGATCAAGGGTGACCAGTCGTGCGTGGCCGTTGCGGCGGCGTCGGTGATCGCCAAGGTTCAGCGCGACAAAATGATGGCCGAACTGGGTCTCGACCATGCAGACTTCGGATTTGCGGACAACGCCGGGTATCCGTCACCCGTGCACAAGGCCGCACTGGCGGAGCGGGGGCCCACCCCGTACCACCGCTTGTCGTGGGCGTATCTTGATGCGCTGCCCCAGTGGCGGCACCTCAAGAAGGTCCGCAGCTGGGTGGACGGAAGCGTTCCGGAAATCGAGGGGCAGCTCGGCTTCGATTTCTGACGGTTCCGCTCGCACTGATGTGCCACCCGGTCATCCGTACCGCGCCAACGTTTGATAAATATCAGCTCATGCCTCTCATTCCCGAGGAGCCTCAGATTCACGAGAGTGCCCAGGGTCCCCGCGCCACGCCGGCCAGTGGCCGTACCGCGCCGACCCCCCGCCCCGTACCCGGCCCCCGTCCCGCGGCTCCGTCCCGCCCCGGTCGTCCCGGCCCCCTGCGGCCCACGCCGCCGGTGCAGCGCATGCCGCGTGACGTGGCTCCGTCCAAGCCAGGCCCGTCGGGCCCGGCCGCTCCCGCCGCCACGGCGGCGACCCCGCAGATCCAGCTGATCCCGGCCTCGGCCGAGGGTGCCCTCGATGCCGCCGAGGAGTCGGTGGATCTGCTCCTGGACTCGGGCCGTGCCCCCGGAGAGGTGCTGGTGATCACCACCGGTGCCCAGCACCCGTGGGCCGAGCACGAGCTCTCCTTCGGCGAAGCCTCCTACTGGGCGCAGCATGACACCGGTGACGACGTCTTCTATGCGGACGCCGCCGTCGCCTCTCGTGCCGCGTCGCGCCCCGTGGTTGTCGTGGCCGTCAACGGAGGCCCTGCCGCCGCTGCCGCCACCGCACTCTCGCTGGCTCACTCCCGGGCCGGTGCGCTGCTGATCGTCTGCGGCGACCCGCAGCAGATCAACTCGGTGCTGGGCGCGGGCGTCTGAGTCACGTTCCGCTCCCGACGTCGAGGTGACGAAGGGGAGGCGCCGAGGGCAGCCGCACCGTGCGGCTTTCGGTATGCCCGGATGGCTGGCAGTGGCCGTTCCTCCTTGTGGAACGGCCGTCTGGCAGGCGTCGGGAGCCTGGCGGACGGCGTCCTGCGGAGCACGAGTTCAAGTGGCGTCATCAGTGCCGTAAGCCCGGAGCGTGCCCGCGGCCGTCTGCGTGGGCGGTGAGCCGCGCCGGGCGGGGCCGCGCACGAAGGCCCGTGTCCGGGTGTCGTACCGGCCGTTGCGTGCCGCGTGCGAGCGCTGGTGTCGCGTGACTGGTACGCGGCGCCGCATCCGGGGACTTCCCGCACAAGCGTCCCGGCCGGTGGCACAGGTTCACCGCGCAGATCGTGCCGGGGTCGTCCCCGAAACCCCTGAGCCGAGCCCTCAGCGAGCGGCTGCCCGGCGCAGGACCTCGGAGACCGGGCCGCCGCTGCGGGGAGCGAGGGACGGGCCTTCCGACAGGGCGAAGGGTTCCGGCTCCGAGTGGGCGTTCGGCCGGCGCCCGCCGCGCCCCTCGCCGAGCACGTGCCAGCCGTCCCCGGTCAGCGTGATGTAGGCCCCGCAGCGCAGCCCGTGCAGGGTGCAGGCGTCGCGCAGCCCCCACATCCAGGCGCCGTCCTCCTCGGTCCAACGCGCGTCGCCCTCGCGGCAGTAGAGCAGCACGGCGGTGCGCACCGGGGTGCGGCGACGCAGGTCGTGCGGAATGACCCGGCGCAGCTGGGCGAGCAGCGTGTTGCGGAACATCCAGCCGTCGGCCGGCACCGGACGCTTTGTGAACGAGGCGCTGGCGCACAGCCGTTCGTCGGGATCCAGGACGGCCACGACCGCCATCGACGGCTCGGGGCGATGGCGGGCGTGCAGCCCGCTGACGACCTCACGGGGGTTGCGCAGCAGGGGGATTCCGGCGGTTGCCCACTCCGCGGGCTCGAGCAGGCGACTGGCGGAAGCGGCGGACGCGGGCGTCGACAACGAGGCCGCCGAGGACGAGGCGAATCCGAAGGTCACGTTCCTCCCTTCGGCTACGCGCCCACACTGCGGGCGAGGTCGGATTCGGGGGAGCGCGCACCGCAGCAAAGCCCAACCGGATCACGGACGAACCGTGCGGGGAGCGGACTTCAATTCTTCCTGTCGAACTTGGATGCGGCAACGAGCAATTGGGGCCACCGACTGCTATCTGGTGGTGCGTGGCTTATATCCCTACCCACAAGGGCCGCCGATGACCCCTGGGCGTTCGGCCACGGCACGTTCATGCGCCCTGGCCGGCGCCCGCGCACCGCGCGCAGTGGACGGTCAGCCCTGCACGGCCAGCACCAGGGGCAGCACCGCGTCGGCGCCGGCCCGTCTGAGCAGGCGCGCGGCGACCGCGAGCGTCCATCCCGTCTCCGTGAAGTCGTCCACGAGCAGGATCGGCCCGCGGGCCTCGGCGAGCGCCGAGGTGAGGGCGGGCGGCACCGTCAACGCGCCGTCGAGGGCCTTGAGACGCTGGGCGCTGTTGCTCCGCGGCACCCGTGGCGCGTCACCGGCGTACTCCAGCGAGCCGAGCAGCGGCAGTCGGCCAATCTCGGCGATACGGGCGCCCAGGGAGTGGATCAGCGTCGGCCGGGTGCGCGAGGCGACGGTGACTACACCCACGGGCCTTGGCTGGGGATCGGCCACTGTGGAGGCCCAGCCGCCGGGACCCTTGGCCCAGTCGGCGAGCACGTCCACCACGGCTCGCGCCACGTCGTCCGGTACGGGCGCGTCCGGAGCCTGGGGCGCGACAAGGGGCCGCAGCCGGTTGCCCCAGCCGATGTCCGACAACCGGCCCAGAGCCCGCCCGGGGGAGGCCAGTTCGCCGACCGGAATGCGTCCCTTGAGGTCGATGCCGATCGTCGGGAGGCCGGTCGGCCACATGCGGCGGGGCTCCACCTCGACCCCGGCACGGCCCAGGTCGACACGGGCGGCGTCCAGTGCCGCCGTGGTCGTGTCGGCGGTGAAGCGCGGCCCCGCACAGTTGTCGCAGCGGCCGCAGGGCTTGGCACCGTCGTCGTCCAACTGGTGCTGGAGGAACTCCATCCGGCAGTCCGTGGCGGACGCGTACTCGCGCATCGCCTGTTGCTCGGCCTTGCGCTGGCGGGCCACCCAGGCGTACCGCTCGGCGTCGTACGACCATGGCTGTCCGGTCGCGATCCAGCCGCCCTTGACGCGCTTGACCGCTCCGTCCACGTCCAGGACCTTCAGCATCGTCTCCAGCCGGGAGCGACGCAGCTCCACCAGGGGCTCCAGCGCCGGCAGCGACAGCGGGCGGTCCGCCCGGGCGAGGACGTCCAGGGTGCGGCGCACCAGGTCCTCGGAGGGGAAGGCGAGCGAGGCGAAGTACTCCCAGATCGCCTCGTCCTCCTTGCCGGGCAGCAGCAGTACCTCGGCGTGCTCGACGCCACGGCCTGCGCGGCCGACCTGCTGGTAGTACGCGATGGGCGAGGACGGCGAACCGAGGTGCACGACGAAGCCCAGGTCCGGCTTGTCGAAGCCCATACCGAGCGCGGAGGTGGCGATCAGGGCCTTGACCCGGTTGGCGAGCAGATCGTCCTCGGCCTGCTGCCGGTCGGCGTTCTCCGTCTTGCCCGTGTACGAGGCGACGGCGTGCCCGCGCTGCCGGAGGAAGGCGGTGACCTCCTCGGCGGCGGCCACGGTGAGGGTGTAGACGATGCCGGAGCCCGGCAGGTCGTCGAGATGGTCGGCGAGCCAGGCCATCCGGTGCGCGGCGTCGGGCAGCCGCAGCACGCCGAGGCTCAGGCTCTCCCGGTCCAGCGGGCCGCGCAGCACCAGGGCGTCCGAGGCACCGCCGGTGCCGAGCTGCTCGGCGACGTCGGTGGTCACGCGCGCGTTGGCCGTGGCGGTGGTCGCCAGCACCGGGACTCCGGGCGGGAGGTCGCCGAGCATGGTGCGCAGCCGGCGGTAGTCCGGGCGGAAGTCGTGGCCCCAGTCGGAGATGCAGTGGGCCTCGTCCACGACGAGCAGTCCGGTCGCCGCGGAGAGCTTGGGCAGGACCTGGTCGCGGAAGTCGGGGTTGTTCAGGCGCTCCGGGCTGACGAGCAGCACGTCGACCTCTCCGGCCGCGATCTCGCTCTGGACGGCCTCCCAGTCCTCCGTGTTGGCGGAGTTGATGGTCCGGGCGTGGATGCCGGCGCGGGCCGCGGCGTCCACCTGATTGCGCATGAGCGCGAGCAGCGGCGAGACGATCACCGTGGGTCCGCTGCCTCTGGCCCGCAGCAGCGAGGTCGCCACGAAGTACACCGCGGACTTGCCCCACCCCGTTCGCTGCACGACCAGGGCCCGGCGCCGGTCGGCGACCAGCGCCTCGATCGCCCGCCACTGATCCTCGCGCAGCCGGGCCGCGCCCGTGGCGTCCCCGACGAGCCGGGCGAGGACGGCGTCCGCCTGCGCCCGGAGATCCGCGTTGCTCGTGTGCTCCATGCGTCCCATACAACAGGACGGGACTGACAATCGGGCGGGCGTGGCTGGAGCGGAACGCCCGCGGCGGTGCCGCTGTGGGGGAAACCCGACGACGGCTCCCGGTCTTGTCGTGTCCCTGATTCGAGTTATCCACAGGCTCAAGCGGAATCTCAAGCTCCGCGAGATCGTCTGGGCATGACGAATCACGGCGAAACGACCGGACCCCTCGAAAACGGCGATTTCATGGGCCGAGGGCCACTGGACGAGCGGTCCGCGCACGACCCCCAGGTCACTCTGCGGACCCCGGCCGAGCTGGCCGACGCCCTGCCCTACCTGCTCGGCTACCGACCCGAGGACAGCATCGTGCTGGTCGCCCTGCACGACCGGGAAGGCCGCGGCCGGTTCGGCGGGCGGGCCCGGCTGGGCATCCCCCTGGGCACGGAGGACTGGGAGGCGGCCGTACGACAGCTGGCCCAGGGGCTGGTGACCGGCAGCGAGCGACGCGGCGCCCGGCCCGAGCAGATGGTCGCCTATGTCTGCCAGGAACCCGGCCGGGGCGAGACGGGCCGGGACGTCATGCTCCGGCTCGAACCGCTCATCGGTCTGCTGCGCACGGAGTGCGGCACCCTCGACGTGCCGGTGATCGAGGCCCTGTGCATCTCGGACGGCCGTTTCTGGTCCTACTGCTGCCCGATCCAGGGCTGCTGCCCCGACGACGGAACACCGATGGGCCTGCCGGGCACGTCGGTGCTGGCCGCCGCGGCCACCTACGCGGGGATCCAGGTGCGAGGCACGCTCCGTGAGTTGCGGGCCAGGCTGCAGCCCTGGGAGACCAGTGCGGCCCTCGAGCAGGAGGTCGCCCTGGACGCGGCCGGCATGGCCCTGGTGCCCCGCATCCTGGACGACGCGGCCCGCCAGGGTGTGGCTGAGGAGACCCTCGGCCTGGCCGAGCGGATCATCCGCAGGTTCGCCGCGGCACCGCCGGTGCCCGGTGCGCACCCGTCCGACCTTCGCGACGACGAACTGCTCGGCCACGACGAGGCGGCGACCCTGATCCTCGGGCTCCAGGACCGCACGACCCGCGACCGGGCGGCAGCGAGGATGGAGGGTGAGGACGCCGGTGCGGCCCTGAGGCTCTGGCGCGCGCTGGCCCGCCGCTGCGTCGGGCCGTACGGCGAGCACGCCGCCGCCCCGCTGACCCTGGCGGGCTGGGTCGCCTGGTCCACCGGCGACGAGCTGGAGGCACGGGAGGCCCTCGCGATGGCGCTGGGCGCGGACCCCGACTACCTCTTCGCCCGCCTCCTGCACCAGGCCTGCAACGAAGGGCTCGACCCCGAGTCGATCCGCCGCTGCCTGCGCACGGAACGCGCGGGGCATGTGCAGACGGAGAGCGTGGAGCAGGCGGCCTTGGAAGCCGAAACTGCCCCCTGCACACCTTCGGACACGGTCGTCACAGACCCCGCAGCAGCCGCCCGGACGGACGGCCGGGATGCCGAGCGGGCTGCGGGGACCGGTGGCCCTCGGCGCCGTCGCCGAACGCGGGCCGGGGAGGGCGGCGACGACGGTCCCCGGCCACCTCGAGGGGGAACCGCACGGCGGCGGCCGGCCGGCTCCCACCCTCAACCTCCGGCCACCGGGCCGACCCGTCCGGGCGGCGCGAGGCCGGGCGGTGTGCGCACGCGTGCCGATGACGGCCCCACCCGTGGCGCCACGGCGGCGAGTCAGCGGGAGCCCGAGGGGGACGGGTGAACGCCGAGCGAGCGACGACGCCCGACACCAGGACGTGCGGGTGGCTGCCCAGAGCACGCTGGAATGTGTCATGAACGGGCACGAAAGGACGCAGGGAAGGACGAGGGCGGCCGCGCCGCGTCAACGGCGGGCGATCCTCGTCCCATGCGCATGGCACCGCAGTACCGACGCCGTTCGGGGCGCCCTCAGCCGCGTCTGCCGCCCGAGCCGCCTGAAGCCACCGTCCGACCGGAGTGGGCTCCGCCGGGGGAGCGCCCCGCCCGCCGGCCACGAGAAGGAGGCGGGCGGTCTGCTCACGGGGCTGCTGGACGCAGCGGAGTACTTCGGGCATCGGCTGCCCGAGATGTTCGCGGGGGAGCGGCGCTCTGCCGGGAGCGCTCCCCTCCCGCACCCGGCGGCCTGCCGTCCGGCCGCGACCGCCGCTGCCGCCGCGGTCCTGCTAATCACCGCGCTCGCAGGCATCCGCCCCGACGCACCCGCCCGGACCGTCACCTTGCGCCCGGTGCGGAGCGCCCCCCTCGGGGAGATCGGCCTGACCGGGCTGCGTGTCGCGGGAGCTCCCTTCGCCGTGCGGGTCAGCCGGCTCGGACTCGCCATGGTCGAGGAGGCGGCGGAAGACCTGCGACTGGGAGTGTGACCTCGAACGATGCCACTGGGGACGAAAGGAAGCCCACGCTGCCCTCCATACCGGAATGAAGCGGATCCGCCACCTGTGCGGCCGACGAAGGGAGTGTTTATCGTCAGGCAGACGACTATGATCGCCGCATGCCCTACGACCCGTCAGCCTTTCCGCCCTTCGCCGTCACCGTGGACCTGGTCGTGCTGACCGTGCGCCGCCATGCCTTGTGCGCGCTGGCGGTACGCAGGGGCGAGCCGCCGTTCCAGGGGCGTTGGGCGCTGCCCGGTGGCTTCGTACGGGCTGATGAGGATCTGACCCAGGCGGCAGCGCGTGAGCTGGCCGAGGAGACCGGGCTGCGTGCGCACGACCCGTCGGTTCCGGCCCAGGACAACGGCGCCCACCTGGAACAGCTCGCCACCTACGGCGACCCGAAGCGGGACCCCCGGATGCGGGTCGTCAGCGTCGCGCACCTCGCCCTCGCCCCGGACCTGCCCGCGCCCCGGGCCGGCGGCGACGCGAGCAACGCGCGCTGGGCACCGGTCGAGGAACTGCTGCACCAGGGCGGCTACGGCCGCGACGGCGAACCCGTGGCACCGCTCGCCTTCGACCACGCCCAGATCCTCGCCGACGGCGTGGAGCGGGCCCGTTCCAAGATCGAGTACTCGTCGCTGGCCACCGCGTTCTGCCCTCCGGAGTTCACCGTCGGAGAGCTGCGCCGGGTGTACGAAGCGGTGTGGGGCGTGGCCCTCGATCCACGCAACTTCCACCGCAAGGTGACCGGGACGCCGGGATTCCTGGTTCCGACGGGCGGTACGACCACCCGCCAGGGCGGCCGGCCGGCCCAGCTCTTCCGAGCCGGTGGCGCCACCCTGCTCAACCCTCCGATGCTCCGTCCCGAGGTCTGACGCCTGCGCCGATCGGCTGCGGGGAGAACGGGACTGCGCCTGGTGTACCGAGGTCCGGTCCCTCGAATGGCGGATGAAGGTCCCCTTCGACTTGCGCGCCACCCAAGAACAGATCAGGTGATACCCGAAAAACCGGACACCGCGCGCTATCTTGCTGTAGGTGATCCAGGCCTTCGGACTGACCAGCAACCCCCGCAAGGCGCACCCGCCCGCCGTCGACGACGTCTCCTTCGAGGCACACGCCGGTCGGGTCACCGCGCTCCTCGGACCTGCGGGCGCCGGCAAGACGACGGCGCTCAGGCTGATGCTCGAACTGCAACAGGGCCGCGGCATCACCTACTTCAGGGGCCGGCCCCTGCACCGGATCGCCCACCCGTCCCGGGAAGTCGGCGTGCTCCTCGGTGACGTACCCGGCCACCCGGCCCGCTCGGTCCGCGGGCATCTGCGCATGCTGTGCGCGGCGACGGGAGTTCCCGTCCGGCGGGCCGACGAGGTCCTCGAAGTGGTCGGCCTCGTCAGCCTCCGCGGGGAACGCCTCGGCACCCTGTCACGCGGCATGGACCGCAGACTCGGACTGGCCTGCGCCCTCCTCCCCGACCCGCACACGCTCGTGCTGGACGACCCCACCAACGGTCTCTCGGCCCGCGAGGCGCGCTGGCTGCACGGCATGCTGCGCGCACACGCGGCTCAGGGCGGCACGGTGCTGTTCACGACGGCCGACTCCAAGGAGGCCGCGCGCACGGCCGACCGGGTCGTCACCCTCGACGGCGGCAGACTCGTCGCCGACCTGGAGGCCAGGAAGTTCGCGCGGACCCGGCTGCGTCCGCGCGTGGCCGTCCGAAGCCCCCACGCGGCCCGCCTGGCGGCCCTGCTCACCAAGGAGGCCCGCACCGCGCAGCGTTCCGTCGAGGTCGTACGGGAGGGCGGCAATCGCCTTTCCGTGTACGGCAGTACGACCGCCGACGTCGGCGAGACGGCCTTCCGGCACGGCATTCTCATCCACCAACTCGCCGATGAGGTGGGGGACTTGGGGGGCAGCGCGGAAGCGGGGCCCCGAAACGAGGTGAGCACGGTCGACGAGGCCGTGACTGCCGGGCGGGAACAGGCCGTAACGGAGCGCTCGCCACAGGGGCGGGTGCGAGCCGCGTCCGGCTCTTCGACGGAAGGGTGGGCCGCGCGGCGTGCGCAGACGGTGCCCGGTCTCCCGTCCGGGGACCAGAAGCCGGCGGTGTCCGGGGTCTCGGCGCCGGAGGCGGGGACAGACGCCGACGGCGGGCGGCCTTCGGTCGGGGGAGTCCACGGCCACGACTCCATGCCGGGCCGTGCGAAGATCGTCAACGGCAGTCCGGCCGGGGGAACAGGAGTCGACCGTACGTCGGCCGGCGCCGCGGACGGAGCGGGCCGTGATGCCGAGGTCGTTCCGTCCGGCGCGCCTGCGACCGCCGGTGACCCCCGTTCCGCAGGCGCGGCGCCGGAGGGCGACCTCTCGGAGGCCTCCGCGGACCCGGGCGGCGGCACCGTCAGCACGCCTGCGGCCGGTACGACTGCTCCCGGCGCGACTGTCCCGGGTGCACGGAATCCGGGTGCCCGGAAATCCGCCAAGCGCCAACCCCAGGCCGGGAAGCCCTCACGCGCGCGTGCCGAGGCGGCCCCTGACCTCGACACTCTGTCCCCCCTCCCGCCCCCCATCTCCGTCCGCCCCGCCTCCAGCCCCCTGCGCCCCCTGCGCTACGAACTCCGGCGCGCCGCTGGAGTCGGCACCGGCTCCCTCACCTGCGGGGCCGTGCTGGTACTGTCCGCGCTCACCGCCGTGGTCCTGGCGCGGCTCGGGCACACGCCACAGGCGAGGCTGCTCGCCGCGTGGCCGCGGGAACTGCCGCTGCCGCCCGCGGCGCTCGCTGCGGGACTGCTCGGTGCGCTGGCCTTCGGAGACGAGTTCCGCCACCCCGCGCTGGCGGCGGACCGCGGGACCGTGCCCCGCCGACTGGGGCTGCTCACCGCGAAACTCCTCGTCTCCGGAGCCACCGCCCTGATGCTGGCCGTCCTCACCGTGGGCTGTGACGCCGAAGTGCTCTATCTCGTCTACGGACGGGAGCTGACACAAGTTCCCTCGGACTGGCTTTCCCTGGCCGCGAGTTGGGTCGGGCTGGTGATCGGCTGTGCGTGGGCCGGTGTCCTCGCGGCCGGCGTCTTCCGGTCCACCACGGCGGGCCTCGCCGCGGTTCTCACCGTACCCGTCCTCGTGGTTCCCCTGGTGCACAAGGCTCTGGCGGGCCCCAGCGTGCGGATGGCGGCCGGCTTGCCGGTGCGGATGCGGGAGGTGTTCCTGCTGCAGTGGCCTTTCGGAGGGGAGCGGTACCTGCTCGCCACGGCCCGGGTCGTCGCCCAACCCGAAGGGGGGGCACTGACGTTGTCGCTGACCGCGCTGCTGTGCGCCTACCTGGTCACCGCGCTCCGTGCCAGGGCTCGATGACGACCTTCCGTACGCTTCCGGTCCAGCCGTGCACACAACTCCCCGGGGAACGCCCGTTTCTTTTCGATAAGGCGTCAATTGCGATGCGGTGAGCGATCACCCTTTCGTGTGCTTTTCACCAAAGACCTCAAGGGAGTTGGAGGCGACGCCGACAAAGGATCCGTGAGTACCCTTGCGCACACCATGATGACCGCCGCCCGCTCCGCAGACTCAGGTCTGGTCGGCCCGGGCGAACTCGACCGCTACCCCTACGCCGACGCCCCGGCGACCGACCGCCTCGGAGCGCCCGTCTGGGACGGGGCGGAGCCCGAGCTGGGCCGCGTGGGCCGGCGTGCCGCGGGCAGCCGCGGGCGCGGCCTGCACGGCCAACTCGTACAACAGCTGGGTCAGATGATCGTCTCCGGCGACCTGGGGGCCGACCGCCCGCTGGTGCCCGAGGAGATCGGCCAGCGCTTCGAGGTCTCCCGTACCGTCGTCCGTGAGTCCCTCCGCGTCCTGGAGGCCAAGGGCCTCGTCAGCGCCCGCCCGAACGTCGGCACGCGCGTGCGTCCCGTCAGCGACTGGAACCTCCTGGATCCGGACATCATCGAATGGCGGGCCTTCGGGCCGCAGCGCGACGACCAGCGCCGCGAGCTCAGCGAGCTGCGCTGGACGATCGAGCCGCTCGCCGCCCGCCTCGCCGCCGGGCACGGACGCGAGGAGGTGCAGCAGCGTCTGTCCGACATGGTCGAGATCATGAGTCACGCCATGGCGCAGGGCGACGCGCTGACCTTCTCGCGCGCCGACACCGAGCTCCACACGATGCTGATCCAGATCGCGGGCAACCGCATGCTGGAGCACCTCTCCGGGATCGTCTCGGCAGCCCTCCAGGTCTCCGGCGGGCCGGTAACGGCCTGTGACCGGCCGAACGAGGCCTCCATCGCGCTGCACGCGCGGATCGTGGACGCGCTCGGCACCGGTGACGGCACTGCGGCGGAGGCGGCCATGCGTCAGCTTCTCACCACCCATCCCGAGGTGGAGCGCGTGGTTCCTGCACCGCGCGAGCACTGACCCGTACCTAAGGCGGTGCGGTCGCCAGTGTGCCGCGTTCTCGTGGTTCTCGTGGCGGCGCCGGCCCCGGGAACCGGCCGTCGCCGGGCCCCGTCGGATCCTTGGGAGTCCGGCGGGGCCCGGCGGCGCGGCGGGGCGTCATGGTCGGCGAAGCAGCCGCGGTCGAGCCATCAGTGATCTCTTATGCCCATGTCTGACCGCTTTCGACCGCTTATGGGGTGTGACTCGGGCCACGCAGATTGGGCGTAACGCTCGTGGGAGCAGCGCGATGACCTAAGAGGTGACAGCCGCGGAGGGAATACGGACGCCATAACAGGCGCTGTGCATCTTCCCGGCCCCCGCCCGCTCCGTCGGCCCGTCTCCAGGCCGGTGGTCGGCTCCTGTCCGCTGTGGACGGGGCCGGAAGTCGTTTTCCAACGTTCCGAGAGGTTGTTCGTGTCGGCCAGCACATCCCGTACGCTCCCGCCGGAGATCGCCGAGTCCGTCTCTGTCATGGCGCTCATTGAGCGGGGAAAGGCTGAGGGGCAGATCGCCGGCGACGATGTGCGTCGGGCCTTCGAAGCTGACCAGATTCCGGCCACTCAGTGGAAGAACGTACTGCGCAGCCTCAACCAGATCCTTGAGGAAGAGGGTGTGACGCTGATGGTCAGTGCAGCAGAGCCCAAGCGCACCCGAAAGAGCGTCGCAGCGAAGAGCCCGGCGAAGCGCACCGCCACCAAGACGGTCGCGGCGAAGACGGTGACCACCAGGAAGGCCACCGCCACCACGGATGCTCCGGTCGTGCCCGCCGCCCCGGCCACCGACGATCCCGCCGAGGAACCCACGCCCGCCAAGAAGGCGGCAGCCAAGAAGACGACCGCCAAGAAGGCGGCCGCGAAGAAGACCGTCGCCAAGAAGGCGGCCGCCAAGAAGACCACGGCCAAGAAGGACGACGCCGAGATCCCCGAGGAAGAGGTCCTCGAGGAGACCAAGGTCGCCGACGAGCCCGAGGTTGCCGAGAGCGCGGGGTTCGTCCTGTCCGACGAGGACGAGGACGACGCTCCGGCCCAGCAGGTCGCCGCAGCCGGTGCCACCGCCGACCCGGTCAAGGACTACCTCAAGCAGATCGGCAAGGTCCCTCTGCTCAACGCCGAGCAGGAGGTCGAGCTCGCCAAGCGCATCGAGGCCGGTCTGTTCGCCGAGGACAAGCTGGCGAACTCCGACAAGCTCGCCCCGAAGCTGAAGCGTGAGCTGGAGATCATCGCCGAGGACGGCCGGCGCGCCAAGAACCACCTCCTGGAGGCCAACCTCCGTCTGGTGGTCTCCCTGGCCAAGCGCTACACAGGCCGCGGCATGCTCTTCCTGGACCTCATCCAGGAGGGCAACCTCGGTCTGATCCGCGCGGTCGAGAAGTTCGACTACACCAAGGGCTACAAGTTCTCCACGTACGCGACCTGGTGGATCCGTCAGGCGATCACCCGCGCCATGGCCGACCAGGCCCGCACCATCCGTATCCCGGTGCACATGGTCGAGGTCATCAACAAGCTCGCGCGCGTGCAGCGCCAGATGCTCCAGGACCTGGGCCGCGAGCCCACCCCGGAGGAGCTGGCCAAGGAACTCGACATGACCCCGGAGAAGGTCATCGAGGTCCAGAAGTACGGCCGCGAACCCATCTCGCTGCACACCCCGCTGGGTGAGGACGGCGACAGCGAGTTCGGTGACCTCATCGAGGACTCCGAGGCCGTCGTCCCCGCCGACGCCGTCAGCTTCACGCTTCTGCAGGAGCAGCTGCACTCCGTTCTGGACACCCTGTCCGAGCGCGAGGCCGGCGTCGTCTCCATGCGGTTCGGTCTCACCGACGGTCAGCCGAAGACCCTCGACGAGATCGGCAAGGTCTACGGCGTGACGCGTGAGCGCATCCGCCAGATCGAGTCCAAGACCATGTCGAAGCTGCGCCACCCGTCGCGTTCGCAGGTGCTGCGCGACTACCTCGACTAGGTCCCGGTCCAGAACGACGAAGGCCCGGTTCCCCTCGCGGGAGCCGGGCCTTCGTGCTGCGCGCAGCCGCGCCGTGGATGACTCTGGGTGTCCCAGTACCACCTCGGAGTGAGGAGCATGCATGCGCCGTACCGTTGGCCGGGCACTGATCCGGCCGCTCGCCCTGGCGGCCACGATGACCGCCATACCCCTGGTCGGAGCGGCCCCGGTGGCCGCCGACAGCGTGGTCGTCGGAGGTTTTCCGATCGACGTCTCCCAGGCCCCGTGGACCGTGGCCCTGTCCAGCCGTGACCGGTTCGGCGGTACGCGAGCGGGGCAGTTCTGCGGCGGCGTGGCGGTCACCCGGACCACCGTGCTCACCGCGGCCCACTGTCTGGGCGAGGAGGTCCTGGGGGCGCCTCCGAACCGTGTGAGCGACCTCAAGGTCATAGCGGGTCGTACCGACCTGCTCTCCAGCGCGGGTGAGGAGATCGCCGTACGGGACGCCCGCGTCAATCCGCGGTACGACGCCGCGGCCAACTCCGGCGACTTCGGCGTGCTCACGCTCGCCAAGCCGCTGCCGCAGAGTGCCGTCGTGGCCATGGCACCGGCGGATGACCCGGCGTACACGGCAGGTACCCCGGCCCTGGTCGCAGGGTGGGGCGACACGACCGGCGGTGGTGCCTACGCGCACCAGCTCCACGCCGCACATGTACGCGTGCTGGCCGACGATCTCTGTGCCCGCGCCTATCCGGGCGGCCCGGAGGGCGCCTACCGGGCCGACTCCATGCTCTGCGCCGGAGAGGTCACGGGCGGACCGGACGCCTGCCAGGGCGACAGCGGAGGCCCTCTGGTGGCCTCAGGCCGGCTGATCGGACTCGTGTCCTGGGGCAGCGGCTGTGGGCGGCCGGGCAGCCCCGGCGTCTACACGCGCGTGTCCGACGTCCTGCGCACCCTGGGAGCGGCTCCAGCGGGCCCGCAGAGGCCTTCCGGAGGCCCCTGAGGCTGCCTGGGGGCATGAGCACGGGCGGCCGCTCCTCTTTCGGGAGCGGCCGCCCGTTCACCGGCCTGTGCCGGGGCTGGCTCGTCGGGTGTGCGAGATTCAGCGCTCTTCTTCCGCAGTGGTGCCGGGAACGGACGTAAGCCGCTCCGTCTCGTCCTGTATTTCAGCGGCGATCTTCTTGAGTTCCGGCTCGAACTTGCGACCGTGGTGGGCGCAGAAGAGCAGTTCTCCGCCGCTGAGCAGGACGACGCGCAGGTATGCCTGGGCGCCACAGCGGTCGCAGCGATCGGCGGCCGTCAACGGGCTCGCGGGGGTCAGAACAGTAGTCACGTCGCCTCTTCTCTAGCTCGACGAGCTGTCGTACCAGGGTCAACATCCAACCAGCCCGAAAACGTTCCCGCTCGTGGCTTTTCCTCGAAAAAATCTTTCGGGGCGGCTGTCTGCTGCCGGTTGGCGGCGAATGTGCCGTATTGCGTGTCTGGTGTGCTTACGGGTTCGCGCGGTCTTCGATGTCAGATCCTCCCGGCTGGGTTGCCGGTTGTTCATGAGGACGTGCCCGGAGCCTAAATGGTTCATGCCCCCAAGGGAACGTGATATGTACTTCACTCCATCGAGGGATCGAACAGGCATACGAGTCTGGACTAGGCTGAGTTTCCGACGAGGGTGGCGTTACACCGGCTCTACCAGGCCTCGGTACCCTCTGAGCGGCGACCGAAGCCGCCCCCTTACCCACAAGGGGGTCACCTGAAATTCAGCGAGGAGCGAACCGCGTGACCGCCGATACGTCCGTGCCGTCCACAGCGCTGCTGGCAGGAGCAGACCGGGACGGTTCCAACTACACCGCGCGGCACCTGCTCGTCCTCGAGGGCCTCGAGGCCGTGCGCAAGCGCCCGGGCATGTACATCGGCTCGACCGACAGCCGCGGTCTGATGCACTGCCTGTGGGAGATCATCGACAACTCCGTGGACGAGGCCCTCGGCGGCTACGGCGACCACATCGACGTGATCCTCCACGACGACGGCTCCGTGGAGGTGCGGGACAACGGCCGCGGCATCCCCGTGGACGTCGAGCCCAAGACGGGCCTGTCCGGTGTCGAGGTCGTCATGACCAAGCTCCACGCCGGCGGCAAGTTCGGAGGCGGCTCCTACGCCGCCTCCGGCGGTCTGCACGGCGTCGGCGCGTCCGTGGTGAACGCGCTCTCGGCCCGCCTCGACGTCGAGGTGGACCGTGGCGGCCACACACACGCCATCAGCTTCCGGCGCGGTGTGCCGGGTGCCTTCCGGGGGGACGGTCCGGACGCGAAGTTCGAGGCCAAGAGCGGTCTGGCCAAGGCCAAGAAGATCCCCAGGACCCGTACCGGCACGCGTGTGCGGTACTGGGCCGACCGGCAGATCTTCCTGAAGGACGCCAAGCTCTCCCTGGAGACGCTGCACCAGCGGGCCCGGCAGACTGCCTTCCTGGTGCCGGGCCTGACCATCGTCGTCCGTGACGAGCTCGGACTCGGCGAGGGCGGCAGCAAGGGCGAGGAGTCCTTCCGCTTCGACGGCGGCATCAGCGAGTTCTGCGAGTACCTGGCGAACGACAAGCCGGTCTGCGACGTCCTCCGCTTCTCGGGTCACGGCACCTTCAAGGAGACCGTCCCGGTCCTGGACGACCACGGCCAGATGACCCCCACCGAGGTCACGCGTGAGTTGGGCGTGGATGTGGCGCTGCGCTGGGGCACCGGCTACGACACCACCCTGCGCTCCTTCGTCAACATCATCGCCACGCCCAAGGGCGGCACCCATGTGGCCGGTTTCGAGCAGGCCATCACCAAGACGATGAACGAGATGCTGCGCGCCAAGAAGCTGCTGCGCGTCGCGGAGGACGACGTCGTCAAGGACGACGCCCTGGAGGGCATGACCGCGGTCGTCACCGTGCGGCTGGCCGAGCCGCAGTTCGAGGGGCAGACCAAGGAGGTGCTCGGCACGTCGGCGGCCCGCCGCATCGTGTTCAACGTGATCTCCAAGGAGCTCAAGGCCTTCCTGACCAGCACCAAGCGGGACGCCGCCGCCCAGGCCCGGGTCGTCATGGAGAAGGTGGTCGCCGCCGCCCGTACCCGTGTCGCGGCCCGCCAGCACAAGGACGCCCAGCGGCGCAAGACCGCTCTGGAGTCCTCGTCCCTGCCGGCCAAGCTCGCCGACTGCCGTAGCGACGACGTCGACCGCAGCGAGCTGTTCATCGTCGAGGGCGACTCCGCGCTCGGTACGGCGAAGCTGGCCCGGAACTCCGAGTTCCAGGCGCTGCTGCCGATCCGCGGCAAGATCCTCAACGTGCAGCGGTCGTCGGTGACCGACATGCTCAAGAACGCCGAGTGCGGCTCGATCATCCAGGTCATAGGAGCGGGCTCGGGCCGTACCTTCGACATCGACGCGGCCCGCTACGGCAAGATCATCATGATGACCGACGCCGATGTGGACGGTTCCCACATCCGGTGTCTGCTGCTGACGCTGTTCCAGCGCTACATGCGGCCCATGGTCGAGGCGGGACGGGTCTTCGCCGCGGTGCCGCCGCTGCACCGCATCGAGCTCGTCCAGCCGAAGAAGGGCCAGGACAAGTACGTCTACACGTACTCCGACCGCGACCTGCGCGACAAGCTCATGGAGTTCCAGAGCAAGGGCATCCGGTACAAGGACTCCATCCAGCGCTACAAGGGTCTGGGTGAGATGGACGCCGACCAGCTGGCCGAGACCACGATGGACCCGCGCCACCGCACCCTGCGCCGGATCAACCTCTCCGATCTGGAGGCCGCCGAACAGGTCTTCGACCTGCTGATGGGCAACGATGTGGCGCCGCGCAAGGAGTTCATCTCCAGCTCGGCGGCGACCCTGGACCGGTCACGCATCGACGCGTAGCCGCTGCGTGGTGCCCCGCGCAGGACTTCGTATGACCGGTCCGCTCCCTGGGAGCGGACCGGTCGGCCGGCGTTCTGGTCGGTGGGGTGGGGATCGACAGCTGCCCGGCCGGGACGTGCCGGGGACAGCGGCCCGTGGTACGGCGTTGAGCAGGGCGCTTTCGCCTCGCGGCCCGGTTGTGGGGCCAGGTCGATCGGGCCGGAAGGGGTCGGGCGCCGAAGCTGGGGAGCCCGAGCGCGTACGGTGCCGGGCGCGGGATGCGCTGAGTCGCCGGGAGGCGAACGGACAGAGGCGAACGGACAGGGCGTACTCCCGACGAGCCGCAGCCTGCATGGGTGGTACCGGCCGCCGCCCCTTGCACCGCCCCGGGCCCGTGGCCGCTCCGATCCGCTCGACGAAGGCCGTCTCGCCGTGCCGCTTCAGGGAGTGACTCATTGGCCTCCCGACTCATCGGCCTCGGCCCCGGCTCGCCGTGCCGACCTGGCGTCCACCGGTCCCGGCCCCCCTCGCCGTACCCTCCCCCCTCTCCATGCCCTCGTCCAGGCCGTCGCCCGACTTCTGAGTCCCGGCAGGAGTTCCGGTCGGCATGGCAACCGAGCACCGGCGGTCAGGCGGCCCGCACGTCTCACCGCAGGTTTCTCCACCCACGGGTGGAGGCGGCCAGGGCGTGGGGTTCCACCCGCGATCCACCCCCGCTCCGATCTCCTGACCTGCGAATTTCCGTAAGTTCGAAGGCGTCGGCAGCGCTCGCTTCCGACACCACCCTTCCGCTCACGGAGGCTGCGATGTCCGGGCTCGTCAACGCGTTGGTGATCGTGGCGGTCGTCGCCGTAGTGATCGTGCGCCAGTTCCGTGCCCGCGCACTCGACACCGACCGGCGCTGGTGGCTGCTGCCCGTCATCCTCATGGTCGTGGCACTGCGCGAGCCCGGCATACTCGACGCCCACCACCGCACGGAGTCCGTCGTGCTGCTCGCCGTGGAGGTGCTCATCGGCCTGGCCACGGGTGCCGGCTGGGCCTGGACCACCCGGGTCTGGACGGCCCCGGACGGTGTCGTGTGGACGAAGAGCACCAAGGCCAGCGTCGCGGTGTGGCTCGTCGGCATAGCCCTGCGGGCCGGCGTCTTCGCCCTCGGCGTGGTGTCCGGCGTGCACCAGGACAGCTCGGCCCTGATGGTCGGCCTCGCCGGCACCCTGCTGGTCCGTGGCGGAATCCTGACCTGGCGGGCCCAATCCCTCGGTTCCGGGAGCCGCACGGCTCCGGCGTACGGTGACGACATGCGTTCGGCGTGGAAGGAGCGCGTGTGACGGAGAACGCCTGGACGCGCTGGCCGTCGCGGGAGGCGCTCGGCCGTGCGGGAACCCCTCGGCCCCGGCGCCTCCTCGCCTGGGCCATCAGGCTCGTGGTGCTCGCCCTGCTCCTGTGGGGTGCGTTCAGCCAGAAGCACGTCGGCATCTGGGGAGCACTGGCGGCCGCGGCGGCGGTCCTGCTGGCCGCTCTCGTCTCCTGGGCGTTCTTCCGCACCACCTACGAGCACCGGCTCGTGTCTTCCCTGGCTCTCATGGGCGTACTTCTGGGCATCGCGGTCGCGGCCCAGGCCACGGGGTTCAGAGGACTGGCTCTGGTGATCTGGTGCGGCTGCGGGATCTCCGCCCTGGAACGGCTGCCTCTCGGGGCCGCCCTGCCCGTGACGTCGGTCGCGCTGGCCTCGTACTCCGCGTTCAACAACGACGTGTGGCTGACCACGGCCGCCACGGTGGCGGGCATGACCCTCGCCGGGTACGTGCTGCGGCTGGACGCGGAGGCCCGGGGCAGCGCGCAGCGGCTGCTCGCCCAGGAGCGGGCCGCAAGAGCCGCCGAGGCCGAGTCTGCGGCGCTGGCCGAGCGGGCCAGAATCGCCCGGGAGATCCACGACGTGCTGGCCCACAGCCTCTCGGCACAGTTGGTGCACCTCGAGGCGGCCCGGCTGCTGGTCGAGCGCGGCGCCGACCGGGAGCAGATCCTGGAGCGGGTGGTGGCCGCCCGCGGCATGGCCCGCGACGGCCTCGCCGAGACCCGGCAGGCACTGTCCGCGCTGCGGGGCGAGCTCACCCCGCTGGAGGACTTCCTGTCCGAACTCGTCAGCGCGGCCGACGGTGCCCAGGTCACCGTCTCGGGTGAGCGCAGGCCGCTACCGGCCGAGGCGTCCCAGGCCGTGCGCCGGGTGGCGCAGGAGGCGCTGACGAACGTGCGCAAGCACGCCAATGGCGCCAAGGTGCGCCTGCGGCTCGACTACGGCGAGCACCAAGTGACGCTGGACGTACGTGACTCGGGTGGCCGGCCGGGCGAACTGACGGGGGCCGGCGCCGGGTACGGTCTGCGGGGGATGCGGGAGCGCGCCGAACTGCTGGGCGGCTCGCTCGACGCGGGGCCGGGCGAGGAGGGGTTCGTGGTGACGCTGAAGGTGCCTGTATGACGGAGCCGGAGGAGGAGAAGAAGCCCGCGCGGGTGGTGGTCGCCGACGACCAGACCGTGGTCAGGGAAGGCATCGTGATGCTGCTCGGGCTGCTGCCCGGCGTTGAGGTCGTGGGTTCCGCGGGTGACGGCGAGGAGGCCGTACGGCTGGTCGGGGAACTCGCGCCGGACGTGGTCCTGATGGACCTGCGGATGCCCCGCTGCGACGGCGTGGAGGCCACGCGCCGGATCCGTGCGGAATACCCGGGGACCCAGGTCGTGGTGCTCACCACGTACGCGGACGACGAGTCGCTGTTCCCCGCGCTGCGCGCGGGAGCCCGGGGATATCTCACCAAGGACGCGGGCGGCGACGAGATCGTACGCGCCGTGGAGAGTGTCCTGTCGGGGGACGCGGGACTGTCGCCGAGCGTCCAGCGCCGGCTGCTGGAACGGCTGTCCCAGCCCGAGCTCGAGCCCGGACCGGCCGCGGCGGAGGCTCCCGACGGGCTGACGGCGCGGGAGACCGAGGTCCTGGTACTGATCGCCGAGGGGCTGAACAACCAGGAGATCGCCCGCAAGTTGCATGTCTCCACCGCGACCGTGAAGACGCACATCAACAACCTCTTCGCCAAGACGGGCCTCAAGGACCGGGCGCAGGCGGTGCGGTACGCCTACGGGAAGGGACTGGTGAGGCCACCCGCGAAGTGAGTCACCTTTTGGGGTGAAGAGCCGGGGGAAGAAGAGTCAGGGATCTTCCCGATCTGTCCATCCTTGGGCATGCAGTCAAGCAATGGTCGTGCCCCTGGGGCAGGGGACGGTTCCGGGAGTTCGGCCGAGAGCCAGGAAGAGCCCGGCGAGGCTTCCCGCGACGTGAGGTACGAGGACCCTTGGTACGACGCGCTGTCCTCCGGCTGGGGCGAGCTGGACGGCGCCGGCATGCCGGCACCGGCCGTTCCGGCTGCGCGCGGGGAGCGGGACGGAGCGGACGTGCGCGCTCGTGACGTGTACGTCGCGGTGCAGCGCAGCGAGGCCTTCCAGGAGGTGCGAGGCAGGTACCGGAGGTTCGTCGTACCAGGGGTCGCCGCTTTCCTCGTCTGGTACGTGGGGTACGTGGTCGCCGCGACGACCGCGCCCGGACTCATGGCCCGCCCCGTGGCGGGGGCGGTTAACGTGGCGATGCTGGCGGGACTCGGGCAGTTCCTCACCACGTTCCTGCTCACCTGGGCCTACGCCCGGCATGCGCGGCTGCGCCGGGACCGGGCCGCGCTCGAGCTGCGCTGGGACACCCAGGAACTGACGCGCGGAGCCCGGGGAGGCACCCTGTGACCGGTGGACAACAGACGCTGGCGCTGCTGCTGTTCAGCGGGTTCGTGGCCGTCACGCTGGGGATCACGACGTGGGTGAGTCGCAGGCGGCAGGGTTCGGCCGAGGAGTTCTACGCCGGCGGGCGGCTCTTCTCCCCGATGGAGAATGGTTTTGCCCTCGCCGGTGACTACATGTCCGCCGCCTCCTTCCTCGGGGTCACCGGGCTCATCGCCCTGTACGGCTACGACGGGATGCTGTATGTGGTGGGCTTCCTCGTTGCCTGGCTGGTCGTGCTGTTCCTGGTGGCGGAACTGGTGCGCAACTGCGGCCGGTTCACCCTGGCAGATGTGGTCGCCGCGCGGATGAGCGAGCGGCCGGCGCGGATCGCGGCGGGAACTTCCTCGGTCACGGTGTCCGTTCTGTATCTGGTCGCGCAAATGGTGGGCGCGGGCAGCCTGGTGGCGCTGTTGCTGGGGCGGACGAGCGGGGCCGCCCAGGCCTGGACGGTCATCGGGGTGGGCACCCTGATGGTGATCTATGTGTCGTTGGGGGGCATGAGGGCCACCACATGGATTCAGATCGTGAAGGCGGTCCTGCTGCTCGGCGGAACGGTGGCGCTGACCGCGCTGGTGCTGGTGCGGTTCCACGGCGACTTCGACAGGCTGCTGCTCACGGCCGCGGAGCGCAGCGGCCAGGCGAGCGCGTTCCTGGCGCCGGGACTGAAGTACGGAGGGAGTTGGACCGCCCGCCTCGACTTCATCAGCCTGGGGCTCGCGCTGGTGCTGGGCACGGCGGGGCTGCCGCACATCCTGTCCCGCTTCTACACCGTGCCGACCGCGCGGGCGGCTCGCCGCTCGGCGGTGTGGTCCATCGGGCTGATGGGTGGCTTCTACCTGATGACGATCGTTCTCGGCTTCGGGGCCGCCGCCGTGGTGGGACCGGATGCCGTGCGCCGCTCGAACGCGGCAGGGAACACGGCGGTACCGCTGCTCGCCTTCGAACTCGGCGGTGGCGCCGGTTCCACGGGCGGAACGGTTCTGTTCGCGGTCGTCGCCGCGGTCGCCTTTGCCACGATCCTCGCGGTGGTCGCCGGGATCACGCTCGCCTCCTCGGTGTCCGTGGCGCATGACCTCTACGCCTCGCTGCGGCGGCCGCATGCCAAGGTGCGCAGCGAGGTGGCGGTGGCGCGCGTCGCGGCGGCCGGTATCGGCGTCGCCGCGATCGCACTGGGCCTGCTGGCCCGCGACCTCAATGTCGCCTTCCTGGTCGGCCTCGCCTTCGCCGTGGCCGCGTCGGCGAACCTGCCGGTGCTGCTGTACTCGCTGTTCTGGCGCTCCTTCACGACGCGCGGCGCGGTGTGGGCCGTATACGGCGGTCTGGTTCCCGCGCTCGGTCTGGTGCTGCTGTCTCCGGTGGTGTCGGGCAGCCCGGACTCGCTCTTCCCGGACGTCGACTTCCAGTACTTCCCCCTGCAGAACCCGGGCATCGTCTCCATCCCGCTCGGCTTCCTCGCCGGCTGGCTCGGCACGGTCACCTCGGACGAGGTCGCGGACGAGGCCAAGTACGCCGAGACCGAAGTGCGGTCTCTGACCGGGGCGGGAGCCGTTTAGTCGGCACCGCCCGACGGCCGTGTCCTGGCCGTCGGACGCCCGGCCGCGCTACGGCGCCATCCAGGCGTACCGGTGTTCCGGGCGGCCGGTGTCGCCGTACTTCAGGGAGAGGCGCAGGCGGCCCGCCTGTTCCAGGTGGCGGAGGTAGCGCTGGGCCGTGGAGCGGCTCAGGCCGGTTCTGGCGGCGACCTCGTGGGCCGACAGCGGGTGGTCCGCGCGATGCAGGATGCCGCAGATGAGGTCCGTGGTGGGTTCCGAGTGGCCGCTGGGCAGACCCGGCGCGGACGGAGCGGGGGAGGTGCGCAGGGCGCCGAAGATGCGGTCGACCTGTTCCTGGCCCGTCAGACCCCGGCCGCCCACCCGGTCGACGGTGCGGCGCAGGGCCGCGTAGGAGTCCAGCCGGCTGCGCAGGGCGACGAAGGTGAAGGGTTTGACCAGGTAGTGCAGGGCGCCCAGGCGCATCGCCTGCTGCACGGTCGTCACATCGCTGGCCGCCGTGATCATGATGACGTCAGTGCCGTGGCCCTGCTCGCGCATGCGGTGGACGAGTTCGAGGCCGGTCCCGTCCGGCAGGTAGTGGTCCAGCAGCACCAGGTCGACGGCGCCGCGTTGGACGGCGGCCAGGGCCTGGGCGGCGCTGTGCGCACGGGCGGTCACTCGGAAGCCGGGAACCTTTCCCACGTACTTGGCGTTTATCTCAGCGACGCGGAAGTCGTCGTCCACGACCAGGACGTCAATCATCAGGCCTCTCCTTCAAGGCCGGCGAGCGTTAAGCCCGTGTTTCGTGCTCCGCAGTTGTAGCGCGAGCAAAATGAGCACAACAGGCTCTTGCGAGCAAAAGAACGGCTTGTGCTCACAAGACTGCTGCTGTGGCCGGGGCCACACCTACCGTCCCGGCCCATGAGCGCAGACACCAGCCCCGCCATCGAGCTACGGGGCGCGAGCAAGACCTTCAGGACTCCGTCGGGGGGTCTGCACACGGCCGTCCGGGATCTGGATCTCACCGTCGGACGCGGCGAGTTCGTGGCCGTCGTCGGGCCGACCGGCTGTGGGAAGTCCACCACACTGACCCTGGTCAGCGGCCTGGAGGAGCCCACCGAGGGCGAGGTGCTGGTGGCCGGGGAGCCGGTCGACGGGGTCGGCGACAAGGTCGGCTTCGTCTTCCAGCAGGACGCCACCTTCCCCTGGCGCACGGTCCTGTCCAACGTCATGGCCGGCCCGCGCTTCCGGGGCGTGTCCAGGGCCGAGGCCAAGCAGAAGGCCCGCGAGTGGCTGGCCCGTGTCGGTCTCGCGGCCTTCGAGGACCGCTATCCGCACCAGCTCTCCGGTGGCCAGCGCAAGCGCGTCGCCCTCGCCGCCACCTTCGTCAACGACCCCGAGATCCTGCTGATGGACGAGCCGTTCTCGGCGCTCGACGTGCAGACCCGGGCGCTGATGTCGGACGAACTGCTGGAGCTGTGGGAGGGCACGGGTGCCTCCGTCGTCTTCGTCACCCACGACCTGGAGGAGTCCATCGCGCTGGCCGACAAGGTCGTCGTGATGACGGCCGGGCCCGCGACCGTCAAGCAGGTCTTCGACATCGACCTGCCCCGGCCGCGCAAGGTCGAGTCGGTGCGCCTGGAGCCGCGGTTCATCGAGATCTACCGCGAGATCTGGGAGTCCCTCGGCGAAGAGGTCCGCATCACCCGCGAGAGAGGTGCCGCCAATGTCGCCTGAGGTCATCAGCACGCCGGTCGTCGACACGGTGAAGACTCCGGGCCGCGCGCAGTCGCGGGCGCAGGCCGCCCGCAGGCGCAAGGTGGTCGTCAACACCGCACGGGTGCTCGTCCTGGTGGCAGTGCTCGGTCTGTGGGAGGGGCTCTCCCGAACCAAGATCATCGACCCGTTCAACTTCTCGATGCCCTCGCAGATCTGGGACCAGATCAGCACCTGGGTGATGCACGGAACGGCTCAGGGCTCGCTGGGCGAGCAGATCTGGGCCACGCTCCAGGAGGCGCTGCTCGGCTGGGTCATCGGTGTCGTCGCCGGTGTGGTCTTCGGTATCGCTCTGGGGCGGATCACCTTTCTCGCCGATGTCCTTGGTCCATACATCAAGGTGCTCAACTCCATCCCCAGGATCGTCCTGGCCCCGATCTTCGTGATCTGGTTCGGGCTGGGCCCCGCCTCCAAGGTCGCTTCGGCCGTGGTGCTGGTCTTCTTCCCGGTGTTCTTCAACGCCTTCCAGGGCGCCCGCGAGGTCGACCGCAACCTGGTGTCCAACGCCCGCATCCTGGGCGCGAGCGACCGCCGGGTGACCCTCCAGGTGGCCATCCCGTCGGCCACCTCCTGGATCTTCACCAGCCTCCACGTCAGCTTCGGCTTCGCCCTCATCGGCGCCATCGTCGGCGAGTACATCGGCGCCACCAAGGGCATCGGCATGCTCGTCGCCCAGTCCCAGGGCACCTTCAACGCCGCCGGCGTCTATGCCGCGATGGTCATCCTCGCGGCCGTCGCACTCGTCGCCGAGGGCCTGCTGACCTTCGCCGAGCACCGGATCTTCCGGTGGAAGCCGTCGAACTCCGACCACTGAGTCCGGCCCGCCCGGCGCCGCCCCGAGGCCAACCGCTCCAAGACACCCCCCTTTCCCCGTACCTTCCTCTCACAAGGACGTGAACCGCCATGCTCAAGACCGCCAGATACGCCTCGCTCGCCGCCTCCGGCCTGCTCGCCCTCTCCTCGCTCACCGCCTGCGCCAATGACTCGGCCGACGCCGGAAGCAAGGGCGACGGCAAGGGCACGAAGGTCAAGATCATGGTCGGCGGCCTGGACAAGGTCATCTATCTGCCGGCGATGCTCACCCAGCGGCTGGGCTACTTCGACTCCGAGGGCCTCGACGTGGAACTCCTCAGTGAGCCCGCCGGTGTCCAGGCCGAGACCGCGCTCGTCTCCGGCCAGGTCCAGGGAGCGGTCGGTTTCTACGACCACACCCTCGACCTGCAGACGAAGGGCAAGTCGGTGGAGTCCGTGGTGCAGTTCTCGCACGCCCCCGGCGAGGTGGAGGTCGTCTCCACCAAGAAGGCGGGCGACATCACCTCGCCGAAGGACTTCAAGGGCAAGAAGCTCGGCATCACCGGTCTCGGATCCTCGACCGACTTCCTCACCAAGTACCTCGCCGTCAAGAACGGCGTGAAGATCAGCGAGTTCAGTCCGGTCGCCGTCGGTGCGGGGCCGACCTTCATCTCAGCGCTGCAGCAGGGCTCGATCGACGCCGGTATGACGACCGATCCGACCGTCGCCACGATCCTGGACAAGAAGGCGGGCAAGGTCCTGCTCGACATGCGGACGCCCGAGGGCTCGCTGAAGGCGCTCGGTGGCCCCTACCCGTCGTCCAGTCTGTACATGCAGACGGACTGGGTGAACGGACACAAGGACACCGTCCAGAAGTTGGCCAACGCATTCGTCAAGACGCTCAACTGGATGTCCACCCACAGCGCCGACGAGATCGCGGCCAAGATGCCCGCCGACTTCTCCCAGGGCGACAAGACGCTCTACGCCGAGGCGATCAAGAGCACACTGCCGATGTTCACCAAGGACGGCGTGATGCCCGCGAACGGCCCCGAGACCGTCGAGAAGGTCCTCAAGGCGTTCAATCCCAACATCAAGAACGCCAAGGTGGACCTGAGCAAGACCTATACGACCGAGTTCGTCGAGGCTGCCAAGTAAGGCACCGCCCCGCTCAGGCGCGGGTCGCCCACACGTAACGGTGTTCCGGGCGGCCCGCGTCGCCGTACTTGAGGGTCAGCAGGGCCCGCCCGGCGCGCTCCAGGAGCTTGAGATAGCGCTGGGCGGTCTGGCGGCTCAGCCCGGTCCGCTCGGCGATCTCCTGGGCGGACAGCGGCCCGTCGGCGCTCATCAGGGACTGGCGCACCAGCTCGGCGGTGGATGGGGAGTGCCCCTTGGGCAGCCCCGGCTCCCATGGCGCGGACAGGGCGCCGAAGATGCGGTCGATCTCGGCCTGTTCGGCCTCGCCGCCGCCGTCCAGCGTGCGGCGCAGCTCGGCGTACGCCTCCAGCTTGGCCCGCAGCCCGGCGAAGGCGAACGGCTTCACCAGGTACTGCAGGGCCCCGTGCCGCATGGCCGCCTGGACGGTCGACACGTCCCGCGCGGCCGTCACCATGATCACGTCGGTCTGGTGGCCGCGCCTGCGCATCTCCTGGACGACCGCGAGCCCGGTGTCGTCGGGCAGGTAGTGGTCCATGAGGACCAGGTCGAGCCGCGGCAGCGCCCCCAACCGGCACAGTGCCTCGGCCGCGTTGTGCGCCTCGCCGGCCACGTGGAAGCCGGGCACCTTCTCCACGTAGGCGGCGTTGACCCGGGCGACCCGCACGTCGTCGTCCACGACCAGGACCTCGATCATCGCGCCTCCTCCTCGGCGGCGGGGACATTCCCAGGTGCCGGTTCCACGGATCCGGTGCGGGCCGGTTCCAGCTCCGGCTCGGTCAGCGCCTCCGGCAGCACGACGGTGAACTCCGCGCCGCCGCCGTCCGCCGCGCCCACCGTCGCGCTCCCGCCCTGCCGTTCGGCGAGCCGGCGCACCAGGGAGAGCCCCAGGCCCCGCTTACCGTGCGCGGGCGGCTTCTTGGTGGACCATCCCTCCGTGAAGATCAACTCCCGCTGGTTCTCCGGGATCCCGGGGCCGGTGTCGTGCACGCGGAGGACGACCGTACGTCCCTCGGTGCGCAACTCGACCTCCACGCGCGCGTGCGGAGTGCCCGCGACCGCGTCGAGCGCGTTGTCCACGAGGTTGCCGACGACCGTGACGAGCCCTCGGGGATCGATCAGCCGGTCCGGGAGCCGGGTGCGTTCCGACACCCACAGGGCGACACCGCGTTCGGCCGCCACGGTCGCCTTGCCGACCAGCAGGGCGGCGAGCAGCGGGTCCTGGATCTTCTCGGTGACCTGTTCGGCGGTGGCCCGGTGGTCCCCGACGACCTCGTCGACGAACTCCACGGCGTCGTCGTACATCTCCAGCTCCAGCAGGCCGAGCAGGGTGTGCATGCGGTTGGCGTGCTCGTGATCCTGGGCGCGCAGGGCGTCGATCAGGCCGCGCGTGGAATCGAGTTCGCGGCCCAGCTGCTCCAGCTCGGTGCGGTCGCGCAGGGTGGCCACGGCACCGCCGTCGTCCGTGGGCATCCGGTTGGCGACCAGGACGCGCTGGCCGCGCACGGTCAGCAGGTCTGTACCGGTCACCCGCCCGGCCAGGAGGTCCGTCGTACGCCCCTCGCCGAGCGCCTCGTCGGGGGACTTGCCGACGGCCTCGTCGCCGATGCCCAGCAGCCGCCGTGCCTCGTCGTTGAGCAGGCGGATGCGGCCGCCGCGGTCGAGGGCGACCACGCCCTCCCGGATGCCGTGCAGCATCGCCTCGCGCTCGGCGAGCAGTGCCGAGATGTCGGAGAAGGCCAGGTCCCGGGTCTGCCGTTGTACCCGGCGCGAGATCAGCCAGGCGGCCAGCGCGCCCACCGCGAGGGCACCGCCCGCGTATGCGAACAGTCCGGGTATCGCGCTGATCAGCCGGGCGCGCACGCTGTCGTACGCGATGCCGACCGAGACCGCCCCGATGATCCGGTGGTCGGCGTCGTACAGGGGCACCTTGCCGCGGGCCGAGCGGCCCAGGGTGCCCTTGTCGATCTCCATGACCTGCTTGCCGGCCAGGGCGTCCTCGGGGCTGGTGGAGACGATGTGGCCGATCTGCGAGGGCGTGGGGTGCGACCAGCGCACCCAGTTCCGGTCCAGCACCACGATGTACTCGGCGTGCGTGGCCTTCCGGATCCGCTCGGCCTCCTTCTGCACCGGGCCGTTCCTGGTCGGCGGGGTGTTCCGGACGCCCTCGGCGATCTGCGGGTCCTGTGCCGTGGTCTGCGCGATGGCCAGTGCCCGGCGCATCGCCTCCTGGTCCAGCTGTTTGCTCAGCGGCGCCAGGAAGAGCCCGGTCGCGAGCACCGCGACCCCCGCGGCGATCGCCACCTGCATCAGCAGCACCTGCGAGAACACCCGACGGGGCAGACCGAGGCGCAGGCGGCGTGCGGGGGGAGTGCGGCTCATGCCCACGACGTTACGTGCGCGGACAGCGGTCGCCGAAGGGGGTGTGGCACGGATCTCTTGACCATTTGTTGAAGGAACCCGGTGCGGGAGAGGCCGGGCTCAGCTCGCCAGCGCCGTCGTCCGCAGCTCGCGCACCGCCACCACGTGCATGCGCGCCGGCGCCCCGAGAACCGCCGCGCCGCAGCTCTCCGGACGCGGCGGCAGGGACGCGCCCTGTGCCACCGTGACACGCCACCGGCGGCGGTCGGCGTGGGCGACGGTGACCTCCCAGCGAGGTGCCCTGCCCTCGGTCCGTACGACGCTCAGCGCGCCCGCCCGGTACTCTCCCACCGCCGAGCGCACGGCCAGCTCGGCGGCCTGACCGGGCCGTTCCCAGGCGGAGCATCCGCGGCACGCCTCGACCACCACACGCCCCTCCTGGACGCCGTGCAGGGCCTCCCTGACCGTGTGCGCCTCCGCGCGGCCGTACGCGTAGCCGTAGGGCAGGACGAGCACCGTGGGCGAGAAGCGATGACCACCCAGATGGGTGACCTCCCAGACGCCCCGCACACCGGACGCGGTCAGCTCGGCGGCGAGCGGGCGGCCCAGCAGGGCGCAGCAGCGGTCCCGCTTGCCGTTGGTGCACACGAGCGCGAGCGGGTCGCCCGTGTGCGGCCGCCCGCCGAGTGCCACGCCGAAGGACCGGTGGTCGCCCGCGCCGAGAGCGGCGAAGTCGAGGCCGAGCAGCCGGTGCGGGTCGCAGGTGGTGGCGCTGTGCAGCCACACGTTTCCGGGGACGGTGTGGGCCGCGTACACGTGCCGGGGCGCGGGCGTGCCGGGGTCCGCGTGGCGGCCGGGGCGCCGGATGAGCGCGACGCGGACGCCGGTCCCCTCGGCGGCGGCCTCCAGGGCACGGCCCAGCGTGGGGTCGAGATGGCTCGAAGTGAGCGCCTTGGCACCCCACGGGCCGGGCTGTTCCAGCAGCAGCCAGGTCGTCGCCGTGGCAGCCGTGCCGGCAACGGGCTCGTCGAGGCTCCGGGAGACGGTCGCACACCTACTCACAGAGGTGAGCCTAACCTGACTCTGCGCAGGGAGACTTCCGGCCGTGCCCGTGTCCTACGCCGGGAGGGGTTGCGGAGGACGCGGACCGACGTAGTGACCGACGGGGCGCATACGCAGCGGACGCTCGCCGTACTCCTCCAGGGCGTGGGCGATCCAGCCGGCCGTACGAGCCACGGCGAAGATGGTCTCGCCGGCCGTGGCGGGCATGCCGCAGGAGGCGGTGAAGACGGCCAGGGCCAGGTCGACGTTGGCGTGCAGCGGGGCGTGGCGCGCGGTCGTGGCGACGACGTCGCGGGCCGCGAGCAGGGCGGGCTCCGCGCGCGGGACCTGCTCCAGGAGGCCGAACAGCACCCCCGCGCGCGGGTCTTCGCCCGCGTAGAGCCGGTGTCCGAGTCCGGGGATGCGGCGCCCCGCACGCAGCTCGTCCGCGATCACCGGGACCGCGGTGCCCTGGTCGAGGACATCGAGCAGCATCCGGTGGGCCAGGCCGCTGGCGGCACCGTGCAGCGGGCCCTCCAGGACACCGAGCCCGGCCGAGACGGCCGCGTAGGCGTGCGCGCGTGCCGAGGCGGCGACCCGGACGGCGAGCGTGGAGGCGGCCAGATCGTGGTCGATGAGCAGCGCGAGGGCGGTGTCCAGGACGCGCAGCGATTCCTCGTCGGCGGGGCGGCCGGTCAGCCGGCCCCACAGGCGGTGGGCCAGCGGGCCGTCGTCCCTCGGGGCACGCAGGACGGGCGGCAGTGCGGCGACGAGGGTCGGGATGAGGAGGCGCGCCGTACTGAGCACGGCCTGCTCGGACAGGTCGAAACGCAGCGGGTCCCCGGCCGCCGCCGCGATCGCGGCCACCCGCAGCCGGTCGGTGGGCGAGGTGTGCTCGGGCAGGGCGTTCACGGCATGGCGGGCCACCTCGACGGTGGCCTCGGGCGCGGTGAAGGTCATGCCCGGGGTCAGCCGGCCCGTCCACAGCCACTCCGCGACCTCCTCGTAGGAGTGGCGGGCGGCCAGCTCGGTGGCGTCGACACCACGGAAGTAGTACCGGTCTTTGTCGATCAGCGTGATACGGGTGCGCACGGACAGGTCGCCGCCCGTGCCCGGACTCCCCGCGGCCTCCCGCCGGTTGCGCCGGGCGAGGACCTCGACCTCCTTCGCGTCGAAGGTGCTGGCGCGGCTGCCGGGTTCGCGTCTGCTGCTGAGCAGGCCGCGGCTCACGTAGGCGTACACCGTCTCCGGCTTCACGCCGAGCACCTCGGCGGTCTCCTTGGTGGTCAGCCTTCGCCCGGGACGGCCGGGGGCGGGTTCGTGATCGCGCATGGAGGTCACCGTAGTCGCCTCTATACAACTTGATCCCTACATATTGATTAATCAATGTTGACAGGAAGAGAATCAAGCATGGACAGTCGGGTCAAGTCCAGGGAGGAACAACATGTCCATCAGCAGGACCGCACCCCGTGTCGACGTACCGCGCGGCCTCGCGGGGGTCGTCGTCACCGACACCCGGATCGGGGACGTACGGGGGCTCGAGGGCTTCTACCACTACCGTCAGTACTCGGCCGTCGAACTCGCGCGGACCCGCGGCTTCGAGGACGTCTGGCATCTCCTCGTCCACGGCGCACTCCCGGACGCGGGGCGCCGTGCCGCCTTCGTCGCCGAGACCGCCGGACTGCGCCGGCTGCCCGAGGAGGTCCGGGCGGCCCTGCCCGCTGTCGCGGCCGCGAGCCGCATCCCGGGTCCGCTGGCCGGGATGCGTACGGCACTGTCGCTGCTGGGCGCGGCGCAGGGGTTCAGGCCGGTGTACGACATCGACGCGGGCCGGCGCCGCGCGGACACCGTGGCCGCCTGCGCGGCCGTACCGACTCTCCTCACCGCGCTGTACCGGCTCGGGCAGGGCCTCGACCCGGTGGAGCCGCGCGAAGACCTGTCCTACGCGGCCAACTACCTGTACATGCTCACGGGTGAGGAGCCGGACCCGCGGCGGGCCCGTGCGGTCGAGCAGTACCTGATCTCCACCATTGACCACGGATTCAATCCATCAACCTTCACCGCGCGTGTCGTCGCGTCCACGGGAGCCGACGTGGCCGCCTGCCTGGTCGGGGCCGTGGGTGCGCTGTCCGGTCCGCTGCACGGCGGGGCGCCCAGCCGCGCGCTCGACACCCTGGACGCGATCGGAACGCCGGACCGCATCGACTCCTGGATACGGCAGCGGGTGCTCGCGGGCGACCGCATCATGGGCTTCGGGCACGCCGTCTACCGTACGGAGGACCCCCGTTCGCGGATGCTGCGCGAGATCGCCCTGGACTTCGGGGGCCCGCGCGTCGCCTTCGCCGTGGAGGTCGAGCGGCAGGTCGAGGCGATTCTCGCCGAGCTGAAGCCCGGCCGCGAACTGCACACGAACGTCGAGTTCTACGCGGGCGTCGTCATGGAACTGTGCGGCCTGCCCCGCGAGATGTTCACCCCGACCTTCGCGGCGGCCCGGGTGGTGGGCTGGAGTGCCAACATCCTGGAACAGTCGGAGGACACGAAGATCATCAGGCCGGTCGCGAGGTACGTGGGCCCGGAGCCGCCGGTGGCGGTGCCTGCGGTCGCCTGAGGTGCGAGCAGACGCGCGCGCCCTCGTGGGACCCGCCGGGGGAGCCCTTGCTCGGAACCCGTGGCCCCGGTCGAGCGGGGCTGTCGTGCGCGAGGGGGCTCCCCGGTTGCCGCCCTACGCGTCCGGAATGTCGGCCTTCGCTCGAACGAGCGTTTCGCGGCTGATCACTACGATTCGTTCGTGGCCGCCGCGGGCGGCGTCGGGCGGCAGCTCGGGGTCGAGGGCCTCCGTACGGTCCGTACCGATCACCGCGAAGTTCCCGTCCTGCAGTTCGAAAATGTCCGGGCAGGTCTGCCCGTTCACGCTCCCTCTCTCGCGAGGTGAGGCACCGAGGCGGCGCACGATCTTCAAGTGGATCCCGGTCCTTGCTTGGTCGTGGACAGTTGCTGTGCCCGTACCGCCGCCAGGAGGGTGTGTCGGGGGCGGTACGGGCGTCGAACGCCTGCCGGGACGGCGGTCGGGGTGTGCGCCGGGGCAGCGGGGACAAACTAGCCTGCGAAGATCGCGCGCGGGGGCTGGACCGTCCCCTCTGAGTGAGTGATTTTCGCGGCGAGCGCGTGACGGTGACGTCGTGTCAGTCGCCCGCGCCGCCCACGACCCACCACTCGTCCGTGTCGGCCTCGTCCAGTTCCTCGAGCAGTTCGTCGGTCATCCGGCCGATCTCGGCCTCCTCGGAACCCTCGCGAAGGCTGGCCCGGTGGTGACGGGTGGCCTCCCAGTACGCCCGCGCCGTCGGGCTCTGGAAGAGGACACGGACGTACCCGCGCAGTTCGCCCCGGCTGAGCAGCCCGATCCGGTAGCCGTGCAGGGCATGGACGTAGAGCGCGTTGGCGTACAGGTACTGCTTCTGAACCTCCGGTGGCAGCGCACCCTCATAGGTGTCCAGGACCGGGAGCAGAGCGGGGTCCCGCATGGCCGCGAGGAGGAGTTGCCGGTGAGCGCGCTGGTATTCGACGTGGTCCGTGCGCCGGGAGGCCTCCCGGCGCTGCTCCTCGAGGGCGTCCAGACGGCGCAGGGCTTCGGCGCGGGCGCGGGACAGGGCATCCACGGCGCGGTGGTAGACGAGGAACGAGGTCACGGTGCCGGCCACCGAGAGCGTGAGGGCGGCTGCCAGGCAGGCCGGCCCCCGGACACCAAATTTCTGTGTGGCCATGTCAACCCCCGAAAATCAGGCGGCCGTCCGCCGGTCGTCGGAGCGTGGGGAGACAGGAGAGGACCGGCGAGCGGTGGGCGGCGCCTGCCGCCTCCCGCAGTGCCGAGCGGCTCTGATCGGCGGGGAGGCGAAGAAGGCGCACGGTGGGACGCGAGGGCCGCACGCCCGGCGCCTGTCCAACGTCTGCCCCGCAAGGAGTGCTAACAATCGTTCACTTCGCCGCGATTCTTCCCGCTCGTATCCTGGTCGCGCAGTCAATCCTCGTCCGTGCGCCGAGCCGCGAGCCGGCGTACGCGTCCGCGTGAGAGAGGTCGCCCGTTGGGGAACAGCCTGACGAACAGCACGGCACACAGCCGCAGTCCGCAGCAGATCCCGGTCGTCGTACTCGCCGGATTCCTCGGTTCCGGGAAGACCACGCTCCTCAACCACCTGCTGCACCGCAGCGGTGGCAGCCGCATCGGGGCGATCGTCAACGACTTCGGCGCCATCGAGATCGACGCGATGGCCGTCGCGGGCGCCCTCGGTGACTCGACCGTCTCGCTCGGCAACGGCTGCCTGTGCTGTGCCGTCGACGCGAGCGAACTCGACGTGTACCTGGACCGGCTCGCCGCGCCCACCGCCGGCATCGACGTCATCGTCATCGAGGCCAGTGGACTCGCCGAGCCGCAGGAACTGGTCCGCATGGTGCTCGCCAGTGAGCATCCCGGCATCGTCTACGGCGGCCTCGTCGAAGTCGTCGACGCCGCGGAGTTCGACGGCACGCGCGAGAACCACCCCGAGATCGACCGGCACCTCGCCCTGGCCGACCTCGTGGTGGTCAACAAGCTCGACCGGGTACCGGACACCGACCGCGTCCTCGACCTCGTCCGCTCGCTCACCGACCGTGCCGCCGTCGTCCCCGCGACCTACGGCCGCATCGACCCGGAGTTCCTCTTCGACTGCAGGCCGAGCGAGGAGCGCATCGGGCAGCTGTCCTTCGACGACCTGCACGAACACGGCGACGGCGAGCACGACGGCCATCTGCACACGGGCTACGACAGCCTGTCCTTCGTCTCCGACGTGCCGATGGAGCCGCGCCGGCTCATGCGGTTCCTGGACAGCCGTCCCGAGGGGCTGTACCGCGTCAAGGGGTACATCGACTTCGGGCCGCACGACACGGGCAACCGGTACGCCGTACACGTCGTCGGGCGCTTCCTGCGCTTCTACCCCGAGCGCTGGGCCCCGGCCGACGCCCGCCTCACCCAGCTCGTCCTGATCGGCCGCGGCATCGACGCGGACGCTCTCGGCAAGGAGCTGGAGGCGTGTGAGAACGACGCCCCACACGCCGACGAGCACGGCATGTGGGGCGTCCTGCGCCATGTACAGGGCTCCGAGGAGGAGCCCGACGCGGCGGCCTGCGAGGCCTAGAACACCGGTCCCGCGACCACCGACACCGTCTTCGGCAGCGACGTGCCGGAGCCGTCGCGGCGCGGGTCCGGCTCCGGCAGCTCCGCCGGGGTGCCGTTCTTCTGCGCCGCGAGGGCCGGGGAGGGGCCCGCCCAGCCCAGGGAAAGGCAGTCCTCGCCCTTCAGGAACCGCTGGCAGCGCACACCGCCGGTGGCCCGGCCCTTGCGCGGGTACTGGTCGAACGGGGTCAGCTTGGCCGTCGTCTGCACGGAGTCGTCCAGCGTGCCACGGGAGCCCGCCACCGTGAAGACGATCGCGTCGGCCGCCGGGTCGACGGCCGTGAAGGAGATGACCTTGGCGCCCTCGGTGAGCTTGATGCCCGCCATACCCCCGGCCGGGCGCCCCTGCGGACGGACGATGGAGGCCTGGAAGCGCAGCAACTGGGCGTCGTCCGTGATGAACACCAGGTCCTCCTCGCCGGTGCGCAGCTCCACCGCGCCGACGATCCGGTCGCCCTCCTTGAGCGTGATGACCTCCAGTTCGTCCTTGTTGGACGGATAGTCGGGCACGACACGCTTGACGACACCCTGCTCGGTGCCCAGCGCCAGGCCCGGGGACGACTCGTCCAGGGTGGTCAGGCAGACCACCGTCTCGTCGTCCTCCAGGGAGACGAACTCCGCGAGCGGCGCCCCTCCGGAGAGGTTCGGCGGCGTCGCGGCCGCGGGCAGCTGCGGCAGGTCGACCACGTTGATCCGCAGCAGGCGGCCGGCCGAGGTTACCGCGCCGATCTCGCCCCGCGCGGTCGCCGGAACAGCCGAGACGATCACGTCGTGCTTGACCCGCTTGGCGCCGGTGTCCTGCGGGAGCGGTTCGTTGTCCGCCGTACGGGCCAGCAGGCCCGTGGAGGACAGCAGCACCCGGCACGGGTCGTCGGCGACCTGGAGCGGTACGGCGGCCACCGGCGCGCCGGCGGACTCCAGCAGGACCGTGCGCCGGTCGGTGCCGAACTTCTTGGCCACGGCGGCCAGTTCGGCCGAGACCAGCTTGCGCAGCTCCACGTCCGACTCCAGGATCCGGGTCAGCTCCTCGATCTCCGCGGTGAGCTTCTCCTTCTCCGCCTCCAGCTCGATGCGGTCGTACTTGGTGAGCCGGCGCAGCGGCGTGTCGAGGATGTACTGCGTCTGGACCTCGCTCAGCGAGAAGCGCTCGATCAGGCGCTGCTTGGCCTGCGCGGAGTTCTCGCTGGAGCGGATCAGCCGGATGACCTCGTCGATGTCGACCAGCGCGGTCAGCAGGCCCTCGACCAGGTGCAGCCGGTCGCGGCGCTTGCCGCGGCGGAACTCGCTGCGGCGCCGCACCACGTCGAAGCGGTGGTCCAGGTAGACCTCCAGCAGCTCCTTCAGCCCCAGGGTGAGCGGCTGGCCGTCCACCAGGGCCACGTTGTTGATGCCGAAGGACTCCTCCATCGGGGTCAGCTTGTACAGCTGCTCCAGGATCGCCTCCGGCACGAAGCCGTTCTTGATCTCGATGACCAGGCGCAGGCCGTGCGCGCGGTCGGTGAGGTCCTTGACGTCCGCGATGCCCTGGACCTTCTTCGCGTTGACCAGGTCCTTGATCTTCGCGATGACCTTCTCGGGGCCGACCGCGAAGGGCAGTTCGGTGATCACCAGGCCCTTGCGGCGGGCGGTCACCGCCTCGACCGACACCGTCGCGCGCATCTTGAAGGTGCCGCGGCCGGACGCGTACGCGTCCCGGATTCCGTCCAGGCCGACGATCCGGCCGCCCGTGGGCAGGTCGGGGCCCGGCACGTGCTTCATCAGCGCGTCCAGGTCCGCGTTCGGGTGCCTGATCAGGTGGCGGGCCGCCGCGATGACCTCGCGCAGGTTGTGCGGCGGCATGTTCGTCGCCATGCCGACCGCGATGCCGGAGGAGCCGTTGACCAGCAGGTTCGGGAAGGCGGCGGGCAGCGCCACCGGCTCCTGCTCCTGGCCGTCGTAGTTGGGCGTGAAGTCGACCGTGTCCTCGTCGATCGACTCGGTCATCAGGCTCGCCGCCTCGGCCATGCGGCACTCGGTGTACCGCATGGCGGCGGGCGGGTCGTCGTTGCCCAGCGAGCCGAAGTTGCCGTGGCCGTCGACCAGCGGGACGCGCATCGAGAACGGCTGGGCCATGCGCACCAGGGCGTCGTAGATCGAGGCGTCGCCGTGCGGGTGCAGCTTGCCCATGACCTCGCCGACGACACGGGCGCACTTCACGTAGCCGCGCTCGGGGCGCAGGCCCATCTCGTTCATCTGGTAGACGATCCGGCGGTGCACCGGCTTCAGGCCGTCACGGGCGTCCGGCAGGGCGCGCGAGTAGATGACCGAGTACGCGTACTCGAGGTAGGAGCCACGCATCTCGTCCACGACGTCGATGTCGAGGATCCGCTCCTCGTACGAATCGTCGGGCGGCGGGGTCTTCGTGCTGCGGCGGGCCATCGCTGCCTGGCTCCTTCTGATCTTGTCGCTCGCCTACGGGGCACTCGCGTCGGTGGCGGGAGAGCGACCGTGCTCAGCCCTTCGGGCCTCCGCGCGCTCGCTCTCCCGACACCGACGCGCCCCTCCGGCTCGCTCTTGCTGAAGCGTTTGACGGATCTGACGCGGACCATTGTGGACCGACGCACTGACAAGCCGTGCCACGACCCGGTCCCACCGGACCGGCCCGGCACGGGAGGGCCGCCCCCGGGGCCGCCCCGCGGCACGCGCGACGCAGGCTACGCGATCCGCTGTGGGCGTACGTCCCGCGGGAACTTCGCCGAGGCCCCGCACGCTTTGCATACAGTGGCAGGAACGGCAGGAAGACCGCGGTTTCGACGACCGCCTCCGCTCGCGAAGGGACGTACATGCCCATGGGTCACACGACCACAGCCGAGGCAGGCTCCGGGGGCCTGACAGCGACCGAGCACCGCCTGGCCAACGGTCTGCGCGTGGTGCTTTCCGAGGACCACCTGACCCCGGTGGCGGCGGTCTGCCTCTGGTACGACGTCGGCTCCCGCCACGAAGTCCAGGGACGCACCGGCCTTGCTCACCTTTTCGAGCACCTGATGTTCCAGGGGTCGGCGCAGGTCAAGGGCAACGGCCACTTCGAGCTGGTGCAGGGCGCCGGCGGCTCGCTGAACGGCACCACCAGCTTCGAGCGCACCAACTACTTCGAGACCATGCCCGCCCACCAGCTGGAGCTCGCCCTCTGGCTGGAGGCCGACCGCATGGGCTCCCTGCTCGCCGCCCTGGACGACGAGTCCATGGAGAACCAGCGGGACGTCGTCAAGAACGAGCGCCGCCAGCGCTACGACAACGTGCCCTACGGCACCGCCTTCGAGAAGCTGACCGCCCTCACCTACCCGGAGGGCCACCCCTACCACCACACGCCGATCGGCTCGATGGCGGACCTGGACGCGGCCACCCTGGAGGACGCGCGCCAGTTCTTCCGCACCTACTACGCGCCGAACAACGCGGTGCTCTCCGTGGTCGGCGACATCGACCCCCAGCAGACCCTCGCCTGGATCGAGAAGTACTTCGGGTCCATCCCCGGCCACGACGGCAAGCCCGCGCCCCGCGACGGCTCCCTGCCGGAGATCATCGGGGAGCAGCTGCGCGAGGTCGTCGTGGAGGAGGTCCCGGCGCGCGCTCTGATGGCCGCCTACCGGCTCCCGCACGACGGCACCCGTGACGCGGACGCCGCCGACGTGGCCCTGACCATCCTCGGCGGCGGCGAGTCCTCCCGCCTGTACAACCGGCTCGTGCGCCGCGACCGTACGGCCGTCACGGCCGGCTTCGGCCTGCTGCGCCTGGCCGGCGCGCCCTCGCTCGGCTGGCTGGACGTGAAGACCTCCGGCGACGTCGAGGTGCCGGTGATCGAGGCCGCGATCGACGAGGAGCTCGCCCGGTTCGCCGAGGAGGGCCCCACGCCCGAGGAGATGGAGCGCGCCCAGGCCCAGTTGGAGCGCGAGTGGCTGGACCGGCTCGGCACGGTAGCCGGCCGCGCCGACGAACTGTGCCGGTACGCCGTCCTGTTCGGCGACCCGCAGCTCGCCCTGACCGCCGTCCAGCGTGTCCTGGAGGTCAGCCCGGAGGAGGTCCAGGAGGTCGCCAAGGCCCGCCTGCGCCCCGACAACCGCGCGGTCCTCGTCTACGAGCCGAAGTCGCCCGAGGCCGTCGAGGACGCCGACGTCCCCGAGGACCCGGAATCGGAGGCCACGGTAGAGGCCGGTAACGACAACGAGGAGACGGCCAAGTGACCGAGCTCGCCACGATGGACTTCCACCCCCAGCCGCAGCCGGGTGCGGCCAAGCCCTGGGCGTTCCCGGCCCCCGAACGCGACACGCTGGACAACGGCCTGACCGTTCTGCGCTGCCACCGTCCCGGTCAGCAGGTCGTCGCCGTAGAGGTGCTGCTGGACGCGCCCCTGGAGACCGAACCGGCCGGCCTGGACGGCGTCGCCACGATCATGGCGCGGGCCTTCTCCGAGGGCACCGACAAGCACTCGGCGGAGGAGTTCGCCGCCGAGCTGGAGCGGGCCGGCGCCACGCTCGACGCGCACGCCGACCACCCCGGCGTCCGCCTCAGCCTGGAGGTCCCGGCCTCTCGCCTGGCCAAGGGCCTCGGTCTGCTCGCCGACGCCCTGCGCGCGCCCGCCTTCGCCGAGAGCGAGGTCGAGCGGCTGGTCCGCAACCGCCTGGACGAGATCCCGCACGAGCTGGCCAACCCCTCCCGCCGGGCCGCGAAGGAACTCTCCAAGGAGCTGTTCCCGGAGACCTCGCGCATGTCGCGCCCGCGCCAGGGCACGGAGGAGACGGTCGAGAAGATCGACGCGGAGGCCGTACGCGCCTTCTACGACCGCCATGTCCGGCCCGCCACGGCCACCGTGGTCGTGGTCGGCGACCTCGCCGGCACCGAGCTGGACGCGCTGCTCACCGACACCCTCGGCGCATGGTCCGGCACGCCGGGTCAGCCGCGGCCCGTGCCGCCGGTGACCGCCGACGACACCGGTCGCGTCGTCATCGTCGACCGGCCCGGCGCCGTCCAGACGCAGCTGCTGATCGGCCGGATCGGCCCCGACCGGCACGACCGCGTGTGGGCCGCCCAGGTGCTCGGCACGTACTGCCTCGGCGGCACCCTCACCTCCCGCCTGGACCGCGTCCTGCGCGAGGAGAAGGGCTACACGTACGGCGTGCGCGCCTTCGGGCAGGTCCTCAGGTCCGCGCCGGAGGGCACCGGTGCCGCGATGCTCGCCATCAGCGGCTCCGTGGACACCCCGAACACCGGTCCCGCGCTGCAGGACCTGTGGACGGTGCTGCGCACGCTCGCGGCGGAGGGCCTGACCGACGCCGAGCGCGATGTCGCCGTGCAGAACCTCGTCGGGGTGGCGCCGCTGAAGTACGAGACCGCGGCGGCCGTCGCGAGCACCCTGGCGGACCAGGTCGAGCAACACCTGCCGGACGACTTCCAGGCGACGCTCTATCAGCAGCTCGCCGCCACCGGCACCGTGGAGGCCACCGCCGCGGTCATCAACGCCTTCCCGGTGGACCGGCTGGTGACCGTGCTCGTCGGTGACGCGGCCCAGATCAAGGCGCCGGTCGAGGCGCTCGGCATCGGCGAAGTCACCGTCGTGGCGGCCGAGTAGGAGCGAAGCCGCGCACGCGCGCGTGGGGCCCTGGCGACCGACGGGTCGTCAGGACCCTTCGCAGTTGCCGTGCGGAGCCCCCTCCAGATGTCCGAATTGGGGCAGACGTTGCCTGTCTGGCCTGTGGGATGCGCTACAAAAGCCCGGATCCGTTTGGGAATCGAAAGTCGCTCACCGTAGCGTCTTCGAGGCTGTTCGTCAGGCAGTGCGCCGCGCCCGCGGCACCGGACAGTCATCGCCGAGTCCCCGTACGGCGCGAGCCAGGGGAGCCGGGGACCCAACCACAGTCCCTGGGGTGAATCGGACGCCCGCGCGTGAGCGAGGGGGTCCGTAGGAGACCTTCCTGCTCCGAACCCGTCAGCTAACCCGGTAGGCGAGAGGGAAGGAAAGGACCAGCCACTTCATGGCGTTCATGTGCGCCACCGGGAAGCACCGCAAGCCCGGCCGGGTCAAGCGCACCACGGCTCAGGCGGCCGGCATCGCGGCCCTCACCACCACCGGTGTCATCGGCACCCTCGCGGCCACCCCCGCGCTCGCCGCGGAGAACTCCGTCGAGCAGACCGGTCTCACCCCTGTGATCACCGTGAGCGACGACGTCGCCGAGCAGATCGACGAGCAGGCCGCCGCCCAGAAGCAGGCCGCCGACCGGAAGGCGGCCGAGGAGGCCGCGGTCAAGGCGGCCGCCGAGCGGGCCGAGAAGGAGCGTGAGGCCAAGGTGCGCGCCGCCCGCGCGGCCGAGCGCAAGCGCCTGAACGCCTTCGTCGCCCCGATCGTGCACTCGTACGTCTCCACGGGCTACAAGACCGGCGGCTCCCTGTGGTCCTCCGGTTCCCACACCGGCATCGACTTCCACGCGGCGAGCGGCACGCCCGTCCACGCGGTCGGCTCCGGCACGGTCGTCTCGACCGGCTGGGGCGGCGCGTACGGCAACCAGATCGTGATCCGGATGGCCGACGGCATGTACACCCAGTACGGCCACCTGTCGTCCATCGGCGTCACCGTGGGCCAGAAGGTCACCCCGGGCCTCCAGATCGGCCTGTCCGGCGCGACGGGCAATGTCACCGGGCCGCATCTGCACTTCGAGGCCCGTACGACCCCCGAGTACGGGTCGGACGTCGACCCGGTCACCTATCTGCGCAAGCACGGCGTGGACGTCTGACCCTCCACCGCACGGCATCCCGAAGCCCCGGCTCACCAGCCGGGGCTTTCGCCGTTTTTCGCCCTGCCCGCCGCATCCGCTGTCCAAAAAATATCCATGGATTCAGGCCTGCCGTCGGAAATTCCGGCTCATTGGAATAGAGTCACGGAACACACGTCCATCGTCGACGTTTCACGGGGATTAAGACGGAGGTCGGTCATGCGTATTCCGGCGCACTCGGTGTGCACGGCGATCCGGGACGACATCGTGGCCGGTGTCTACGAGCGCGGCAGCCGCCTCACCGAGGAAGTCCTGGCCCGCCGCTACGGCGTCTCGCGTGTCCCCGTCCGCGAGGCCCTGCGCACCCTGGAGGCGGAGGGCTTCGTGGTGACCCGGCGGCACGCGGGCGCGTGCGTGGCCGAGCCGACCGAGCAGGAGGCAGCCGACCTGCTGGAGATGCGCATGCTCCTGGAGCCGCTCGGCGCCTCCCGGGCCGCCCAGCGGCGCACCGAGGCCCATCTGAAGGTGCTGCGGGGACTGGTCCGGCTGGGCCAGGAACGGGCGAGACGGGGCAGCAGCGAGGATCTGCGCTCGCTGGGCGGCTGGTTCCACGAGACGCTCGCGCAGGCCTCCGGCAGCCACTCACTGACCTCGATGCTGACCCAGCTGCGGCACAAGATCGCCTGGATGTACGCGGTCGAGGCATCGCCGAATCCGGTGGAGTCCTGGGCCGAGCACGGCGCCATCGTGGACGCGGTGGCGCGCGGCGACGGGGAGCGTGCACGGGCGATCACGGCGCTGCACTGCGAGCGCTCGACGACCGCGCACCGGCTGCGGTTCGCCTCGGGAGGCGACCGGACGGAGCGTGTGAGGAACTCGCAACACGCCGTAAACATGTCGGGCCTGCGGCATTAACACGGGCGCCGTATACAAAGAAGTGATATTCGGTGGACGTGAATTCCCGCTGCCCTTTTTCTGGCGTGCCATCACAATTCACCGTCGCGTGCCATCCCGTGCCCGGATGAATTCATCCGTGCCCGCCGTGAATTCCTCCGGCGGCTGCCGAAAACGCGGAAGCCGCGTCACCCGCAAAGGATGACGCGGCCTCCCGGTACCGCTCAGACGGTCTCGGGGAGCTCTTCGAGGCCCTCGGAGACCAGCTTGGCCAGACGGTCCAGGGCGGCATCGGCGCCCTCGGCGTCGGAGGCGAGGACGATCTCCTCGCCGCCCTGGGCGCCCAGGCCCAGGACGGCCAGCATGGAGGCCGCGTTGACGGGGTTGCCCCCGGCCTTGGCGATCGTCACCGGGACGCCTGCGGCCGTGGCGGCTCGGACGAAGATGGAGGCGGGGCGGGCATGGAGGCCCTCGGCCCAGCCGACGTTGACGCGGCGCTCAGCCATGTGTTGCTGCCCTTCGGTGTTCAGAGTTGTCTAGACCAGTTTCCCATATCGTGAAGCGTGCCCGGAGCGGTCCTTCGTCCCGCTCCGGCGTGTCGTCGGACCGCGGCCTCGGTCCGACTTCCGTCCTCCACAGACTGCCTCGCGCCGTTGTCGGACGCGAGCCGTACTCTGGGGCCCATGCAGAGCCCGGCGGACCGGCAGGACCGGCACGAGTACCCCGCCCACTGGGAGGCGGACGTGGTGCTGCGCGACGGGGGTACCGCGCGCATCCGGCCCATCGCCGTTGATGACGCCGACCGCCTGGTCAGCTTCTACGAGCAGGTCTCGGACGAGTCGAAGTACTACCGCTTCTTCGCGCCGTACCCCAGGCTCTCCGCCAAGGACGTCCACCGCTTCACACACCACGACTTCGTGGACCGGGTGGGACTCGCGGCCACCATCGGGGGCGAGTTCATCGCCACCGTACGCTACGACCGCATCGGCGCCGACGGCATGCCCGCGTCCGCGCCCGCGGACGAGGCCGAGGTCGCCTTCCTGGTGCAGGACGCCCACCAGGGCCGAGGGGTCGCCTCCGCCCTCCTGGAGCACATCGCGGCCGTCGCCCGCGAGCGCGGCATCCGCCGCTTCGCCGCCGAGGTGCTGCCCACCAACACCAAGATGATCAAGGTGTTCACGGATGCCGGGTACACCCAGAAGCGCAGCTTCGAAGACGGCGTCGTACGTCTGGAGTTCGACCTCGAACCCACCGACCGGTCCCTCGCCGTGCAGCGGGCGCGGGAGCAGCGCGCCGAGGCCCGCTCGGTACGGCGGCTGCTGGCCCCCGGCTCCGTGGCGGTCGTCGGCGTCGGCCGCGCGCCGGGCGGGGTGGGCCGCAGCGTCCTCGGGAACATCCGGGACGCCGGCCACCCCGGCCGCCTGTACGCCGTGAACAAGGCCTTCCCCGAGGACCTCAAGGAGGTCGACGCAGTGCCCGCCTACCGCTCGGTGCGGGACATCGAGGATCCGGTGGACCTCGCCGTCGTCGCCGTCCCGGCCGAGCGTGTGCCCGCCGTGGTCGCCGAGTGCGGCGAACACGGGGTGCAGGGGCTGGTGGTGCTGTCCGCCGGGTACGCGGAGAGCGGGCCCGAGGGACATGAGCGGCAGCGGGCCCTGGTCCAGCTCGCGCGCGCGTACGGCATGCGGATCATCGGTCCGAACGCCTTCGGCGTCATCAACACCGCGCCCGACGTCCGGCTGAACGCCTCGCTCGCCCCCGAGATGCCCAGGCCGGGGCGGATCGGCCTGTTCGCGCAGTCCGGGGCCATCGGCATCGCACTGCTGTCCCGGCTGCACCGGCGCGGGGGAGGGATCACCGGGGTCACCGGCGTCTCCACGTTCGTGTCCGCCGGGAACCGGGCGGACGTCTCCGGCAACGACGTCCTCCAGTACTGGTACGACGATCCGCAGACCGATGTCGTCCTGATGTACCTGGAGTCCATCGGCAACCCGCGCAAGTTCACCCGCCTCGCCCGGCGCACGGCGGCGGCGAAGCCGCTGGTCGTGGTGCAGGGGGTCGGTTCGGCGCCGCAGGGGCACGCGGTTCGGGCGACCCGGCTGCCGCGCGAGACCGTCTCCGCGCTGCTGCGGCAGGCCGGGGTGATCCGGGTGGACACGATCACCGAACTGGTCGACGCGGGCCTGCTGCTGGCACGGCAGCCGCTCCCGGCGGGGCCCCGGGTGACGATCCTCGGGAACTCCGAGTCGCTGGGGGTGCTGACGTACGACCGCTGTCTCGCGGAGGGGCTGCGGCCGTCGCGTCCGCTGGACCTGACGACCGGGGCGACGGCGGAGGACTTCCACCGGGCGCTGTCGCGGGCCCTGGCGGACGAGACGTGCGACGCCGTCGTGGTCACCGCCATACCTGCCATTGGCGAAGGTTCGCCGGGGGACGCCGAGCTCGCGGAGGCGCTGCGGTCGGCTGCCGCCGGGATGCCGGGCAAGCCCGTGCTGGTGGTGCACGTGGAGCTCGGGGGGCTTGCGGAGGCGTTGTCGGCCGCGGCGAGTACCGCACCCCAGGCCGGTGGCGGGGCCCCGGGCGCCGCAGGCGGTGCCCTATCGCCCCCACTCCCGGCCTCGCTCGAGCGGGGGGACCCCCAGCGCGCTGCGAAACGACCGCCCACTGCGGCGCGGGCACCTGAGAAGGCCGCCCCCGAAAGCCCCGAAGGCACCGCCCCCCGCCTCATCCCCGCCTACCCCGCCGCCGAACGTGCCGTGCGCGCGCTCTCCGAAGCCGTGAAGTACGCGCAGTGGCGGCGGGAGGCCGTCAACCCCGGGAAGGTGCCGGAGTACGAGGACATCGACGAGAAGGGGGCCGCCGAGCTGATCGGAGGGCTGCTCGAGCGCGGGCAGGGACTCACGATCGGGGCGGAGGAGACCTGCGAGCTGCTGGACAAGTACGGCATCCACGTCCGCCACGCGCTGCCCGCCCCCACCCCGGACGCCGCCGCCGAGGCCGCCCGCACCCTCGGCTACCCCGTGGCCCTCAAGGCCACCGCCCCGCACCTGCGGCACCGGGCCGACCTTGGTGGCGTACGGCTGGACCTGGCGGACGAGGAGCAACTGCGCCGCGCCTATGCCGAACTGACCGAACTGTTCGGGAAGCCCGAGGATCTGCGGCCCGTCGTGCAGGGCATGGCTCCCCGAGGCGTCGACACGGTCGTACGAGCCGTGATCGATCCGGCGGCCGGGGCCGTGCTGTCCTTCGGACTCGCCGGTGCCGCCTCGCAGCTGCTCGGGGACATGGCGCACCGGCTGGTCCCGGTCACCGACCGGGAGGCGGCCTCGCTGGTGCGGTCCATTCGGACGGCACCCCTGCTGTTCGGATGGCGCGGCTCCACGCCCGTGGACACACCCGCGCTGGAGGAACTGCTGCTGCGGGTGTCCCGGCTCGTGGACGACCACCCCGAGGTCGTCGCCGTCACCCTGGAACCGGTCGTCGTCGCCCAGGCGGGCGCGAGCGTCCTCGGCGCCACCGTACGGCTCGCGCCGCCGCCCGCCCGCGACGATCTCGGCCCGCGCACGCTGCCGGCGTACTGAGCAGGGGAGGGGGCCGCATGGAGATCGCCGGACGCCGGCTGCCCGAGGGCAGCCGGCGGGACTGGCAAGTGATGGTCCGGGACGGCGGGCGGCTGCGCCTGGCAGCAGGCCACGACCTCACCTACCACCACGGCCTGGAGCCGGCCTTCGTGGACCCCGTCTTCGTCTGCTGTCCGCCGAGCTTCCAGGACCCCGACTTCCGCGCGCCCACGGCCGAGGAGATGGCACGTCTCGCGCGGGCCCCGGGTGAAGCACCGCCCGTCGTCGTCGCGTTCGAAGCGGACGCCGGCGGCCGGGAACCCGTCTCCTGTCCGGTCGCCGCCGACCGGCTGGACATCCGGCCGGGGCTCGTCAAGCGGCCTGCGCGCGTGGGCGCGGAGGCCGCCTCCGGTGCCCGCGACTGGCCGGGACCCCCCTTGCCCACGGATTAGGATGGACGCCATGGCCAAGACCAGTACGACGACCCAGGGGCTGCGCGTGGCGATCGAGCGCAGCGGCTACTACCCGGCCCTCGTGGCCGAGGCGGTGGAGGCCGCTGTGGGCGGCGAGCCCATCCGGTCGTACCTGGTCCATCAGGAGACCACGTTCGACCAGAACGAAGTGCGCCGGCATGTGACCGTCCTGGTCCTCACCGGCAACCGCTTCATCGTCAGCCACACCGACGAGCAGGCCGCCGACAGCACCTCCCCGACGCCGTACGCCACGACGTCCACGGAGTCCGTGAAGCTCGGCCGGATCTCGTCGGTCGTGGTCAGCCGGGTCGTCGCGAACCCGGAGCAGTACACGCCGGGCACGCTGCCCCGCGAGGTCGTACTGACCATCGGCTGGGGCGCGGTCAACCGCATCGACCTGGAGCCCGCCGCCTGCGGCGACCCCAACTGCGAGGCCGACCACGGCTACACGGGCAGCTCCACGGCAGACGACCTCAGCCTGCGTGTCAGCGAGGCCGGGGACGGGCCGGAGACGGTGCGCCAGGCGCTCGCCTTCGCACAGTCCATCTCCGAGGCGACCGCGGACATCACGAGCTGATGGCCCAGCCTTCCCCTTGGGACCACCCCGAACCGCTCGCCCTGGACACGGCTCCGCTGCCCGAGTACGGCAGCGGCTCGCTCGCCGACCTGCTGCCCACGCTGGCCGCCGGCCTCGGCGTCCCCGGCACGACCGCCACGATCACGGAACTGACCCCGGCCGACCGGGTCTGTGTCTTCCTGATCGACGGGCTCGGCTGGGAGCAGCTCAGGGCGCACCCCGACGAGGCGCCCTTCCTGACCTCGCTGCTCGGCAGCTCGCGCGGCGGCTCGGGACGCCCGCTCACCACCGGCTACCCGGCGACCACCGCGACCTCCCTGGCCTCCGTCGGCACCGGCCTGCCGCCGGGTGCCCACGGCCTGCCCGGCTACGCCGTCCGCAACCCGGCCACCGGCGAGCTGATGAACCAGCTCCGCTGGCAGCCGTGGACCGCCCCGCGCCCCTGGCAGCCGTACCCCACGGTCTTCCAGCTGGCCCACGAGGCCGGCGTGCACGCCGCCCAGGTGTCCTCGCCCGCCTTCGAGCACACCCCGCTCACCAAGGTCGCGCTCAGCGGCGGCACCTTCCACGGGCGGCTGACCGGCGAGGACCGCATGGACCTCGCGGCCGAGCAACTGGCGGCCGGTGACCGCTCCTTGGTGTACACGTACTACGCCGAGCTGGACGGCGCCGGACACCGCTACGGCGTCGCCTCCGACACCTGGCGCGGACAGCTCATGTACGTCGACCGGCTCGCCCAGCGCCTCGCCGAGCAGCTGCCGCCGCGCAGCGCGCTGTACGTCACCGCCGACCACGGCATGGTCGACGTCCCGTTCGACGAGCAGCACCGCATCGACTTCGACGAGGACTGGGAGCTGCGTGCCGGCGTCGCCCTGCTCGGCGGGGAGGGGCGGGCGCGGCACGTGTACGCGGTGCCGGGCGCCGAGAACGACGTCCTGACCGTCTGGCGCGAGGTGCTCGGCGAGCAGTTCTGGGTGGCCTCGCGGGAGGAGGCGATCGCGGCGGGCTGGTTCGGGCGGCCCGGTGCGTGCGACGAGCGCGTGTATCCGCGCATCGGGGACGTGGTCGCGGCCGCGCACGACGACGTCCTGATCATCGCCTCCGAGCGGGAGCCCAAGGAGTCGGCGCTGGTCGGCAACCACGGCTCGATGACCCCGGCGGAGCAGCTGGTCCCGCTGCTCGAAGTACGCTCCTGAAGCTCCCTGCCCCGACCACTCGCCGAAAGGTGCTCAACTCCTCATGCCCGAGCTGGTGTTCTTCTCCGGAACGATGGACTGCGGGAAGTCCACGCTGGCTCTGCAGATAGAGCACAACCGCTCCGCGCGCGGCCTCGTCGGCATGATCTTCACCCGGGACGACCGGGCCGGCGAGGGCAAGCTGTCCTCCCGGCTGGGCCTGGTCACCGACGCGGTGGAGGTCGAGGACGGCCAGGACCTGTACGGCTACATCGTCGAGCACCTCTCCCAGGGCGGCCGCGCGGACTATGTGATCGCGGACGAGGCGCAGTTCCTCGCGCCCGGGCAGATCGACCAGCTCGCCCGCGTGGTGGACGACCTCGGCATGGACGTGTACGCCTTCGGGATCACCACCGATTTCCGCTCCAAGCTCTTCCCGGGCTCCCAGCGGCTGGTGGAGCTGGCCGACCGCATCGAGGTGCTGCAGGTCGAGGCGCTGTGCTGGTGCGGGGCCCGGGCCACGCACAACGCCCGCACGATAGGCGGCGAGATGGTCGTCGAGGGCGCCCAGGTGGTCGTCGGCGACGTCAACCAGTCCGCGGGCGAGGTCGGCTACGAGGTGCTGTGCCGCCGCCACCACCGCCGCCGGATGACCGCCGCGTCGGCCCGTGCGGCGGCCCTGTCCCCGGACGTCCTGCCGGTGTCCACGGCCTGAGGCCGGCCGAAGCGGATCAATGCGGGTTCTGGATCACCGAGAACACCGCCCCCTCCGGGTCCGCCACCATGGCGACCCGCCCGTGCTCGCTGTCGTGGGCCGGCCCGAGTACGCGGCCCCCCAGCTCGGCGACCTGGCGCAGCGTCGCGTCGACGTCCGCGACCTCGAAGTACGTCAGCCAGTGGGAACCGCGGTCCCGCGGCAGCGCATGGCCCACGCCGTGCAGGCCGGCCACCGGACGGCCCGCGAGGTCCAGGGTCATGTAGTCGAAGTCGGCGGACACGACCGGTTCCTCCCCGTACCCGAACACGGTCTCGTAGAACTTGGCGACGCTTTCGGTCTCGAAGGTGAGCAGCTCGTTCCAGGCGGGAGTGCCCGGGCCGCCGCTGATCGCCGCGCCGAGGTGCGCCGGCCCCTGCCAGATGCCGAACACCGCGCCGGAGGTGTCGGAGGCGATGGCCATCCGCCCGGCCTCGGCCGCGTCCAGCGGTCCGACGGCCACCGTGCCGCCGCACAGCCGCACCTGGTCGGCCGTCCGGTCCACGTCGTCCGAGGCGAAGTAGGGGGTCCAGGCGACCGGCAGCCGGTGGTCCGGCGGCAGCTGGCCGATGCCCGCCACCTCGTTCCCGTCGAGCAGTGCCCGCACATACGGGCCGAGCTGCTGCGGCCCCGGCCGGAACTCCCAGCCGAACAGGGCCCCGTAGAACTCCTCGGTCGCGGCCAGCCCGTGCGCCATCAGGCTCACCCAGCAGGGCGAGCCGGGCGCGCGACGCGCGTGTGGGCCGGCCGACTCCCGTGCCTCGGTCATCGATCACTCTCTCCCCGGCCCCTCACGGTGGCCGTGTCGCTTTCGCTCCCCGGAAGGGGTGTGCCGCTGCGCGTGCACGCCCGTACCGGTACCCGCATCCCCCGAGGTGCTGCTTGACCGGGCCGCGCCGATCACCCGGCGCCACCTTCGGGAGGATGCCTGATGTGCCGTCTCTCGCCGCTTCCTGACGATGGCCGACGGTTGTCCGGCAGTTGTACAGCGTGTGCCCGATCCCATACGCCTCGTGATCGAGCCTGTCCGGCCGAGCAGAGTAGCCGGACCTGGACGCCGCGGCCACCCCTGGCGTAAGGATGGACGTCATGAGAGCCATCATCACCGCAACCGAACTTGCCCATGACCTGGCCGGACAGGCCCCGCCGGTGCTGCTGGACGTGCGCTGGCAGCTGAGCACGGCGAAGGCGGCGGGCGCCCCGGCCTTCGACGGCCGGGCCGAGTACGCGGCCGGGCACATCCCGGGCGCGGTCTTCGTCGACCTGGACCGGGAGCTGGCCTCGGCCGCCGGGGAACACGGCCGGCATCCGCTGCCCGACCTCGCGGAGTTCGGCGCGGCCATGCGCCGCGCGGGCGTGTCGGCCGCCCGGCCGGTCGTCGTCTACGACGGCGGGCAGGGCTGGGCCGCCGCGCGCGCGTGGTGGTTGCTGCGCTGGACGGGTCACCCGGACGTGCGGGTCCTCGACGGCGGGTTGCCGTCCTGGCGGGGCGAGCTGTCGACGCAGGCGCACGCTCCGGCCGAGGGGGACTTCGAACCGGCGCCGGGCGCGGCCGGGTTGCTCGACGCGGACGGGGCCGCCGCGCTGGCCCGCTCGGGAGTGCTGCTCGACGCGCGCGCGGGGGAGCGGTACCGCGGCGAGGTGGAGCCGATCGACCGGGTCGGCGGGCACATCCCGGGTGCGGTGTCCGCGCCGACGACCGAGAACGTGGGCCCGGACGGCCGTTTCCTGCCCGCGGCGGACCTGCGGGACCGCTTCAAGGCCCTGGGTGTGTCCGAGGAGGCGCCGGTGGGTGTCTACTGCGGCTCGGGTGTCTCGGGCGCCCACGAGGTGCTGGCCCTGGCGGTGGCGGGCATCCCGGCGGCACTGTACGTCGGTTCCTGGTCGGAGTGGTCGGCGGACCCGTCCCGTCCGGTCGCGGTGGGGCCGGACCCGCAGTAGGCGAGCGGACAAAGTGGGGGCACGCACGCGTGCCCCCACTTCATACGGCCGTACGACCGGTTTACTCCTGCTTCTTGCGCCGCGTCCCGAACACGATCTCGTCCCAGCTCGGGACCGCGGCCCGGCGGCCGGGACGGACGCCGTCGGCCTCCGCCTGGCGGTCGGTGGCGCCGATGAGCCGGTCGCGGTGGCTGCCCACCGAGCGGGGCATGAGGACGTCCGCGTAGGCGGAACCGGCCGAGGCCGCAGGCGCCGGAGGCTCCTCCGCCTCGGGTTCCTCGGCGGGCTCCTCCATGGCCTCCGACGGCCGTTCCGGCACGACCATGTCGCCCCGGAAACTCGGCACCGCCTCCAGCAGGCTGGTCAGCGAATCGCGTTCGCCCGTGCTCTCCTCGGCGGGCTCGGACGACTGCGCCGGCAGGCTCGGCCGCTCCCGGTCCCCCCGCTCAAGGGCCCGGTCCATCGAACGGTCGCGCGGCAACCGGGCGATGCGCGGGACGAACGGGAAACTCGGCTCCGGTACGGCGAGGTCGTCGGACTCACCGATCAGCGAGCGCGCCTCGTCGTCCACGGCCTGGACGAGCCGCCGGGGCGGGTCGTAGGTCCAGCTCGCCGAGTGCGGTTCGCCGGCGACCAGGTAGACGAGGAGGACCTCCCAGCTGCCGTCGTCGCGGCGCCAGGAGTCCCACTGCACGGTGTCCTTCTCGGCTCCGCGCAGCAGCAGCCGCTCCTGGACGGCCTCGCCGAGCAGCGGGCCGGAGTTCTCCCCGGGGCGGCGCACCGGGGTCTTGCGGGCACGCTCGGCCATGAAGGCACGCTCGGCCAGCACCGGACCCTCGAAGCGCCGTACCCGGTCGACGGGGATGCCGGCGAGCTGGGCCACCTCTTCCGCGGTGGCACCCGCACGTATACGCGCCTGGATGTCTCGGGGGCGGAGATGGCTCTCCACCTCGATCTCGATCTGGCCGAGGCGGGGCCGGTCGCCGCGCACGGCGGCGCGCAGGCGTTCGTCGATCGGAAGCGTGTACTCCGTAGAGTCGGCAGCCTTCAGCACCAGCCGTGTGCCGTCATTCGAGACGGCCACGACACGCAGTTCGGGCATGGGGACCTCCCGGGTGGTGCCTGCCGACGTCACGTGCGTCGCTGCTTCCGCTAGTCGAGTGTGGCCTGCCCGGGTGCAGCCTGCCACAACCTTGCCGAGTTGCCCGGCGTGTCGGGCACGGGCCCTGGATCGCCGTTATGGCACGGTTACCTGTTCGCAACGCTAAGTAACAAACTCCGTCACCCTGTGCAACTAGCCCCCTCCCGGCGGTCCTGCGAGGCCGCGGACACCCTGGTGGGAGACCGGACCCAGGGCTCGCAACAGTACTCCATTTGGACCATGTGCGTGGATGGGCGCGCCGTCCAACTTCTGGCAAGGGGTGCGACTTGGCCGTCCGCAACCGGTTCTGGTGATCACGAACGTGGCGAACTTCACGCAATCCCCAGAAACGGAATTAATGGTTTCGTGTGTACGTCCCCTTCTGGTGTGGCCGGTTGAACTGCGAACTCCGGGGTGTACGGTCTCGGCGCATGGTGTCCGGCAGAGGCTTCAGCGGCGGTACGCGCCCGACGGTCGGTGACGCCTACGCCCCCAGAACCCTCCGCAAGTAGTCGTTCTGGAACAGCCGTTCCGGGTCGAGCCGGTCCCGCAGTGCCGTGAACTCGCCGAAGCGCGGGTACACCCGGGCGAAGTACTCCGCGTCCCGTGTGTGCACCTTGCCCCAGTGCGGCCGGCCCTCGTGCGCCGTGAAGATGCGCTCGGCGGCAGTGAAGTACGCCTGGTACGGGGTGCCCCGGAACATGTGGACGGCGATGTAGGCGCTGTCCCGGCCGGAGGCGGTGGACAGGGTGATGTCGTCGGCCGGGGCGGTGCGCACCTCGACCGGGAAGCTGACGCGCAGACCGGAGCGGTCGACCATGGCCTTCAGTTCGCGCAGCGTGTCGACCAGGGCCGCGCGCGGAACGGCGTACTCCATCTCCACGAACCGCACCCGGCGCGGTGAGGTGAAGACCTTGTAGGGGATGTCCGTGTACGTCCGCGCGGACAGGGCCTTGCTGGAGATCCGTGCGATCGCCGGAATGGTCGCGGGGGCTGCGCGTCCGACCCACTGGGCCACCTGGAAGACGCCGTTGGACAGGAACTCGTCCTCGAACCACCCGGCCAGCTGCCCCATCGGCTGCTCGGGGCCCGCGCTGCGGTTGTTGCGCTTGGTGTTGGTGTTGACGGTGTGCGGGAACCAGTAGAACTCGAAGTGCTCGTTCTCGGCCCACAGTTGGTCGAACTCGGCCAGCACCCGGTCGAGGGCCATCGGCTCCTCACGGGCGCTGAGCAGGAACAACGGCTCCACGGCGAACGTGATCGCGGTGACGATGCCGAGCGCGCCGAGGCCTATTCGTGCGGCCGCGAATATCTCGGGGTTCTCCTTCTCGGAGCAGGTGAGCACCGAGCCGTCCGCCGCGACCAGTTCGAGCCCCTTGATCTGCGCGGCGATCGAGGCCGACTCGCGGCCCGTGCCGTGCGTGCCGGTGCTGGTGGCGCCGGAGACGGTCTGCTCCATGATGTCGCCCATGTTGGTGAGCGACAGACCGTCGCGCGCCAGCGCCGCGTTGAGTCTCTTGAGCGGGGTGCCGCCCTCGACCGTGACGGTCATGGCGCTGCGGTCGATGGCGCGGATGCCGGTCAGGAGTTGAGGGCGGATCAGCACACCGTCGGTGGCGGCGATGGACGTGAAGGAGTGCCCGGTGCCCCCCGCCTTCACCTTCAGGCCGTCCTCGGCGGCCCGGCGCACCGCGGCCGCCAGCTCCTCCACCGAGGCCGGCGCGACCTGCCGGGCGGGGCGGGCGGCGACATTGCCGCCCCAGTTACGCCAGGTGCCGTTCCTTGCGCTCGCTGTGGTGCTCAACGGTGCCTCCCCGACCCGCGGCCGGCCTGCGGAGCCGGCGGTACCCGAGGAAACCCACCGCGACCGCGACGGCCCCGGACACGGCCGGAACCCCGTACCCGGCACGCGCACCGGCTGCGTCGATCACCCAGCCGGCCACGGAGGAGCCGAGCGCGACACCGACCGCGAGACCGGTGCTCACCCAGGTCATGCCCTCGGTGAGCTTCGCGCGAGGTACGTGCTCTTCGATGAGGGACATCGTCGTGATCATCGTCGGTGCGATGGACAGCCCCGCAACGAACAGCGCCACGGCCAGAAGCGGCAGGTTTCCGACCAGTAGGAGGGGGATCATACTCACGGCCATCGCCCCCACGCCCCGCAGCCAGCGACGTTCCGGCGCTCCCGCGAACCGCAGCAGCCCGAAGACCACGCCGGCCACGCAGGAGCCGGCCGCGTACAGCGCCAGCACGACGCTCGCGGCACCCTTGTGGCCGCGCTCGTCGGCGAAGGCGACGGTGACCACGTCGACCGACCCGAAGATCGCCCCCGTGGCCACGAAGGTGGCCACCAGCACCTGGAGCCCGGCCGAGCGCAGCGCGCTGCCGCCCCCGTGGTCGGCGCGCGGGTGCGGTTCCGGCTCGGTGGCCCGCTGGGCGGTCAGCCAGAAGACGCCGGCGGCCAGGAAACAGGCGGCCAGCAGGGGACCCGCCTCCGGGAACCAGGCCGTGGACAGGCCGATGGAGATGATCGGCCCGAAGATGAAGCAGACCTCGTCGACCACCGATTCGAACGAGTAGGCGGTGTGCAGCTTCGGCGTACCCCGGTACAGGGCAGCCCAGCGGGCCCGGATCATCGCGCCCAGGCTCGGCACCGAGCCGATGCCGGCGGCGCAGACGAACAGCACCCAGTCCGGCCACCGCCGGTGCGCGGCGAGCAGCAGTCCGGACGCCGCCGCGAGCGCCACCAGGGTCGCGGGGCGCAGCACCCGGCGCTGACCGTGCCGGTCCACCAGCCGGGACATCTGCGGCCCGATCGCGGCGGCGGACAGCGCGAGGGTGGCCGAGAGCGCGCCCGCGAGGCCGTAGCGCCCGGTGAGCTGCGACACCATCGTGACCACGCCGATGCCCATCATCGACAGCGGCATCCGGCCGAGGAAGCCCGCGGCGGAGAAGCGCTTGGTGCCGGGCTCGGCGAACAGGGCGCGGTAGGGGCTGGGCACGTGGTCTCCGAAGCGGCTCAGTAAGGCGCGAATGCGGCTGATACAGCTTACGAATCAGGGCATCCTGATCACAGCCGTAATGCGGCGGGAAAAACTGGACTGAACCGCCCGTAATCCGACTCTTCACCCCGCTGTTGCCCTGCTGTCCTTGGCGGGTGGCAGGATCGAGACATGCCAGACGCGCTCGATGCCACTCCCTACGACGCCCTGCTTCTGCTCTCCTTCGGCGGCCCCGAAGGCCCCGACGACGTGGTCCCGTTCCTGGAGAACGTCACGCGCGGGCGTGGCATCCCCAAGGAACGCCTCAAGGAAGTCGGGCAGCACTACTTCCTCTTCGGCGGGGTCAGCCCCATCAACGACCAGAACCGCGCCCTGCTGGACGCCCTGCGCAAGGACTTCGCCGAGCACGGCCTGGACCTGCCGGTCTACTGGGGCAACCGCAACTGGGCGCCGTATCTGACGGACACCCTGCGCGAGATGGTCGCCGACGGCCGCCGCCGCATCCTGGTGCTGGCCACCAGTGCCTACGCCTCCTACTCGGGCTGCCGCCAGTACCGCGAGAACCTCGCCGACGCGCTGGCCACCCTGGAGGCCGAGGGACTGGAGCTGCCGAAGATCGACAAGCTGCGGCACTACTTCAACCACCCCGGCTTCGTCGAGCCCATGATCGACGGCGTGCTGCGCTCCCTCGCCGACCTCCCCGAGGACGTACGCGAGGGCGCCCACATCGCCTTCACCACCCACTCCATCCCGACCGCCGCGGCCGACACCTCCGGCCCGGTCGAGGCACACGGGGAGGGCGGCGCGTACGTCGAGCAGCATCTGGACGTGGCCCAGCTGATCGCCGACGCCGTCCGCGAACGCACCGGCGTCGACCACCCCTGGCGGCTGGTCTACCAGTCCCGCTCGGGCGCACCGCACATCCCCTGGCTGGAGCCGGACGTCTGCGACCACTTGGAGGAGCAGCACGCGGCGGGCGTCCCGGCCGTCGTCATGGCCCCCATCGGCTTCGTCTCCGACCACATGGAGGTCCTCTACGACCTCGACACGGAGGCCACGGCCAAGGCGGAGGAACTGGGGCTGCCGGTCCGCCGCTCGGCCACCGTGGGCGCCGACCCGCGGTTCGCCGCCGCCGTCCGTGACCTGATCATGGAGCGGGCAGGCCTGGAGCGGGGGCAGGAGGTCGCACCGTGCGCCCTGGGCGCACTCGGCCCCGCCCGCAACCTCTGCCCGGTCGGCTGCTGCCCCGCCCGTGCCCCCCGCCCGGCCGCCGCGGGCGCCGACAGCCCCTACGCGTGAGGAGACCCGTGACCGACGCCCTGCACAGGGACCTGCTCGACCTGGCCGAGGAGGCCGCCCGACGCGCCGGCGACCTGCTCCGGGACGGCCGCCCGGCCGACCTGGAGGTGGCCAGGACCAAGTCCAGCCCGATCGACGTCGTCACCGAGATGGACATCGCGGCGGAAAAGCTGATCACCGACCTGATCTCCGGAGAGCGCCCGCAGGACGGCTTCCTCGGTGAGGAGGGCGCCTGTGTGGAGGGCACCAGCGGCGTCCGCTGGGTGATCGACCCGCTCGACGGCACCGTCAACTACCTGTACGGGCTGCCGACCTGGGCCGTGTCCATCGCGGCCGAGCAGGACGGCGCGACCGTCGCCGGGGTCGTCGCGGCCCCGATGCGCGGCGAGACGTACCACGCGGTGCGCGGCGGCGGTGCCTGGGCGACCGGCGCGTGGGAGGGCGAGCGCGAGCTGTCGTGCCGCCCCGCGCCCCCGCTGGACCAGGCGCTGGTCTCCACCGGCTTCAACTACGTCGCCGAGGTCCGCGCCCACCAGGCCGCGGTGGCCGGCCGGCTCATCCCGCTGCTGCGCGACATCCGGCGCAGCGGCTCGGCCGCGGTCGACCTGTGCGATGTGGCCTGCGGCCGGCTGGACGGGTACTACGAGCGGGGACTGAACGCGTGGGACGTGGCGGCGGGTGACCTGATCGCCCGGGAGGCCGGTGCCCTGACCGGTGGACGGCCTGGAGAGCGCCCCTCACGGGTCCTGACGGTGGCGGGGACCCCGGGCGTCTTCGAGCCGCTCCAGCGGCTGCTGGAGGACTTCGGAGCCTGGCACGACTGAGCCGCCGGCACGGCCGTCGGCGGCGTCGGCGCAGGCAGGAGGTGGGGACGTCCAGCGCCCACGTCGCCCGCTGGGCCATCCTCGTCGCCCCTACGCAACGAGCAGGACCCCCGGCGCTGGATTCGCCGGGGGTCCTGCTCGTGCGCTTCGGGCCGATCAGACGCGTGACGCGCCGACTTCCACACCGTGTTCGGCGGCGAGGCGGCGCAGGTCGTCGAGCTCGGCCTGCTCCACCTCGACGAGGAAGTCGTCGCCCTCGTCACGAGCCCGCGACAGGTCGGACTCGGTCGCCCTTATGCGCTGCAGAAGTCCTGCGGTGAATGCGTCCATGCTGCGCCCCCTCGTCCTGGGTCGTGGGTCGGTGGCACGGGGGTGTGCCGTTCGGAAGGGGCGATCACGTCTTACGCAGGTGCCCAGCACTGCCCTGCTGGGCGGCGACTGTGCCGGACACCCACGCCCACTCTGCGGAAGCGGATCGCGATGTACCGCATGGTGTTGCGGCACGTGCAGAGCGTGATCGCGGGGTGTAAAGCCGTCCTCCCCCCGCTCCCCTCCACGGAAACCTCAACCCCCCGAAAAAATCCCGTAATCCCGGGCCGACAGCCGGATCCCTGCCCCCGGACACCGCCTTACAGCCGACTTATGGCCGAAAAGGGCAGGATGGAGGTCACATCCCACGGACACCCCTGCCCGCGCGCGCTCACGGCGCGCTACGCGGGTGGACACAGGAAGGACAAGCGACGTGCGCGTACTCGTCGTCGAGGACGAGCAACTGCTCGCCGATGCGGTGGCCACCGGACTGCGCCGGGAGGCCATGGCCGTCGACGTCGTGTACGACGGTGCGGCCGCCCTGGAGCGCATCGGCGTCAACGACTACGACGTGGTGGTCCTCGACCGCGACCTCCCGCTCGTGCACGGCGACGACGTCTGCCGCAAGATCGTGGAACTGGGCATGCCCACGCGCGTGCTCATGCTCACCGCCTCCGGTGACGTCAGCGACCGTGTCGAGGGCCTGGAGATCGGCGCCGACGACTATCTTCCCAAGCCGTTCGCGTTCAGCGAGCTGATCGCGCGGGTGCGGGCCCTCGGACGCCGTACGAGCGTGCCCCTGCCGCCGGTCCTGGAGCGCGCCGGCATCAAGCTCGACCCCAACCGCCGCGAGGTCTTCCGCGACGGCAAGGAGGTCCAGCTCGCGCCCAAGGAGTTCGCGGTCCTGGAGGTGCTGATGCGCAGCGAGGGCGCGGTCGTCTCGGCCGAGCAGTTGCTGGAGAAGGCCTGGGACGAGAACACCGACCCCTTCACCAATGTCGTGCGCGTGACCGTCATGACGCTGCGCCGCAAGCTCGGCGAGCCGCCCGTGATCGTCACCGTGCCCGGCTCCGGCTACCGGATCTGATCCGCCGTGGCCACGACACCCGCGCCGCCCCAGGCGCCACCGAAACCCACCTGGGACCCCCGCAGGCCGCAGCCCCCCTTCCCGTGGCTGCGCCCGACCATCCGGATACGGCTCACGCTGCTGTACGGCGGCATGTTCCTGATCGCCGGCATCCTCCTGCTGTCGATCATCTACCTGCTCGCCGCGCAGGCGATCAACACCGGCAACCAGCCGCTGTTCAAGATCGTCAGCTTCCAGAAGCTGCAGGTCTCCAGCGACAACTGCCCCGCGATCAACACCACCAGCCTGCCCCTCGGGGACTTCAAGGACGCGATCGCGCACTGCGTGGACCAACAGCGCCAGGCGGCCCTGGACAACCTGCTCAGCCGCTCGCTGCTGGCCCTGCTGGGCCTGGCCGTGATCGCCTTCGCGTTCGGCTACGCGATGGCCGGCCGTGTGCTGTCCCCGCTCGGCCGGATCACCCGCACCGCCCGTCAGGTGGCCGGCTCGGACCTGTCCCGCCGGATCGAGCTGGACGGACCGGACGACGAGCTGAAGGAGCTGGCGGACACCTTCGACGACATGCTGGAGCGCCTCCAGCGGGCCTTCACCGCCCAGCAGCGCTTCGTCGGCAACGCCTCCCACGAGCTGCGCACACCGCTCGCGATCAACCGCACGCTCCTGGAAGTGCACCTGTCCGATCCGAACGCCCCGGTGGAGCTGCAGCAGCTCGGCAAGACGCTGCTGGCCACCAACGAGCGCAGCGAGCAGCTGGTGGAGGGCCTGCTGCTGCTCGCCCGCAGCGACAACCAGATCGTCGAGCGCAAACCGGTCGACCTGGCCGAGGTGGCCGGGCAGGCCATCGACCAGGTGCACGGCGAGGCGGAGGCCAAGGGCGTCAAGATCCGCGGTGATCGCAGGCCCGCCGTGGTGCAGGGCAACGGTGTGCTGCTGGAGCGGATCGCCCTGAACCTGGTGCAGAACGCGGTGCGCTACAACGTGCCCAATGAGGAGGGGCAGCGCGAAGCGCTTCAGAACAAGGGCGGTGGCGGGCGACGGGAGGGCGGTTGGGTCGAGGTCACCACCGAGATCGAGCACGCGCAGGCGGTGCTGACCGTGTCGAACACCGGGCCGGTGGTGCCGGCGTACGAGATCGACAACCTCTTCGAGCCCTTCAGGCGGCTCCGTACGGAGCGCACGGGCAGCGACAAGGGCGTCGGACTGGGCCTGTCCATCGCCCGGTCCGTGGCCCGGGCCCACGGCGGCCACATCGTGGCGCAGCCCCGCGAGGGAGGTGGTCTGGTGATGCGCGTCACCCTGCCGGTGTGATCAGAGTCGACACACGCGGAGGACGTTCGCTTTGCGCGGAATTTCTGACCACTGTTCGGGGTTGCCCCTGTGTGATCAATCACATGGGCGGATTTCCGGCCCTGCACTCTCCGTGATCATGACAGGGTCCGCAAAGCCGGAAAATCCTTGTTTTCAGGGCTCTTGATCACGGGAAGTACACGGTGAGGCGCCTTTGAGGTGCGGCATTCGAACCGTGTACGGTCCTCACCGCCATCCAAGCCGATCACTCTTGAGGAATCGGGTTGGGTGTCGATTGAGTAACAGACCTTGATGTGAGGCAAAATCTCCGCCTCAGGTCGGGCACAAGTCCGGCCTCTCACGCGTTACGTGCGCTGGAGACACCGCAGACACCCAGAGGGGGAGAGTGACCATGGCAACCGATTACGACACTCCACGCAAGACCGACGACGACGTCGACTCGGACAGTCTCGAAGAGCTGAAGGCTCGCCGGAACGACAAGTCCACCTCCGCGGTGGACGTCGACGAGTTCGAGGCCGCTGAGGGCCTCGAGCTCCCGGGCGCCGACCTCTCGAACGAGGAGCTGGCCGTCCGTGTGCTGCCCAAGCAGCAGGACGAGTTCACCTGCATGAGCTGCTTCCTGGTGCATCACCGCAGTCAGCTGGCCAGGGAGAAGAACGGTCAGCCGATCTGCCGCGACTGCGACTGAGGACGGGTCGGCCGTGACTGGCTCGACCCCTCCACGGAAGCGCCGCTTCCCCCCGTGGGGAGCGGACAAGGGGCCGCACGACGGCCCGCACGGCGCGCGTGACGACGAGCGGGGCTCAGCCGGTACGGGAGCCTCGCTCGAGTCGGCGTCCGGTCCGGGCGGCCTGCCGACGTCGGCGGAGCAGCCCGCGGCCGTCGCCCGGCGACGGGCCGCGGTGATCCGGGACAAGGCCAGGCATCTGGCCCGGGAAGGCGCCCGTAGGGGCGGCAGCCGGGCTCGGACGGGGCTGGCGTACCTCGCGGACCGGATCATCGAGATCGCCCCGCGTATCCCCGTACGCGACCTCGCCACGCTGCGCAGGCAGTTCCCGGGCCTGGACCCGGAGCGACTCGCCGACAAGCTCGTGGCGGGCGCGGCGGCCGGGACCTCGACGGTCGGGGCCGGGATCGGGGCGGCGGCGATGCTGCCGGTGCCGCCGGCCATGCCCACCGAGCTGGCCGCGGAGATCACCGGAGTCGCGGCGATCGAGCTTAAGTTGGTCGCCGAGCTGCACGAGGTGTACGGCGTACGCCCGCCGGGGAACCTGAAGGCCCGCAGTACCGCGTATCTCTCCTCCTGGTCGAGGGAGCGCGGGATCAACATGACGAAACCGGCGACCGTCGACGCGGCGCTCGGCGGCCAGATGAAACGCGAGCTGCGCCAGCAGATCACGAAGCGGATGGTCCGGGACCTGCCCAACCTCATGCCGTTCATGCTGGGCGCGGCGGTGGGGGCGGTCATGAACCGCCGGGACACCAAGAGACTCGCCGCGCGGATCCGGACGGATCTGCGGAAGACCCAGGTGCCGTGGGAAGCGCTGACCGAGCTCCCGCCGCTGGAGAAGCCCGAGCACCCGCTGAAGCTGAGCGACCTCCCCGAGGAACTCGGGAACTGACCTGCGGAAGAGGGGCTACGCCTGCTCGTCCCGGGCCGCCTCGATCGCCGCCGCCAGCCGCTCCGGTTCCCGCGTCGACAGGTACAGGTACGGCGTCGGGTCCGCCGGGTCCGTGACCTCCACCCGCAGGGCCGTGGGGATGTACGCGCGCAGCAGCAGGAAGGCGCGGGTGTCGGCCTTGTACGTCCGCCAGGCGCGGGCCGCCTCCGCGTCCAGGACCTCCGACGTGCCGAGCGCCGACACCGGGATCTTCGCCTCGCCCGCGATCAGGGAGTCGCCCACGACACGGATGCGCGGGGAGCCGTAGGCGCTGCCCACCACCGCGGACGCCGCCGTACCGCCGACCAGGCCGCCGAGCAGCGGCAGAGTGCCGAAGGGGAGCAGTATCAGGGCGAACGAGACACCCACGAGGAAGCTGATCAGCCACCACGAGCGGGGGGCGGTGAGGCGTTCTTCGTAGGGGGTGGCGGAGAGCTGCATGGAGCCAAGCTTGGCACGGTGTCCGCATCCCGCCGACGCGCGGGTAAGGTCTGCGGTCGTGAGTGGTAGTTCCGCAGCTCTTCAGCCTCCCGCCGACGCGGTGAAACCGGTACGGCACCCCGACGCTCCCGCCCCCGGCGAGCTTCTCGGCGCCCACTACGAACACTGCTTCGGCTGTGGACACCAGCAGCCGCACGGGCTGCACCTGGAGGCGCGCGCCGGAGAGGGCGTCTCGCTGACCGCCGAGTTCACCGTCCAGCCCGCCCACCAGGGCGCCCCGGGGCTCGCGCACGGCGGAGTGCTGGCCACCGCGCTCGACGAGACCCTGGGCTCGCTGAACTGGCTGCTGCGGACCATCGCCGTCACCGGCCGGCTGGAGACGGACTTCGTGCGGCCCGTTCCGGTGGGCACCACGCTGCACCTGGAGGCGGAGGTCACCGCCGTGGCCGGGCGGAAGATCTACTCCACCGCCACCGGGCGGATCGGCGGCCCCGAGGGGCCCGTCGCCGTGCGCGCCGAGGCCCTCTTCATCGAGGTGAAGGTCGACCACTTCATCGACCACGGCCGCACGGAAGAGATCCGGGCCGCCATGAGCGACCCGGACCGGTTCCGGCGCGCTCGCGCCTTCGAGGTGAACCCGTGACTCCCGGCAGTCCCACGAGCCCCGTCGGCCGGGACCCCCTGAACGTGCTGATCCGCCGCATCGATCCGGACGTGCCGCTTCCGGCGTACGAACACCCGGGGGACGCCGGAGCCGATCTGCGCACCACCGAGGCCTGTGAACTGAAGCCCGGTGAGCGGGCCGTGCTGCCCACGGGCGTGTCGATCGCCCTCCCGGAGGGGTACGCGGCCTTCGTGCACCCCCGGTCGGGGCTCGCCGCCCGCTGCGGTGTCGCCCTCGTGAATGCCCCGGGGACGGTTGATGCCGGGTACCGTGGGGAGATCAAGGTGATCGTGGTGAATCTCGACCCGCGCGAGTCCGTGCGGTTCGAGCGCTTCGACCGGATTGCCCGACTGGTCGTCCAGCAGGTCGAGAGGGTCCGCTTCCAGGAGGTGGCGGAACTTCCCGATTCGGCGCGGGCCGAGGGGGGCTTCGGGTCCACCGGCGGCCATGCCGCGGTGGGTGGCGAAAGCGGCACAAGCGGTCAGGCCGCCACGGGCGGTCGGACGGGTGGGAATCGATACGCTTCGGTCGTATCCGACCGGGAAGGACAGTGACGTGTTCGGACGTCGCAAGAAGAAGGGTGCCGCCGAGGACGCGGCCGGCGAGGCCGAGCAGGTCGTCGACAGCGTCGACACCGAGGCGGACGAAGAGGAGACCGAGCGCGAGCGCGTCCGGCTGGAGCCCGGGCCCCGGCCCGACGGGCCGTGGGACAGCAGCGAGGTGCGCGACCCGGGCGAGGGCCGTGTCGACCTCGGCGGTCTGTTCGTGCCGGGCGTCGACGGCATGGAACTGCGGGTCGAGGTCGCCGGTGACGCGATCGTCGCGGCGACCGTCGTGCTGCGCGACAGCGCCATCCAGCTCCAGGCCTTCGCCGCGCCCAAGCGCGAGGGCATCTGGGGCGAGGTCCGCGAGGAGATCGCGGGCGGCATCACCCAGCAGGGCGGCATCGTCGACGAGGTCGAGGGTCCGCTGGGCTGGGAGCTGCGCGCCCAGGTACCGGTGCAGCTGCCGGACGGCACCGGCGGTTTCCAGGTCGTGCGGTTCGTCGGCGTGGACGGCCCGCGCTGGTTCCTGCGCGGTGTGATCTCCGGCCAGGGCGCCGTGCAGCCGCAGGCCGCCGGCCTGCTGGAGCAGATCTTCCGGGACACGGTCGTGGTCCGCGGCGAAGGACCGATGGCGCCCCGCGACCCGATCGTCCTCAAGCTGCCGAACGACGCCCAGATGGTCCCCGAGGGCGTCCAGCAGGAGGAGGTGGAGGGCTCGCGCTTCTCCGGCGGCATGGGCCAGCTGCAGCGGGGACCGGAGATCACCGAGGTCCGCTGAGAACGGGACGACGAAAGGGCCGCACCCCAGGGGCGCGGCCCTTTCGCATGCGTGCGTGCACGTCGCCGAGACCAGCCGCATCCAGGGGCAGGACCTCTACGGCACCGACCTCGCCGAGCGGCTGCGGCAGGCGCTCGGCTTCCAGGGCCGGGTGAGCTGTCCTGCGGCCAGCAAGCAGCGCGTGGCGATCGCCCGCGCCCTCGCCAACCGCCCCGCCCTCCTCATCGCCGACGAGCCCACCGGCCGGCCGGACGCCGAGACCGCCCATGCGGTGACGGAGCTGCTCCGGGCCGTCGTGCGCACCGAGAGGGCCACCGCGCTGGTCGCCCACACACGACTACCGGCCTCCCTGCTCGACTTCGCGCGCGGTGTCAACGCCACCCAGATCGTGCTCGGTTCCTCGCGCCGCAAGGCCTGGCAGTACGTCTTCGGGCCCGGCGTCGGCGCCACGGTCGCCCGGGACTCCGGCCCCGACCTCGACGTCCACATCGTCACCCACGAGGAGGTCGCCAAGGGCCGGGGACTGCCCGTCGCCCGCGGTGGGCGGCTCGGCCGGGCCCGGATCACCTCGGGCTGGCTGGTGGGCCTGGCCGGACCGGCGGTCCTCGCGGTGCTGCTGAACACCGTCGACCTCGGCCTCGCCAACGACATGCTGCTGTTCCTGGCGGTGACGGTCGCCGCGGCCCTGCTCGGCGGCCTGCTGCCCGCCCTGGCCTCGGCGGCCTTCGGCTCCCTGCTGCTGAACTACTTCTACACCCCGCCCCTGCACCGGCTGACGATCGCCGACCCCAAGAACATCGTGGCCATCGCGATCTTCTTCGGCGTCGGCATGTCGGTGGCCTCGGTGGTGGACCTCGCCGCCCGGCGCACCCAACAGGCCGCCCGGCTGCGCGCCGAGTCCGAGATCCTCTCCTTCCTCGCCGGCAACGTGCTGCGCGGCGAGACCGGCCCGGAGGAGCTGTTGGAGCGGGTCCGGGAGACCTTCGCCATGGAGTCGGCGGCCCTGCTGGAGCGCAGGAGCGACGTCGAGCCGTGGACCTGCGCCGGCCGCGCCGGGTTCGGGCCGCCGCTGGTGCGGCCCGAGGACGCCGACGTCGACATGCCGGTCGGCGACCACATGGCTCTCGCGCTGACCGGCCGGGTACTGCCCGCAGAGGACCGCCGGGTGCTCGCCGCCTTCGCCGCCCAGGCCGCCGTCGCCCTGGACCGCAGACGTCTTCAGGAGGAGGCGGACCAGGCCAAGGAGCTGGCCGAGGGCAATCGCATCCGTACCGCCCTGCTCGCCGCCGTCAGCCACGATCTGCGCACCCCGCTCGCCGGGATCAAGGCCGCGGTCTCCTCCCTGCGCTCCGACGACGTGGCCTGGTCCGAGGAGGACAGGGCGGAGCTGCTGCAGGGCATCGAGGAGGGCGCCGACCGGCTGGACCACCTCGTGGGCAACCTCCTCGACATGTCCCGCCTGCAGACCGGCACCGTCACCCCGCTCATCCGCGAGATCGACGTGGACGAGGTGGTCCCGATGGCGCTCGGCGGCGTACCCGAGGACAGCGTCGAGCTGGACGTCCCCGAGACGCTGCCCATGGTCGCCGTCGACCCCGGGCTGCTGGAGCGGTCGGTGGCCAACCTGGTGGAGAACGCCGTCAAGTACAGCCCGCCCGGACTGCGCGTCCTGGTGTCCGCCAGCGCCATGAGCGACCGGGTCGAGGTGCGTGTCGTGGACCGCGGGCCCGGCGTGCCGGACGAGGCGAAGGACCGGATCTTCGAACCCTTCCAGCGTTACGGCGACGCCCCGCGCGGTGCCGGGGTCGGCCTCGGCCTCGCCGTCGCCCGCGGCTTCGCCGAGGCCATGGGCGGCACCCTGGACGCCGAGGACACGCCGGGCGGCGGGCTCACCATGGTGCTCAGCCTCCGCGCGGCAGGATCGGGTCCCGAGCCCCTCCCTCTCGGGGAGCACAGCACAGAACCGGAAAGGCAGGCCTCATGACCCGGGTGCTCGTGGTCGACGACGAGCCGCAGATCGTGCGCGCCCTCGTGATCAACCTCAAGGCGCGCAAGTACGAGGTCGACGCGGCGGCCGACGGCAGGACCGCCCTCGACCTCGCCGCCTCCCGTCACCCCGACGCGGTCGTCCTCGACCTGGGCCTGCCGGACATGGACGGCGTCGAGGTGATAAAGGGGCTGCGCGGCTGGACCCGGGTGCCGATCCTGGTCCTGTCCGCCCGCCACTCCTCGGACGAGAAGGTCCAGGCGCTGGACGCGGGCGCCGACGACTACGTCACCAAGCCCTTCGGCATGGACGAACTGCTGGCCCGGCTGCGGGCGGCCGTACGCCGGGCAGAGCCGGTCGGGCCCGGCGAGGACGATGTGACGACCGTGGAGACGGAGGGCTTCACCGTCGACCTGGCCGCGAAGAAGGTCAACCGTTCCGGCAAGGACGTCCGGCTCACCCCGACCGAGTGGCACCTGCTGGAAGTGCTGGTCCGCAGCACCGGGCGCCTGGTCAGCCAGAAGCAGCTCCTGCAGGAGGTGTGGGGGCCGTCGTACGGTACGGAGACCAACTACCTGCGCGTGTACATGGCCCAGCTGCGCAGGAAGCTGGAGGCGGACCCGTCACACCCGAAGCACTTCATCACGGAGCCGGGGATGGGGTACCGGTTCGAGAAGTGAGCCGGGGGGTCGGCCGGGGGTCCGGGGGTTGCCCCCCGGGGGATGCGGCATCACGGAGCCGGGGATGGGGTACCGGTTCGAGAAGTGAGCCGCGGGGTTGGCCGGGGGTGGGGTCCCGGTTCGAGACGTGAGCTGCCGTACGGTCCTGTCGGTGGATCCCGGTACGCTTCGGATATGACAGCTGTCCCTCGTTCCGAAAAGCCGGTCGGCCGGTTCCGGCGGATGCTCGACCGGCTCTCCTCGTCGCAGGAGGACCTGGAGTCCGAGGAGCTGCGGGAAGACGCCGAGACCGCGGGGTGCACCAGGATCGGTGACTGCCGTGACCGGCAGATCGTCACCGTAACTGGTACCTTGCGCACGGTCACACTGCGACCGCGCGCCGGAGTCCCGGCCCTGGAGGCCGAGCTGTTCGACGGCTCCGCCGCGCTGGACGTGGTGTGGCTCGGCAGGCGCTCCATCGTGGGCATAGAACCGGGGCGCAAGCTGATCGCATCGGGCCGGATCTCGATGAGCCGGGGCCGCCGGGTGCTCTTCAACCCGAAATACGAACTGCGACCCCTCGGACGGGAGTAGCCGGTGACGTCCCTCGACAAGCCGACCGAAGACACCGAACAGACTCAGCCGGACGAGGCCCGCGACGCCCGCGCGGTCACCGAGGCCGCGCTGTTCGAGGCGTTCGGTGGTGTCCGCGGCATGGTCGAGACGGTGCTGCCCGGTCTCCTCTTCGTCGCGATCTTCACGATCAACAAGGACCTGCACATCTCGGCGATCGCCGCGCTGGCCGTGTCCCTGGTGCTGGTCGTGGTCCGGCTGGCCAGGAAGGACACCGTCAAGCACGCCTTCAGCGGCGTCTTCGGCGTGGCCTTCGGTGTCGTCTTCGCGATGTTCACGGGCAACGCCAAGGACTTCTACCTCCCCGGCATGCTCTACACGCTGGGTCTGGCGCTGGCCTACATCATCACGACCCTCGCCGGAGTCCCCCTGATCGGCCTCATCCTCGGCCCGGTCTTCAAGGAGAACCTCTCCTGGCGCACCCGCAACCCCGGCCGCAAGAAGGCCTACGCCAAGGCCAGTTGGGCCTGGGGCCTGATCCTGCTCGCCAAGTGCGCGATCCTCTTCCCGCTGTACTGGTGGGCCGACACGGCGCAGCTCGGCTGGGTGCTGGTCGCGCTGAAGATCCCGCCGTTCCTGCTGGCGGTCTGGCTCACCTGGGTCTTCCTCGCGAAGGCGCCCGCGCCGATCGACGTGTTCGCGGAGATGGAGGCCGAGGAGAAGGCGGAGAAGGAGAGGCAGGCCGCAGCGGGAAGGCACCGGCGTGAGGTCTGACCCCACGCGCGTGCCGGCGTACCTCGGAGCTGTGCCCCGCGTACCCGCCTCGGCCTGAACGGCCTCGTCCTCGAACGCCGGCCGGGCCGTGGACAAAGGGCGCCCTTGTTGCCAAGGGCGCCCTTCACCGTCGCACCGCCGGGGGCGTCAGGCTTCTTCCCGCCGCACCGACAGCAGCTCCTCCAGCTGCTCCTCCCGGGCCTGCGCGGCCACGAAGAGGAGTTCGTCGCCCGGCTCCAGGGAGTCCTCCTTGGACGGGGTCAGGACGCGGGTGCCGCGGATGATCGTGACCAGGGACGTGTCCTGCGGCCACTCCACGTCGCCGACCTGGGTGCCGGCCAGGGCCGACTCCTCGGGCAGCGTCAGCTCGACGAGGTTGGCGTCGCCGTGGCTGAAGCGGAGCAGCCGGACCAGGTCGCCGACGCTCACCGCCTCCTCGACCAGGGCGGACATCAGACGCGGCGTGGACACGGCCACGTCGACGCCCCACGCCTCGTTGAACAGCCACTCGTTCTTCGGGTTGTTCACCCGGGCGACGACGCGCGGAACGCCGTACTCCGTCTTGGCGAGCAGCGAGACGACCAGGTTGACCTTGTCGTCGCCGGTCGCGGCGATCACCACGTTGCAGCGCTGCAGCGCCGCCTCGTCCAGGGAGGTGATCTCACAGGCGTCGGCCAGCAGCCACTCCGCCTGCGGCACCCGCTCCACCGAGATGGCGGTCGGAGCCTTGTCGATGAGCAGGACCTCGTGGCCGTTCTCCAGCAGCTCGCCCGCGATCGAGCGGCCGACGGCGCCGGCTCCGGCAATGGCGACCCTCATCAGTGACCGCCCTCCTCTTCCGGGCCCTCGGCGAAGGCCGCCTCGACCTTCTCGACGTCGACCGCGCGCATCATCACATGGACGAGGTCGCCCTCCTGCAGCACCGTCTGCGAGGTGGGCAGGATGGCCTCGCCCAGGCGGGTCAGGAACGCCACGCGGACGCCCGTCTCGTCCTGCATCTTGCTGATCTTGTGGCCGACCCACTTGGGGGAGGCGTGCACCTCGGCGAGCTGCACCCCGCCGGTGGGGTCGCGCCACAGCGGCTCCGCGCCCGAGGGGAGCAGGCGGCGCAGCATCTGGTCGGCGGTCCAGCGGACCGTGGCGACGGTGGGGATGCCCAGGCGCTGGTAGACCTCGGCGCGGCGCGGGTCGTAGATCCGGGCGGCCACGTTCTCCACGCCGAACATCTCGCGTGCCACGCGCGCGGAGATGATGTTGGAATTGTCGCCACTGGAGACGGCGGCGAAGGCGCCGGCCTCCTCGATGCCCGCCTCGCGCAGGGTGTCCTGGTCGAAGCCGACCCCGGTGACCCTGCGGCCCCCGAATCCCGGGCCCAGCCGGCGGAAGGCGGTGGGGTCCTGGTCGATCACGGCGACCGTGTGTCCCTGTTGCTCCAGGGTCTGGGCAAGAGCGGAGCCCACTCTTCCGCAGCCCATGATGACGATGTGCACGACCGTCCTTCCGGTGTCCAAAAGCTACTGCTCAGCATCAGGGTCTCAGACCGACGCCCAAAGCTACACACGCGAGGTTGGGGGCGGGCACCCCTGTGCCGGGGTTTCCCGCGATCACCGGCGGTGACCAGCGGCGCCGCTGATCGCGCGCCGCTCAGCGGTGACTCGCCGACGGCTCCGAGCGGCGAGTGATGCTGCGCACGCTGAACAGCGTCAGGATTCCGAGGCCGACGAGGGCGACCGTGGCCCCGATCAGCTCTGCGGTCGCGGGCATGGGACCTCCGAAGTGCGATGACAGGCGGGGTCTGCCATCTAGGCACGCAGGTCGCGCGGACCACGGAATCCGCAGTTCCGGGCGTCCCGGATTTCACTCGTGAGGCAGAACCGGGATGCCGGGTGGGCGGTTGCCTGTTCGAAGGCCTACCATCCACTGTCGTGTCCAAACTGACCGACGTGCCCAAACGGATTCTGATCGGGCGCGCCCTGCGCAGTGACCGGCTGGGCGAAACGCTCCTGCCGAAGCGCATCGCACTCCCCGTCTTCGCCTCCGACCCGCTGTCCTCCGTCGCCTACGCGCCGGGGGAGGTCCTGCTGGTCTTGTCCATCGCGGGCGTGTCGGCGTACCACTTCAGCCCCTGGATCGCGGTCGCGGTCGTCGTGCTGATGTTCACGGTGGTCGCCTCGTACCGCCAGAACGTGCACGCCTACCCGAGCGGCGGCGGTGACTACGAGGTGGCGACCACCAACCTCGGTCCCAAGGCCGGTCTGACCGTGGCCAGCGCGCTGCTCGTCGACTACGTCCTGACCGTCGCCGTCTCCATCGCCTCCGGCATCGAGAACCTCGGCTCCGCGATCCCCTTCGTCGTCCAGCACAAGGTGCTCTGCGCGGTGGCCGTGATCGTCCTGCTGACGCTGATGAACCTGCGGGGCGTGAAGGAGTCGGGCAAGCTCTTCGCGATCCCGACCTACGTCTTCGTCGGCGGCGTCTTCATCATGATCGCGTGGGGTGCCTTCCGGGGCATGGTCCTCGGCGACACCATGCGGGCGCCGACGGCCGACTACCACATCAAGGCCGAACACCAGGGCCTCGCCGGCTTCGCCCTCGTCTTCCTGCTGCTACGGGCCTTCTCCTCCGGCTGTGCCGCGCTCACCGGCGTGGAGGCGATCTCCAACGGCGTCCCGGCCTTCCGCAAGCCCAAGTCGAAGAACGCGGCGACCACGCTCGCGATGATGGGCCTGCTGGCCGTGACGATGTTCTGCGGCATCATCGCCCTCGCCATGTCGACCAACGTCCGCATGGCCGAGAACCCGGCCACCGACCTGATCCACAACGGCAGCCCGCTCGGCTCCGGCTACGTCCAGAACCCGGTGATCTCCCAGGTCGCCGAGGCGGTGTTCGGCAAGGGCAGCTTCCTGTTCGTCGTCCTCGCCGCCGCCACCGCGCTGGTGCTGTTCCTCGCGGCGAACACGGCGTACAACGGCTTCCCGCTGCTCGGCTCGATCCTCGCCCAGGACCGCTACCTGCCGCGCCAGCTGCACACCCGTGGCGACCGGCTCGCCTTCTCCAACGGCATCGTGCTGCTCGCGGGCACGGCGATGCTGCTGGTGGTCATCTACGGCGCCGACTCCACGCGCCTGATCCAGCTCTACATCGTCGGCGTGTTCGTGTCCTTCACACTCAGCCAGACCGGCATGGTCCGGCACTGGAACCGCCACCTGGCGGTCGAGGAGGACCCGGCCAAGCGCAGCCACATGGTCCGCTCCCGCGCGATCAACGCCTTCGGTGCCTTCTTCACCGGCCTGGTGCTGGTCGTCGTGCTGGTCACCAAGTTCACGCACGGCGCCTGGGTCGCCCTGCTGGGCATGTGCATCTTCTACGCGACGATGACCGCGATCCGGAAGCACTACGACCGGGTCGCCGAGGAGATCGCGGCTCCCGAGGGGCCGTCCGACGACAGCGTGCGTCCGTCCAGGGTGCACTCGGTGGTGCTGATCTCGAAGATCCACCGGCCCACGCTCCGTGCCCTGGCCTACGCCAAGCTGATGCGCTCGGACACCCTGGAGGCGCTCACCGTCAACGTCGACCCGGTGGAGACCAAGGCGCTGCGCGAGGAGTGGGAGCGGCGCGGGATCGACGTACCGCTGAAGGTCCTCGACTCGCCCTACCGCGAGATCACGCGGCCGATCATCGAGTACGTCAAGAGCCTGCGCAAGGAGTCGCCGCGCGACGCGGTCTCCGTGATCATCCCCGAGTACGTGGTCGGCCACTGGTACGAGCACCTGCTGCACAACCAGAGCGCCTTGCGCCTGAAGGGACGCCTGCTGTTCACACCGGGCGTCATGGTGACCTCGGTGCCCTACCAGCTGCAGTCCTCCGAGGCGGCCAAGCAGCGGGCCCGCAAGCGGCAGGAGTGGAGCGCGCCGGGAGCGGTCCGGCGTGGTCCGGCGGTGGAGCGTCCGAAGGAGTCCGCCGCCAAGGACTGAGGCGCCAGGGCGAGGCCGTAGACTGGTGGGCTGTTGTCAGGCCCACCGCTCTGCGGCCTCTTCCGTTGCCGCGTTCCTTCCCGATCTGGAGTCACCCCACCATGCAGACAGAACCGACCAAGTCTCTGGTGGGCGAGGAGTACGAAGTCGAGATCGGCCCCGTCGCCCACGGCGGCCACTGCATCGCCCGTACCGCCGAGGGCCAGGTGCTGTTCGTCCGGCACACGCTGCCCGGCGAGCGGGTGGTGGCCCGGGTGACCGAGGGCGAGGAGGGAGCCCGCTTCCTGCGCGCGGACGCGGTGGAGATCCTCGAACCCTCCAAGGACCGCATCGAGGCCCCCTGCCCCTACGCCGGGCCCGGCCGCTGCGGCGGCTGCGACTGGCAGCACGCCAAGCCGGGCGCCCAGCGCCGGCTGAAGGGCGAGGTGATCGCCGAGCAGCTCAAGCGGCTCGCGGGCCTCACGCCCGAGGAGGCCGGCTGGGACGGCACGGTCGTGCCGGCCGACGGCGACAAGCTGCCCGCCGGTCAGGTCCCGCAGTGGCGCACGCGCGTGCAGTACGCGGTGGACGCCGACGGCAACGCCGGACTGCGCCGCCACCGCTCGCACGAGGTCGAACCGATCGACCACTGCATGATCGCCGCGGCCGGTGTCAGCGAACTCGGCATCGAGGAACGGGACTGGTCCGGCATGGTTTCCGTCGAGGCGATCGCCGCGACGGGTTCCCAGGACCGCATGGTGATCCTGGAGCCGCGGCCCGGCGCGCGGCTGCCACTCGTCGAGCTCGACAGGCCCGTCTCGGTGATGCGCGTCGACGAGAACGACGGCGGTGTCCACCGCGTCCACGGCCGCGGGTTCGTGCGCGAGCGCGCCGACGACCGCACCTACCGCGTCGGCAGCGGCGGCTTCTGGCAGGTCCATCCGAAGGCCGCCGACACCCTGGTCAAGGCCGTCATGCAGGGCCTGCTGCCCCGCAAGGGCGACATGGCCCTCGACCTCTACTGCGGTGTGGGCCTCTTCGCCGGCGCCCTCGCCGACCGCCTCGGCGAGAAGGGCGCGGTCCTCGGCATCGAGTCCGGCAAGCGCGCGGTGGAGGACGCGCGGCACAACCTGGCCGACTTCCCCCGCGTGCGCATCGAGCAGGGCAAGGTCGAGTCGGTCCTGCCGCGCACGGGCATCACGGAGGTCGACCTCATCGTCCTCGACCCGCCCCGCGCGGGCGCGGGCCGCAAGACGGTCCAGCACCTCTCCTCCCTCGGCGCCCGCCGCATCGCCTACGTCGCCTGCGATCCCGCCGCGCTGGCCCGTGACCTGGGGTACTTCCGGGAGGGCGGGTACCGGGTGCGGACGCTTCGGGCGTTCGATCTGTTTCCGATGACGCATCACGTGGAGTGCGTGGCGATTCTCGAGCCTGCTACAAAGGGGCTCTGACCTGCGGGCTCTTGTAGATTCCTCAGGCGCGGCCGGTGCGCTCGATCTGTTTCCCGAAATGCCTGACGTGAACCACGTCCGATGCGCCTGAGCGTCACTGACCTGCTGTTTTGCGAGCACTACGGGAACGGCGGCTGTGCCTCGTTCGGTGCAGGCCAGCGCGGCGGCAGGTTGTCTTGACGCTCGGATGACGCTCGCTCTGATGGTCTGTCAGATCAGTGTCGACCGCGCTCGGTCCGGTGGGCCGCCCGTCGCGTTCCGGCGCTACGTGCCCCGGGGGTACGGCGGTGGGGTCGGCGAGGATCTGTTCGCGTCCGGCGGTGAGGGCGGCGTCGGGGCCGAGGGTGTCGGGGAGGGTCTTGCCCATGCGGTACGGGCTGGGGCTGATGGCGTGTTCCCGTGTGGGCGCGGCGCTGAGGGCGAGGGGGTTGAGAAGCCCCATGCGGTCCACCACCCTGACGAGCGTGGCCGGGGGCTCGCGGCCCGTCCGGCGGCCACGGCGACTGGGAGCGTCCAGTGCCCGGCTGTCGCGCATGGCAATCGACAACCGGGCAATGCGCCAGGTGTGACACGCGTTGGAATCGTCCTCATGACTCTCGTGGCCGCTCTCGGGGCTTTGGCCGCGGCGCTCGGGATCTCGCCCTACTGGTGGTTCGCGGCCGTTCCGCTCATGTTCACGGGGGTGCTGGGCGCCTGGGACCTGGTGCAGCGTCGGCACTCGGTGCTGCGCAACTATCCCGTCCTCGGCCATGCCCGCTACCTCCTGGAGCGCGTACGCCCGGAGCTGCAGCAGTACTTCATCGAGCGGAACTATGACGGGCGCCCCTTCGACCGGGATGTGCGCAGCATCGTCTACGAGCGCGCCAAGGGCACCGACGCGGAGGAGCCGTACGGCACCGAGCGGGACGTGTACCAGCCCGGTTACGAGTTCCTGGTCCCGTCGATGGCGCCGTGCCCGGTGCCGAAGGACCCGCCGCGCGTGAGGATCGGCGGACCGGACTGCAGCCGTCCGTACGACATGGCCCTGCTGAACGTCTCGGCGATGAGCTTCGGGTCGCTCTCCGCCAACGCCGTCCTCGCACTCAACGGGGGCGCGGCGGCAGGGGGTTTCGCCCAGGACACCGGTGAGGGCGGGCTGTCCGAGTATCACCTCCGTCCGGGAGGCGACCTCGTTTGGGAGATCGGCACCGGGTACTTCGGTTGCCGCACGCCCGACGGCGACTTCGACCCAGCCGAGTTCTCCGACAAGGCCGCACACGATCACGTCAAGTGCGTGTCCCTGAAGCTGTCGCAGGGCGCGAAGCCCGGCATCGGCGGTGTTCTGCCGGGAGCCAAGGTGAACGCCGAGATCGCCCGGGTCCGCGACGTGCCCGAGGGGCGGACGGTCGTCTCCCCGCCGTACCACCGGGTGTTCTCCACCCCGCGCGAACTCGTGCGCTTCATCGCTCGCATGCGCGAGTTGTCCGGTGGCAAGCCTGCCGGGTTCAAGCTGTGTGTGGGCTCGCGGCGGCAGTTCCTGGCCGTGTGCAAGGCCATGCTTGAGGAGGGCACGGCGCCTGATTTCATCGTGGTGGACGGCGCCGAGGGTGGGACCGGTGCGGCGCCGCTGGAGTTCGCGGACCATGTGGGTACCCCGCTCACCGAGGGGCTGCTCACCGTTCACAACGCCCTCGTGGGCACCGGCCTGCGCGACCGGATCAGGCTCGGCGCGAGCGGCAAGATCGCCACCGGGACCGACCTGGTCAAACGCATGGTGCAGGGTGCCGACTACGGCAACGCTGCGCGGGCGATGATGTTCGCCGTCGGGTGCATCCAGGCGCAGAGGTGCCACACGAACACCTGCCCCACCGGCGTCACCACCCAGGACCCCCGCCGCGCCCGCGCCCTCCACGTCCCCGACAAGACGACGCGCGTCCAGCGCTTCCAGGAAGCGACCGTGGCCAGCGCGTTGCAGATCATGGCGTCCATGGGTGTCACCGATCCCGCGCAGCTGCGTCCGCACATGCTCCGCCGGCGCGTCGACCCCTGCACCGAGCGCTCCTTCGAGGAGCTGTATGAGTGGCTCCAGCCCGGGCAGCTGCTCGCCGAGCCACCGGCCTCTTGGGCGGCCGACTGGAACGCCGCCGACCCCGACCACTTCACCGTCTGAACCGGAGGACTCACGTGGCCCGTACTGTTGCCCGCGTCATCGTGGACGCGTTGAGCGAGCTCGGCGTGCGCCAGGTGTTCGGCGTCGTGGGAGACGCGCTCAATCCCCTCACCGACGCCATCCGCACCACCGAGGGCCTGGAATGGGTGGGCTGCCGGCACGAGGAGGCGGCGGCTTTCGCCGCGAGCGCCCAGTCGCAGCTCACCGGCACCCTCGGCGTGTGCATGGGCACGGTCGGGCCCGGTTCCGTCCACCTCCTCAACGGGCTGTACGACGCGGCCAAGAGTCACGCCCCGATCCTGGCGATAGCCGGCCAGGTACCCCTCGCCGAACTCGGCAGCGACTACTTCCAGGAGGTCGACAACGACGCCCTCTTCAGTGACGCGGCCGTCTTCCGTGCGACCATCACCTCGCCCGACCAGCTGCCGCAGATGCTGGAGACGGCGGTGCGCCACGCACTGGGCCGCAAGGGCGTCGCGGTCCTCACCGTGCCGGGTGACCTGGGCGAGCGGGAACTGACCGCCGACCGGCCGGCCCGGTTCTCCTTGAACGCCCCGGTGAGCCGGCCGGACGGGTCGGCCGTCCACCGCGCCGCGGAACTCCTCGACAGCTCCGAACGGGTCACCCTGCTCGTCGGTGAGGGCGCCCGCGCCGCCCGCGAGGACGTCCTCACCCTCGCCGACCGTCTGGCCGCACCGATGGTGCTCACACTCAAGGCCAAGGCGGGCTTCGAAGGCGACGACAACCCCTTCCAGGTCGGCCAGACGGGGCTGATCGGCAACCCCGCCGCCGCTGCGGCCCTCCAGGACGCGGACACCCTGCTGCTGCTCGGCACGGACTTCCCCTACCGGGACTGGTATCCCAAGGGCCGGACCGTCATCCAGGTGGACACAGAGGCCACCCATATCGGACGCCGGGTACCGGTCGACGTCGGGCTCGTAGGAGACACCGGCGCCACCGTACGCGACCTCTTGGACGACCTCGCCGCCGCGCCCGCCGGGTTCGAAGGCGCACGTGACCGCTCTCACCTGGAGAAGGCGCGTGAACGCTTCGACCAGTGGCGCACCGGTCAGGCCCGGCTCGCCGATCCGTCGCACGACAAGGGCGTGGTGGGCCGTATCCGCTCCGCGCTGGACAACCGGGCCCATGACATCCGCCCCGAGGCGCTGGCCGCGGCCGTCGACCGGATCGCGGCCGATGACGCCGTCTTCACCTCCGACACGGGCATGGCCACCGTGTGGCTCTCGCGCTTCGTCGAGATGCGCGGCGAGCGGCGCCTCATCGGCTCCTACAACCTCGGCTCGATGGCCAACGCCATGCCCCAGGCCCTGGGTGCCCAGTGCCTGGACCGCGAGCGGCAGGTCGTGGCCTTCTGCGGCGACGGCGGACTGAGCATGCTCCTTGGCGACCTCATGACCCTGAAGACGTACCGCCTTCCCGTCAAGCTCGTCGTCTTCGACAACCGCCGGCTGGGCATGGTGAAACTCGAACAGGAGCAGTCCGGTCTGCCCGAGTTCGGCACCGTGCTCGACAACCCCGACTTCGCCGCCGTAGCCGAGGCCATGGGCATCACCGGCATCCGTGTGACCGACCCGGCCGACGTGGAGGGCGCCGTGCGACGCGCCTTGGGCAGTCCGGGCCCGGTCCTGCTGGACGTCCTCACCAACCCCGACGAGATCGCCGTCCCGGCCAAGCCGACCGTCGAGCAGGGCTGGGGTTTCGCGGTCGCCAAGGTGAAGGAAATCGTACGCAGCCATGGAGAGTCCGGCGGGGACTGACAACAGTTCGAGGAATGCCGATCGGCGGACGGGGTAGGCGCGTGCCTGCCGGACGATGGACCGGCGAGGACGAGGCTGATCGACTGGGAGGGCGCCATGATGCCGACGACGACCGTGCTGACCGCCGAGCAGACGGTGGATGTGCCGGAGATCACGGACCCTTCCAAGGTCGCGCCGAAGGACGCGCGGGAGCTGTCGAAGCCGTTCTTCGACCGGCTGGCCGTCCTGGAGGAGGGAACGCCCGAGTATCAGTACGCGCGCAACACGCTGATCGAGATGAACATGTCCCTGGTCCGCTACGCGGCCGGCCGGTTCCGCAGCCGCGGGCCGGAGGAGATGGAGGATATCGTCCAGGTCGGCATGATCGGACTCATCAAGGCGATCGACCGCTTCGAGCTGACCCGCGAGGTCGAGTTCACCTCCTTCGCCGTGCCGTACATCGTCGGCGAGATCAAGCGGTTCTTCCGCGATACCTCCTGGGCCGTACATGTCCCGCGCCGGCTCCAGGAAGCCCGCGTCCAACTCGCCCGCGCCAACGAGGAACTGCGCAGCCGACTGGGCCGGACACCGACCACGAAAGAGCTTTCCGAGCTGATGAGCCTTCCGGAGGACGAGGTCGTCGAGGCCCAACTGGCCTCCAACGGCTACAAGTCCGCCTCCCTGGACGCGGCGATCAGCGGCAGTGAGGACGGCGAGGCCGCGCTGGCGGACTTCATCGGTGACGAGGACGCCGCCCTCGGCCTGATCGAGGACTTCCATGCCCTCGCCCCGATGATCGCCGAACTCGACGAACGCGACCGCAAGATCATCCACTGGCGGTTCGTGGAGGAACTCACCCAGGCCCAGATCGGTGAACGTCTCGGTGTCTCCCAGATGCACGTCTCCCGGCTGATCTCCCGTCTCCTGGCCCGCCTGCGTGAAGGCATGCTCAGCACCGTCTGACGGTCGGGGGCCCGGCAGCCGGACGGCAGCCGGGCGTCCTGCGGAGCGGGGGAGATGTCGGGTGTAGTGCCTCACTTTTGCGAGGTCCTGCCGATCGGGCGGGGCCCCGCGGCTGCGTGGTGCGGTCCGCTCCACACTCGCCGCGATCGGGTACGGGCCGATGACAGATACGGCGCTCCGAGCACCGTTCCCACCCCGAGACGCGGCGCACCGCGCGAGGCCGGAGGCCGCGACCGCCCACGCGGCCGGCGGGCAGACACCGCCACAGGTCAACCGAGCGGCCTGCTCACGGTTCGTGCGGTGTCGGCGCGTGCGTGCCGTACTGAGCGAACCGGCCGAAGGGAAGGCTGCGGGCGGTCCCGCCGCAGGTGCTGGAAGACCGGCTCATTCCCGGTGCACGGGCTTCGCCAGCTCTGCGTTGAACTGAGCGCCGACCAGCAGGGACAGGTTGGACAGCCATAGCCAGACCAGGAAGACCACGACGCCTGCCAGTGAACCGTACAGACGGTGATAGGTGCTGACATGGGAGGTGTAGACGGCGAATCCGAGTGAGACCCCCAACAGAAGCACTACCGCCAATGTGCCGCCGGGCACCATCTTCCCGACAGGGCGGGAGGGCGGCGGGCCCGAACGGTACAGGACGAGTACCAGGGCGACGGCGACGGCGACCACGACCGGCCACCGCAGTGTGTCCCAGGCGGCCTGGGGCCAGGTGCCCAGAGACAGCACCCGGCCCAGACGCCGGGCCAGGCTGCCAGTGAGAAACAGCGCGAGGGTCGACGCGAGAAGCAGGGAGATCAGGACGAGGGCCGTGGCGATGATACGCGGAGCAGTGCGCCAGACCGGCCGGTGCGCGCTGGTCCGATGCATGGCGTGCAACGCCCGGCGGAAGACGCTCAGATAGCTGGACCCCGACCACAGGGCTCCCGCCCCTCCAAGGATGATCAACGTCCATGCCGCCGACGACTGTCCGGCCATCTGCCGCAGGGTGCCGCGCAGCAGAGCGCGGGACGCGACCGGAGCGGCCTGCGACATGCGGTCGATGACCTCTGGCCTGGCCGTGGGCATGGTCAGACCCAGGATCGAGAGGATCACCAGCAGCAAGGGGAACAGGGCCAGGACCGCGTAATAGGTCAGCGCAGCGGCCCAGTCCGTGACGTCGTCGTTCCAGACGGCCACCGGCGTCCGGCGCAGCGCCGCCCACCACCGAGCCGTGTGACTGTCTGCATCATCCATGACGCGGACGCTCTCACCCCCGTCCTCGGGCCGCCTCATCCAGCAATACGGTGCGACACCACCCGGCCGCGTGTGTCGGGTACCGCACCAAGTGCCTGCTGCCCGAGACACTTTGGCCCTCACTGTACGCATGCCCGGCACGCTTTTCGAGCAGCCGCTCTGGTCAGCGGACGGTCACAGGGGGCCACGGTCCCTTGCCTCTCTCAGCCACCGTGTGGTGAACAGAGCCGTCGGCACGTTCCCGTGTCCGCCGGGGACCTGCCGGAAGGGGCCTTCCCGGAGTCAGGCCGGGCAGGCCCCTTTCGAATTCTCGGTGGAGAATGCAGGTTTAGTGCTTGAACGCGTCCTTCGCCTTTTCCTTGGCCTCACGGGCATCACCCGTGCTCTTCTCAGCCTGCCCCTCAGCAGCCATACGGTCGTTTCCGATGGCGCTTCCCACGGCTTCCTTGGCCTTGCCCTCGGCCTGCTCGCTCTTTGCCTTGGCCTTCTCGCCGGCAGTCATGGAAGAGTACCTCCTGATAGCTCGTGTGCCGCTGTCGCGGTAACCCGCTTGTGCCCCGGCGTTCCTTTCACAAACAAAGCGTAGTCGGTGAATGGCGACGGAATTGCAGGGCAGACGAGAGTGCAGGAGGTTGATAAACATGGTTCCCCTGCTGCTTGTTCTGCTTCTTGCACTGCTCCTCTTCGGTGCCGGCTTCGCCATCAAGATCCTCTGGTGGGTCGCCGTCGCCGTCCTGGTGCTGTGGCTTCTCGGCTTCGTCATGCGCTCCACCACCGCCGGTGGCGGCCGAGGCCGTTGGTACCGATGGTGATCTGACCCGCAGCGCGCCTTCATCACGGGGTCCGGCCGATATGACGGCCGGGCCCCGTGCGCATGCCGGACGTGAGGCGACCTGGTACGTAAGAAGCCATACAGCCCATAGGTGTCCCAAACGGCAGCAGGGTAGGCGTGTTGCAGTCGGGGGCGGGACACGCACGCGCGATGGAACCCGCGCGTGCGCGCTGGTCGGTGCGGGGGCCATGCAGCAGGATCTCGACATGCACGCCGCGACGTGCGGTCTGGCACAGCAGGTCGATGAAGTAGGCGTCAGGGGCGAAGTAGGCGGTGGCCAGCCGGAAGCGCTCCTCGGCGGAGGTGAGCATGACCCGGATGAGGGTTTGCATGTCCTGTCAGCCGATGCTTGCGGAGCCGCGCACGACCTGCACCACCGACGAGCCGACCTGCGGGTGTTCCGTGAAACGGTCGCGGTCATCGAAGAGTTCGTCATGACACTCGGCCCAGTTCTGCGCGAACGCGGCGGCGAGGCCGTCCACGGCCGGGCCGCGCACCTGGACGTGGGTGTCGCGCCACTCGGCAGGGTTGCGGGCATTGCCGCTCCATTCCTCCGCGATGCCGACGCCGCCGGTGAAGGCGGTGTGTTCGTCGACGATGAGGGCCTTCCTGACCTGCACATTCGTGGGTGAGGCGCTGCATCGGAGGACGCCGTCAAGGTCTCGTCCGGAGATTCTCGACGCTCGCGCGACGCCCGAAGCGGGAATCTCAACCTGCCGGACCTCTCCGGCGCGGGCCGCGCGGACCGGTTCCATCGGCACGGGCAGGGCCTCCGGTACGTGCGTCCCGCTTCGTCTCCCCAGCGGCGGTGCGAGTTGCCGTCTCGGCCTCACGCTTCCTGGAGCCGAGAGCGAGGCCCGTACGGGCCGCAGAACCCGGCGACGTGGTCTGAGGCCGAGTGGCTGCTATCACCTCGCCGTCTTGATACCAGTCCGGTATCATGGCTGCATGGCGATGACACTCCGACTCCCCGACGACCTTGACGCGAAGCTCACCGAGCGGGCTCGTCGGGAGGGCCGCAGCAAGCAGGAACTTGCCATTGAGGCCATCCGTGACGCCCAGAACCGGGCCGAGCTGAAGGTCGACGACGTTCTGGCCGAGCTCATGGACAGCGACGCGGAGATCCTGGACTACCTGAAGTGACCGACGTGCGCCACATCCAGATCGACGAGATCCTGGCAATCGCCCGCACGGTCAACGGTACCGAGCACAGCGTGCGTGACATGGGCCTTCTGGTGTCGGCGATCGAGCGACCCCGGACGAACCTGTTCGGAGCCGAGTTGTATCCCACGCTGCACGAGAAGGCTGCGGCACTGCTGCACTCCGTCGCCCGCAATCGCGCGCTGATCGACGGCAACAAGCGCACCGCCTGGCTCGCCATGCGTGTCTTCCTGCGGTTCAACGGCGTGAGCGCCAGTACCGTCCCGCCGCCCGTCTCCGTTGCCGGCCCGTTCGTCGAGGAAGTCGCACAGGACAACATCGATGTACCGGATATCGCCAAGTGCCTCTCCATCTGGTTCCCCATTTCCTGACGTTCGACGTCGTGCGGTGGGGGCGAAATGAGGTCGAACGTCAGCAGCGGAACCCGCGGGTCATGTCCCGGGGCTCGACGTCCGTGTAAGGCTTGAACCGCTCGTCCCACAGGTCTTCTTCGGCCACGTCTGCTTCCAGGAAGTCGTGCGCCCTGTCGCTGACGTCGAGCAGCCCGCTCTCATTGGCGAGGAACTCCCCGTCATAGTCGAACCGAGAGGCCGGAAGGGTCTGGTAGACCTCGTCCCCGTGGACGGATTCGATATGGAACCCGCCGATGCCTTCCACGGCGTAGCCGAGTAGCACGCTCTCGGCCAGGCAGCGCGGTTCCGGGATACCGCCGGCAAGCGGATCGGCCGCGAGGTCGTCGTACGCGCGAGCGCAGTGAAGAAGGAGCCAGGCCGACTGGGTCTCTGCGCTGACCGGAACGCTCAGTGCTGGGGATGCGGGCGGAAGTGGAACGGGGGCCGTTTCCTGGCGGCGGTACCGCGGGTGAGACGGCCGGCCTCGGCGCGGAGTTGGACGGCGTGGAACACCTCGACCGCTCCCAGGACGATGGCCATGATGGCCACCACCATGGTCAGTGTGGCGATCGAGCCGAACGGCGCGACGATGAGGACGATGCCGGCCAGCAGGGTGATGGTTCCCAGGAAAATCTGCCAGCCGCGTGCCGGCAGGTCCGGGGAGGAGACGGCTGCGGCGGTGATCAGGGTGCCGCGGATCAGCCAGCCGAAGCCGATCCAGAGAGCGAGCAGCAGGATGGATTCCAGGGTGCCCCGGAAGCAGACCAGCCCCAGCAGAAGGAAGAGCGCGCCGGTGATGAAGTGCAGCGCCCGCAGATGCCCGGGGATGTGTGCGGCGAAGGCGGCGGCCAGTTGGAAGACGCCGCCGAGCAGCAGGTAGATGCCGAAGAGCAGACCGACGACGCGGAGCGTCTCGCCGGGCCAGGCCAGGACGACGACTCCCAGGGCGATCGAGGCCAGGCCCAGCGTGAGCAGGATCTGCCAGCCGTAGTTCGCCAGGGTGCCCAAAGCCTCGCTCTCCGGGGAGGGACCCTGCGGCTCAGCGCTGCCTGCGGCGCCGGTGCCTGAGGGTTCGAAGGGATGTGTCATGCCGTCTGCCTCCTTCACGGAACGGCCAGAACGTGACACCGGAACGGACACCTCAAGTGTCACCCGATCAGCCCCGTTTCGCACGGCGCAGGACGGAAGGACAGGGGCGCCTACGAGGGGTGGAATCGGGCTCGTGGTGCCTTGGCCGGCGCGTGCCCCTGCCGATCGGGACCGGAGCGACCCGTCGGCCCGGCGGTCGTCGGGCCCCCGTACGGAGGCGGCGGGTGCCCGCCGGTCGCCACAGCGCCGTACGCGTGCTGAAGCGGGCGGCGCGGCGACGCAGGTGCCGGCGGCCCAAGGCCGGCCGGGGCCGGAGCGCGGCGTGCTCGGTCCGGTTGAACAGCCACTTCCAGGCCCGTTTCCGGGGCGCCCCTGTGACCAGGAGGGAGATGTCGGCCGGATCGGCGACCGCGACGGAGCGGCCGACGGTCCTCTCGTGACCGGCGAAGAGCAGCAGGGCCGAGGTGACCGTGACTTCCGTCTGTGTCAGACGCTCGTGGGGATCATCCTCGTGGACGTACCGGGACGGCAGATCGGCGGTGTGCTACGGCACTCCGGCGTGGGTTGCCTCCGGTGGCGGCGCGGCGAACGCCGAGGAGACGGAATCACCCATCATGATCCACTGACAGGCATGCGCCGAGTTCCCCGCCGGGCGACCCGCCCCCGTTGCAAGAGTGACACGACGACAGGAGCCAGCATGAACGCCTCAGCCGACGTCAGTACGCGTATGGAGGTCATCGACGCCTACCGGGCCCACCTGCAGGCGATGGCCGACGGTGACACCGGCGCACTCGACGCCCTGCTGGACGAGGGTTTCACTCTCACCCACATCACCGGCTACGAGCAGCCGAAGGCCGAGTGGCTGGCGCAGATGCGCGCCGGACAGTTCGCCTACCACGGGATCGAGGAGAAGACCGTGACCGTCAAGGTCGACGGCGACACGGCACGCCTCGTCGGCCGGATCATCACGGACGCAACCGTGTGCGACGCACACGCGGACTGGCGTTTGCAGCTGACCATGGACTACGCCCGTGTGGGCGACACCTGGATCGCTCGCCGCTCTGTCGCCAGGAACTGGTGAATCGCCCGCCGCAGGGGAGCGGCAGGTGAGGGTGGCCGATCCGCAAGCCCGGTATCCGAACTGGCCGGGCGGACGACGGCCTCTGCGGACACCCGCCCGTCGGCCTTTCGGCTGCACGGGAACGCGTCGGCCCGACACCATGGCCCGGCGTCGATCAGGACGCCGTACCGCAAAACCTTCCTCCAGCGGCACCCTCAGGTCGCGACCGTGGATGCGGGCGGAGTCCAACGGCGGGAGCGGGGAACGTTGGCACTGACCCCGTGCGCCGGCCCAAGGGCTCCACTTCGCCGACGGCCAGGGAACGGGCAGTCAACCGTTCGCTCCCCTCGCGGAGAAGCGATCGGTCATGGCCGCCGGCCGTCCCACCGGTGGTCCGACGGCAACGGTTCCGGGCTGCCGGATCGCCTGCGCCTGGGCGACTCGGCTGAATCCGCCCGCATCGGGTGACTGAAGCGGGGCGGGTGGGAAACCGTGTCCGGAAGGTCTGACACACACGGCCGGCGGGACGGAGATCGGTGATGGCGAAGCGGGGCAATGCCCGGCCGCTCACTGCGGTGCCGAACAGTCTGCAGTTGCCCGGGCTCATTCTCGGTGTGGGCCTCGGAGGATTCGTCGACGGCATCCTCCTGCACCAGCTTCTGCAATGGCACCACATGCTGACCAGCACCAATCACGACCGCATCGGAGTGAAGTACTACAACCCGCACACCGTCTCGGGGCTGGAGATGAACACCGTGTGGGACGGCATCTTCCACGCCGTGTGCTGGATCGCCGTCCTACTCGGCCTGGCGATCCTGTACTCGCGGGTGACGCACGACCGGCGGGCGGTGTGGACCTCCCGGGCACTGTGGGGCTGGATAGTCGCCGGCTGGGGCCTGTTCAATCTCGTCGAGGGCATCCTGGACCACCAGATCCTGGGCATCCACCACGTCCACGGCGGCCCCCACCAGGCGTGGTGGGACACCGGATTCCTGGTCCTGGGCGGCCTGTTCCTGATCGGCGGCCACTTCATCCAGCGCGGCGGTCGGCCCTTCGACCCGACCGCCGCGCGCGGCGCCTGAACCGGTCGGCGGCCGCGCCTGATGGACACCACGCACCACCACCACGACGGCGGCGGGACCACCGGCTCACTGGGGCCGGCGCTGACCGCGCTGCTCCTGCTCGCCGTGGCCGGCGGCTACCTCCTCGCCGCGCGCCGCGCCCGACGCCGTAACCCCGTCCAGGGCTGGAGCGCCCGGCGTTCGACGTCGTTCCTCGCCGGACTGGCCCTGCTCGCTCTCGCGCTGCTGCCGCCGCTGGCGCCGGCCGCGCACTCCGACTTCCGCGCGCACATGGCCCAGCACATGCTCATCGGCATGTACGCACCGCCGGCCCTCGTGCTGGCCGCGCCCGTCACCCTTCTGCTGCGCACCCTGCCCACAGCCCGGGCTCGTCGGGTGACAACGGTGCTGCACAGCCGGCCGGCCCGGGTGGCGGCCCATCCCGCGGTGTCGCTCGCCCTGAGTACCGGAAGCCTGGGGCTGCTGTACTTCACGCCGCTGTACAACACGGCCATGGCCCATACCGCCGGGCACTGGTTCCTGCACGCGCACTTCCTCATGTCGGGATGCCTGTTCGCCTACCTCATCGCCGGTCCCGACCCCGCGCCCGTCCGGCCCGGCGTGCCTGTCCGCCTCGTGTACCTGGGCATCGCGATCGCCACGCACTCCCTCGTCGCACAGGCCATGTACGGCGGGTTCTTCGTCGACATTCACGCTCCTGTCGACCAGGTCCAGCAGGGTGCGGAGATCATGTACTACGGCGGAGACCTCGCCGAGCTCCTGCTGGCCGGCGCGCTGGTGGCGACCTGGCGGCCCGAACGCCGCGGCAAGGCCACGTCGCCGGACGGGCGGCAGGGTGCGGGTGCGCCCGCACCACGCTGAGCCGGACTGAAGCCCCCGACCTCATGACGCCGAAGCGACGCGCTGGAGCCCCTCCTTGCGAGGACGAGCCCGTGCGGCCGCGTTCCCGCAGGGTGTGAGGCTTTCCGTGCCCGCCCCCTGCGCGAAGCCGTTGGAGATGTAGCGCTGGAGGAAGAGGAAGATCAGCAGGGTCGGCAGGATCACCAGGATCGCGCCGGCCGAGATGGTCTCCCAGTGCGCCCCGAAGGGGCCCTTGAACCGGAGCAGCGCGGTGGAGATCGTCGCGAGGCGGCCCGTTCTCGGTGAGGCGCCGCGAGCGTAGTGCCTTGGCCCGCAGAGGTCACCGGGGGTTACCGGTCGGCAGTTCGAGGCGGAGCTCGTAGCCGCCGTCGGGGGTGGGACCGGCCGTGATGGTGCCACCCAGGAGTTCGGCGCGCTGGCGCAGGCCGACGAGGCCGTGGTGGGCCCCGGGCAGGGGGAGCGGGGGCCGCGTGGGCGCCGTGTTGGTGACCGTGGCGCGGATGCTGCCGTCCGCATGGTGGATGCGGACGGTGGCCGTGGCGCCCGGTGCGTGCTTACGGACGTTGGTCAGGGCCTCTTGGACGGTCCGGTAGACGGCGCGCTGGACGGTGGGGGGAAGGTCTTCGGGCAGATCCGTCTTCAGTTCTGCTTCCATCCCGCTGCCGGAGACCAGTCGCTGCAGGTCGGCGAGGGACGGCTGGGGAGTGAGTTCCGTGGCGCGGCTGCCGGAGGCGCGGAGCACGCTGACCATGTGCCGCAGTTCGTCCAGGGTCTGCACGCTCAGCCGCCGGATTGTGGCTGCGCCGTTCCTGGTCTCGGTGTCCCGGCTGCTCACCTGGAGCGCTCCGGCCTGTACGGCGATGAGGCTGACCTGGTGGGAGACCACGTCGTGCATCTCCCGGGCGAGCTGCGCGCGCTCCTTCGCCAGGACGCTCTGGGCGGTCAGCAGCCGTTCGGTCTCGCGGGCCTCGGTGATCTGGGTGAGCCGGAGGGAGAGTTCGCGGCGGGCCTGGACGAGTTGGCCCAGGAAGACGGGGGCGGCTGCCGTGGCCACGGAGTAGATGAGGTGGAGGACGTTGTGGGTGCCGGCGAGTTCGGTGGCCCTCAGGGTCGTCCACGGCCAGGGCAGGAAGTCGATGATCGCGTACGTCAGGGCGCAGCCGGCCAGCAGGACGCGGTGGCGGCTGTGCGAGGAGAGCGTGTACAGCGCGGCCAGCGTGGCGAAGACCGCATCGGTGACCAGGGCGGTGGGGAGGGTGAGCACGAAGGTCGTCAGCGGCAGGCGGCGGCGCAGAGCGAGGGCGAAGGCGGCGAGCAGCGCGCAGGCCGTGGCCGCTCGCTGTCCGAAGTCGACGTTGGCCCAGGTGTCCGCCAGCGCGACCAGGACCAGGACGGCGTCCAGCACTGCCGGCGGCATCCCTCGGCGCTTCATCCGGCGTCCTCGTCCCGCGCTGGACCCAGCAGGCCCGCGCGCTCGGCGATCAACGCCGCCTGCACGCGACTGCTGACCTCCAGTTTGCTGAGCACGGCGCTGACGTGGCCTTTGACCGTGCCGGCACTCAAATGCATCCGTTCGCCGATGTCGGCGTTGGCGAGTCCGTCCGCCATCAGCACGAGGACGGTGCGCTCACGCTCGGTGAGCCGGGCCGCGAGACGTACGGCGGGTTCGCGCTCGCCCTTGTCGAGATAGCCGTCCACCACCGTGCGGGTGACCTTGGACGACAGCACCGTCCCGCCCTCGGCCAGAGCGCGCACCAGATACGGGAGCTGCTCCGGGTCGGTGTCCTTGAGCAGAAAACCGGCGGCGCCCGAGCGCAGAGCGGTCGTCACGTATTCGTCGGCGTCGAACGTGGTGAGCATGGCCACGACCGGGGGGTCCGGCATGCGGCGCAGGTCCGCCAGGACGGTGAGCCCGTCCACGTCCGGCATCCGGATGTCCAGCAGAACGACGTCGGGGCGTGAGTCGCGCACCGTCCGGACGGCCTGGCCGCCGGGGACCGCCGCCACGACCTCGATGTCGTCCGCCGTGGTGAGGATGTGTGTGAAGCCCGTGCGGACCAGGGCTTCGTCGTCGACCACCAGGACCCGGATCACGTGCGCTCCGCTCGTCGCATGCCTCGTTCGATGCGTACCACCCCGGGAGCGGTCGCCCAGCGGGGCCCAGACGATTCCCGCCGATTGGCGGCGTGCCCCGGCCGGTCGGCCCGGATGGCTTCGGCCGGTCGGCGGGGTGGCTTCGGCCGGTCGGCGGGGTGACTTCGGAAACACGGCGGGTGAGCCACGGAGGGCGTGCGGCGAAAGCTGGAGACATGACGCAGAGCGCATGGCCGGGCGTGCGGACACAGGTGCCGTGCGAGCGTGAGGCGGATCGTTCTTCCGCCCCAGAGGACGCGCCTGCGGCGGGGCGGCTGATCGGTGTCGACCTGGCCCGTGGGCTCGCGGTCTTCGGGATGTACGCCGTCCATGTCGGTCCCGACGTGAGCGTGGGCGGGCCGGTGGGGTTCCTTCTGGAGACGGCTCGCGGCCGCTCCTCCGCCCTCTTCGCGCTGCTCGCCGGCTTCTCGCTGGTCATCATCACGGGCCGTCCGCATCCCCGGACCGGGCGCCCCGGCCGGCAGGCCGTGGTCCGTGTCGTGATCCGCGCCGCCGTCCTCATGGTGCTGGGCTACGCCCTGACCGCCCTGGACACCGAGGTGAATGTGATCCTCCGCTTCTACGCGCTGCTCTTCCTGGCCGTTCTCCCGCTGTACCGGTTGCGGGCCGGGACGCTCGCGCTCGCCGCCGCCGCCGGCGCACTGATCCTGCCCCAGGTCCTCTATGTGATCCGGCAGTCGATCGAGGCGGGGGACTGGGCGGATGCCGTCGCCGCCTGGGACCCGGTGGCCCGGCTCAGCGGCTCCGGCGGAATCACCGACCTGATGTTCACGGGGGAGTATCCGGTTCTCACCTGGATGCCGTTCCTGCTCGCGGGGATGGCGGTCGCCAAACTCGATCTCATCCGGTCCGGCATCCGGTCCCGCCTCATCCTCGTCGGCGGGGCGCTCGCCCTGCTCGGCTACGGCGGCTCCTGGCTGGCCCTGCGCATGTTCCCGCGCGCTCTCACCACCATCGCGGCCGCCGCGGACGGTGGGTCGCCGGCTTCGGCGTGGTGGTCCGACACCGTCGGCACACCCGAGGGCCACACCCCGCTCGCCTGGCTGCTCGTGGCCGCACCGCACAGCCAGACGACCTTCTCCGTCCTCGGCAACACGGGTGTCGCCCTGGTGGTGCTCGTCGCCTGCCTCGCCGTCGCCGACCGGATGCCGCGGCTCACCCGCCTGGCCGCACCGGTAGCGGCGGTCGGCAGGATGGCGCTGACCGTCTACGTCCTGCACATCGTTGTCCTCTGGTTCTTCGCCGACGTCTGGTACGTGCCCGCGATCGACGGCGACACCATGAGCGCGTTGCCGGTACTCCTCGGATTCATCGCGGCCGCCATGCTTCTGGCGAGCCTGTGGACCCGTCTGTTCCGCCGTGGCCCGCTCGAACACGCCCTCCACATCAGCACCCGGGCCGCGCGGTACGTCATGTGAGACGGCGGGGTGCCTCCTCGGAGCCGGGGCGGGGGACTTGCGGTTACCCGCCCTCCCGGGGCAGCAACGACCGCAGGGCCAGATCCGTCAGCTCGGCCTCGACCTGGTCGCGATCGGCAACGACGGCCGCACGGAAGGAACGGCCCGCCAGGAGGGAGACGAGCCACCAGGCGGCGGTGTGCGGGTCGACGTCCTCCCGGACGTCGCCGGCCGACTGACCGCGGCGGAGCAGGTCGGCCAGCGTGTCCGCGAAGTGCTGGTGGACCTGGCGCAGGGCCTCGCCGAGGTCCGGGTCGTGGGCCAGGGCGGTGGCGTCCGCGAAGAGGAAACCATGCGCGCCGGGCTGGTGGAAGCGGTCCATGTGCGCCGGGTCGAGGAAGGATGCCAGCACCTCGGGGACCGGTCGGCCCGTGTCGGCGCCCTGATGCAGGAGCGCGGAGACCGACTCGACGGCGTGGTCCAGGGTCGCTCGGTACAGCGCGGCTTTGGACCCGAAGTTCTGGAAGACGACCGGTTCGGTGACGCCGACCCGCTGGGCGATGTCGGAGACCCTGCCGCGCTGGTAGCCGGTCTCGGAGAACACCTCCGTGGCCGCGGCGAGGATCGACGCGCGGCGCTCGGCGGCGGGCAGGCGGGTGCGCGTGCGGGAACGGGGTTCGGTCACATCGGCCATCGTATGCCGCCCTTGCCCGCCTTCTTAGTCGCGACTAAGTTAGCGAGTGCACTTAGTCGTGACTAAGTTATGGAGGAGGGTCATGCCCCTCGGACACCTCATGCAGGGCGCACCGCACGCGGACACGCCCGGCGTGACCATCGCAACCCCCCGCGCGTACGAACTGTTCGGCGCTGTCTGCTTCGCCGGCCGCCGCGACCGCGCCTTCACCCGTCTCGCCGAACTGAGCGGCGCCGGCCGCGGGGACCGCGTCCTCGACGTCGGCTGCGGCACCGGCTACCTCACCCGGCACATGGCCGCACGCGTCGGCCCGGACGGCACGGTGACCGGTGTGGACCCCTCACCGCCGGTCCTGGCCTACGCCCGGAACAGGAAGCGGCGTACCGGCAGCGCCTGCTGCACCTACCAGGAGGGCATCGCCGAGTCCCTGGACCTGCCCGACGCGTCCTTCGACACGGTCGTCAGCAGCCTGATGCTGCACCACCTGCCGGAGGACCTCCGGCTCCCGGCGCTGCGCGAGATGCGCCGCGTGCTGCGGCCCGGCGGCCGGCTGCTGGTCGTGGAGTTCCGGCCACCGAAGAGCCGGCTCGGCCGCCATCTGGTGCACGGCGGAGCGGGGCACGCCATGGCGCACAACCGGGTGGACGTGCTGGACGGTCTCATCACGGACGCGGGCTTCGAGGTGAGTGGGCACGGCGACGTGCGGCCCTGGCTGTACTACGTACAGGCCCGGCGCGCGCGATAGCGAGGAGGCGCCGGACCGGCGGCGGGCAGGCGGTTGTCCGGGGCCTGCGTACCTTCGCGCACACGGCCCGTGAGAACGCATGCGCGGGCGGCGCCTCGTGGCGGGCGTCCGGCGGCGCCCCCGCCGGGGGGGCGGGAACGTCCTTGAACCGGGCGGGGGTGCCGCGCCGGGCTTCCGCGCCGTGAACCGTCACCGCGTCGACCCACACGCCGGACACGGGCCGGTGCTGGGAGATATGTTGTCCTTCTCTCAACTGGCCACGGCATTGAGTCATTTGGTCATAAGGATCCTCCCGACGCAGTGAGGAAGCATGCCCGACGCAGACCCCTTCCACGAGGCATACGAGGACGACGAACTGCCGCCTGCGGTGCCCCCGCGGCCGAGCCGGCTCTCCGACGACCCGTCCCAGGACCACTACGGCGTGGTGCGTGCCGAACCTCCCACGGACGACTTCCAGCACAACGAGACGTCGCCGCGCTTCGAGATCGCAGAGCCTGCCCCCAACCCGGCGACGCCTCCACCGCCCCAGCCCGCGCAGCAGCCCGGCGACTCCACGGGGTGACGTCGGATTTGCCCACGTCCTTCACGGCGGTCCTGGTCTTCATGGTCTTCGTCGTACCGGGACTGGCCTTCGAACTGAGCCTCCGTCGGCGAACCCCCTCCCGAGTGGAGAGCCCGTTCGTGGAGACCGCCCGGGTGGTGCTGGTGGGGGCGCTGTCCACGGCCGCCGCGGCCGCGCTCCTGATCGCCATACGGGAACTGCGGCCGGGAAGCCTGCCCAGCCCCACCGGGCTGACGACCGACTCGGCCCACTACGTCGCGGCACATCCGGAACTCACCGCGATCGGGCTCGCGGCGGAACTCCTCGCCGCCACGGCACTGGCGCTCCTCGCCGTCGGACTGATCCGTCCTCCGACGAGTGGCGGCATTCAGGGCTTCGACGACATCTGGTACGAACTGCTGTACAACGAAATCCCTGCCGGTAAACGTGCCAAAGTGGTAGTCGCGCTCAAGAGCGGTGGCTACCGTGTGTCGGGGTTCTTCCACACCATGAACACCCATCCCGAGGTCGACCGGCGGGAACTGGTCCTCAAAGCGGTCGAGCTGTTCCGCGAGGACCAGGCGTCGGGTGACGGCACCTGGCCCGCCACCTACGTACGTCTCGCGATCCCCGCGCGTGAGATCGCGTGGATGGCCGTGGCGCACGCCGCCCAGTCGGCGAACGCGGCACCCACCGGTGGCGCCCCGGCACCGCGCCCCTCGGCCTTCCCGAGTGACAGGCTGCGCAGGTTCCAGTGGCAGCTCGCCGCCGCCGTACTGGCTGTCGAGTCAGTGGTGTTGCTCCTCGCGGGCTGATGAACGAACACGGGGGTAGGACGAAGTGGTCGAAGCACATGTCGTCGATCTGACGCTCAGCGACACGAGCGTCGAGCACGGGCCGGGCGGTACGCAGATCTGGACGGCGTCGGTCACGTTGACCAGCCGACGGGGCACGGCCTCGGGAAACGGAAGGGCCGAGGATCTCGGCAGGTTGGTCGCCGATTTCAGGGAGGACGTCGGCAGCCAGAGAATCGGCCGGGCCCTGCGCACCTTGCTGTTACCCCAGGGCGTCGAGACGGCACTCCAAGAGGCCTTCCTCGATGCGCTGCGAGCCGAGGCCCTGTTACAGGCGAGGATTCACTGCACGGACCCCAGATTCGCCGGTCTGCCCTGGGAACTGACCCGAACGCGGTTGCCCGACTCGACGTCGGATCCAGCGGGATCCGGCAAACAGGCCCAACTCGTCAGCAACCCGGAAAAGTGCGTCCTCTCCCGGGTGTCGGAGCACGCCGTCGCCTCCGGAGAGAGGAAGGAACCGCGATCTCTGGTGGTCACGGCGGCGAAAGCCCTGGACGATTCCGGCGCCGAACCGCCGCAGCGCGCGGAACCGGCCGATCCCCACCAGTTCGACGACGTCGACCGGGCCCTGGAGGCGGCCGAGGTGGCCGAGGCGCTGCTGAAGAGCGTAGGCCAGACCGGTCTGCTGAGGGCAGCCACCCGCGAGCACCTCACCAAGCGGCTGGAGACCAGCGCCCACGTCGTGTGCATCATCGCCCACGGTTGGACCGCCCCGTCCCCGGACCGGGGCCGTGAGTGCGGCATCGTCCTGCACGGATCCCCCGCGCCGGACTTCGTCCCGGCCGCTGAACTGGCCGCGCTCCTCGCGGAGTCGGGCACCCAGCTCGTCGTCCTGGTGTCGTGCGACACCGCCGGCCCCGGCGACGGCTTCCAGGGCTGGGGCAGCACCGCGGACCACATGGTGGCCGCGGGAATCCCCGCCGTCGTCGCCATGCAGGCGCCGGTCGAGCAGGAGATCGGGCAAGAGTTCCTGGTCGGCCTCGTCACGGGCCTGAAGCGGGACGGCGAGATCAACTCCGCGATGTCCGAAGGGCTGCGCGCGATCGCCCGGGTCTCCGACATCGTCGGACATCTGGGTGTCCCCGCCCTCTACACCGCCCGCAACGGACTGCGCCTGCGCGATGCCCCGCCGGCACCGGTGTCCGGTCCGCCGCACGCCTATCGGACGGTCTCGACCCGCAGGACCACCGAGAACGGGGAAGAGGTCGTCGAGCACACCTGGGGGACCGACAGCCGGAGAGTGCGCCTGGACGTCGTCTGGGGCCTGGAGCGGCGACCGTTCGCCGGTGTCCTGCTCGACGTTCCCGGCCACGATCTCGCGCAGGACCTGAACGACTGGGAGACGGCGTGGGACGCGCCGCTGAAGCAGGCTGATCTCCCCGCTCGCCGCTGGTTCGCCACCGACGCGAAGCCGCCGAAGCCGAGGGCCTCCTGGGAGCCGCTCGCGACCCGCACCCGGGGGGAGTGGAACGACTTCCGCGACAGGTTCGACAAGTACCACGCCGACGCCGACGCCGAGGCCGACGCCGAGGGCGAGCCCAAGCGCAAGGCCGACGACGGATGGGTCCTGCGCACCCATCTGCCCTCGTGGTCCCCCAGCGACTGGCAGGAGACGATCAGCCGGTGGACGGCGCGCCTCGTGGACTCGAAGGGAAGCCTCGCCCGGCCGTTCATCGTGGTCCTCCAAGGACCGGTCTCCGTCCTCGAGGACCACGGGCTCAGCGTCCTGGCCCGGGTCCGGGAGGATCTGGAGCGCCGCCTGGGAACGCCGGTCACCGCACTGAGCCGCCACCGCCCGGGCCGACGGTACCAGGACCGGAACCCCGAGGCCGTCGCCGACGACACTGATCAGCCGGTCACCGAGCAGGCGTTGCTCGCACTCCGCCGCCAGGACCCCGTGCGGTACGGATACGAGCTGGAGCGCCTGGCGGCCGACGACCGGCTGCCCGGCCGTCCTGCCTCCCTGGCGGTCGCCGCCGACTACGACGACGACATCCGCGCCTGGATCGGGGCGCTCCGGGCGGACCAGAAGGTGCCCCGCCCCCGTGACCTGCCTCTCTGCGTCGACGCGGAAAGGGCCGACGCGATCGCGCTGGCCCTTCTCGGGCAGCGTTCGAAGCTCTCCGACGCCGACCTGCGCGCCTGGGACGACCCGCTCCTGTCCCCTCCCGTTCGTCGCCTGGTGCGCCAGTACTGCTCCGCCTGGGCCAAGGAGCCGCCCGACGCGGACGGCCTGGCGGACTGGCTGTCCGTCCACCCGGACAGTGCCCCGGCAGCGGCCCGCGCGGGGCTCCCGGGGCGGACCGCACACGTTCTGAGCCGACTGCCCGCCACCACGGCTCCCTGGCCACTCCTCCGCGCCTTCGGCGTCGACGCCTGGGCCGTACACCTGCTGCTCCGGCTGCCGCGGCTGGAACGCCACGCCCTCGGGCTGGCCCGCGAGGAGCCGCCGCCGGCGAGCTTCGACGCGGCCCGGCAGGCCGAACACATCCGGAAGGCGGTGGGCCGCGCGCCGACCACCCTCCGACCCTCCTCTGCGACCGACAAGGCAACACGATGATCGAGGACTGGTACTTCTGCGCCGCGATGCGTGACACTCCGCACGCAGCCCACTCCTACCTGGCCGTGCTGGACGTGCTGGACGCGCCCGACGAACTGGGCGATACGGTCCCGGACGCCCTGGACTCCCTGGAGGGCTGCGAGCCCTGGACCGCCCTGCACGTCGTTCCCCGGCTGCTGAGGCCGGCCACCGGCAGGGGTGACACCGCGGACCTCTGCATGGAGCACCTGCTCAAGACGGTGGCCGAGACGGGAGGCGGTGGCCGGGTGGCCGAGGCCCTCGCCGCGGTGTTCCAAGCCTGTGCGGAGGAAAGCCCGTCCCGCGCGAGCGCGCGGTTGCGCGACGCCGCACAAACGTGGGGCCGCAACGCCACTCCCCGGACCACCGAGGAGCCGTTCCGTGAGCTCACCCACTATGCGCAGGAAACTTTCCTGCTGGCCGCGACCGCTCACCTGGCCGAGCGCCCCGAGGCGGCCGAGGTCATCAACTCGCAGCTGCGCAGCGACGGTTCGTCGTTGGAGGAGCTGACTCGCCGTGCCCTGAACCATGAGTACGGACGGTTGCCGTTCCTGCTCGCCCTGCGCGCCCTCGGTGAGGGCGCCTCCAGCCAGGCCGAGCGGAACCGGCTGCTGAAGTCGCTGTGCAGACCCGCTGTCGGCTGGGTCGATCTGGAGCCGGACCTGATGTCCGCCGCGGCACGGCTGCTGCACCTCGGGACGGACCGGGACGCGGCAGAGACCGTGGCCGCTCTGGACACCGACGCCGTCATCTTCAACGGCCTGCGCCGCCTGAGGAAGCTGAGCGGCGACGTCCGCCCCAGGACACCGGCGGAGCGAGTCCTCGACCGGCTCGGAATGCCCGGCGACAAGTCGGCGCCCGCCGCCCTGTCCGTGGTCCTGTGGCAGCAGGCCCTCTGGGACCTCGCGGCCCGTGTGCACCCCCCATCGGCCGCGGCGGTCCTGGCCAACCGGTGGGGCGCGCCCGGCGGCCAGCCCCGCTATCCGGTGTGGTTCAGCGGTCCCGTCGAGGACAGGGAGCGCGGCGTCTGGGCGCGTCAGCTCACCGACCTGTGGCAACTCAGGACCGGTCCGGTGGCGCCGGCGCCGGCGCAGCACAAGGGCGCACCCGCTCCGCAGCTCATCAGGACCGGCCACTTCGCCGCTCCGAAACTCCCGGGCGTGGCCGCCTGGGCCTTCTCGCCCTGGGTGGACCGGGCGCGCACCGGCAGGGACGCCGCGCGCGGAGGCGACCGCTTCCCCGCCGTGCACGACCAGGTCGTGCTCCTGCGGCTGCTGTCGTCCCTGCGGACGGCGGTCAGGCTGATGCGGCACGCCGGCGAGGAGGCCCGTTTCTTCGCCGACCTGGTGATGCACGGCACCGAGGTCCTCACCGAAGGAAGACTCGGGCAGCACATGCGGGAGGTCGCCCATGGCGACGAGCAGCACAAGGACTCTCCTGTCGCGCCCGCGCTGGTACCACTCGCCTTCTCCGCCTACCGGACGGGGATGTACGCCCTGCGCGGGGTCTACCCGGAACTGCATCCCGCGGTGTTCGCCCATCGTGCCGTCGCCGGTGCCGACCCCGAGGCGCTGAGGAACCCCAGCCAGCGCTTCTACCGGCAGGCCCAGCTGCTCCACCAGGACGGAGGAGCACTGAACGTGCTGGTGCGGGCGGTACTGGACGCACTTTCGGGTGCCAGCGGACCACTGGACCGCACCCCGCAGAGCCGCTGGTTCGACGACGAACCCGCGATCGTCGAGCGTCTGCTCAGCCAGGCCGCGCGCCGGCTCCATCCCTGGGCCCACCGCGAGAACGTGGGCAACGCGCTGCTGCTGCTGCGGCTGCTCCTTCGACGGGACGTGACAGGCGACCGCCTGGCGGAGAACTGCGACATGGGCCGCAGGCCGCAGACCTTCCACGAGGTTCTGCTCACGGACCCGGGCGAGCTGGAGACTCCTGAGGATCTGAAAGCCTTCGACACATGGATCGCCAGGGCCCGGAACGGCTCGGCGATCGCGCTCGCGGGGGCGTCGGTCCGGCTGATGCAGGCGTTGTCGAAGCCTCGGGACAGCCGGCCGGACGAGCTGGGCGACCTCGTCGAGGCCTGGGTGGGCCGGATGGACCAGGTCCGCGCGCCCAAGGACCTCGCGCGGCTGACCCGCTGGTACATGCTGCAGATCTTCGACGTGATCCGCGACGACGGCGAGCACGACACCCGGGTGCTGGGCAAACTGCTGGACGTCTTCACGGAGTTCGGCCTGCGCACCCCCACCGACCAGCGATTGCTCTTCAGCCGGCTGGTCGGGTCGCGGTTGTCGCCCGATGCCGCCACCACCGTGCGCACCCGCCTGCTCAGCCTGTCCTACGAGGGTCGGCTGGCCCGGGTCGGCACGGACCGCGCCTCGCAGGACGTGTGGGAGCGGGCCATGTACGGGGAGACCGAGCAGTCGCTCGGGCGCCAGCTGGACTGGCTGGTCAGGACCCTGACGCGGGACGCCTCCCCGGAGAGCCGGCGCAACCGCGAGTTCGTCGAGAAGTCCTGGCAGAAGTCCGTCCTCACCTCCGCCCTTGGGTCGCAGACGGTACCCCTCGGCACTGCCGGGCGACACCTGTCCGGATCGGGACGCAAGGGCAGGGCCCCGGACCCCCGCACAGTGGTGGCCCAACTCGCGTACCGGAGCAGGGGCGAGGCGGTGTTCCACCACCTGCCGGTCGAACCGGACCAGCCGGACACCATCGACCTGTACCGGGAGCCGGACCGGTGGGACGAAGTCCTCAAGAAGACGCGTGGGGGCAAGTTCCCGAGCCTGATCGGAGTGGTGTGCGGGCGGACCGCGGACGATGAGCGGCTGCTGGTCAATTGCGGTATCGGACAGCCGCTGGAGGCATACCCCTACGAAGGGGCCGAGGTCGGCGACCCGGTCCGGTTCCAGCTGGGCCCCGACCACGCCCAGGCCCTCGGCATCGAGATCAAGGGAGTGCCGCAGAAGCTTCCGGTGACGCACCGGGCGGGTGACGTACGGCGGGTGCGGGTCACGCCGCGCCCGGGCAAGGAGATGGCCGGCGTTGTCCTCGCGGACGCCCCTGCCGGGACCGGGGAGGACTTCGGACCACTCTCCGAGTGGGACCCGGACCTCACCAGGGGATTCGCTGCGGCAGGCGAGGAAGCCGTACCGGTCGTCGAGACCGTGGCACGGTACGACGAGCAGGGCTGGCACCCCGTCGACCGTGGCTTCACCGAGTTCCTCGCCGCCGAACTGCCCTACGGAGGCGGGACGGTGGCGGTGCTGACCCTGATGGAGCAGACCGATCCGGAACCCGGCGCCTGGCGGTTCTGCCTGCGCCCGGGAGCCACGTACCTCCTTCCGGACCGCTGCTGGGATCCGGAGTCCGCGAGGCGGTTGCACGACGAGATCGCCGAGGCGCAGGACCCCGTCGGACTGCGCTGCTGGGTGGAGGTCGCCGAGGCCGAGGACGACGGTCCGCCCCGCCTGGCCCTCATCACCCGGCCACCGGCCGGGCTGCCGGTGACCGAGTGCTTCGACGCCGCGGTGGGTGGCCTCGACACCCGGAACCTGCGGTGGCGCGACCTGTGCCTTTCGGACACCGTCCAGGTGATCAGGAAGGACGGCGGATGGCGCATCGAGCACGACATCCCCGGTTTCCCCGACGTCGTCGTGATGGACATGCCGACCCACCTGACGGACTCCGTCGAGCAGGCGGTGACCGACTGGGACGATCGCGGACTGCGCACGGCACGCGTCAAGGCAGTGGACAATCCGCACCTCAATGGCCAGCAGGCGACACTGGAGGCGTTCCGCAGACTGCACCGGCTGAGGAAGGGTGACGTCGTCCGGTTGCGTGGCGGTGTCAAGGCGCCACCGCGCAATGGCTCGTACAACGCCTGGACCGTCGACGGGAACGTGCTGGTCACCCTCGAGGCGGAGTCCGTGATGCTGCGGCCTGCGAAGGACACGGAAGACTGGCGACGCGCGGTCAGGGGCCGGGACGCGATCGTCACCAGGGTCACCCAGGCGAATATCCGAGCGGTCGACCCCCGCCAGGTGAGGCAGCCGGTCTCCGCCGACGACCTGCTCGCCCAGGTTCCGGGCCGGACGGCCGCCGAGGTCCGCACGTTGCTCGCGGGAGCGGACTGCCTCGACGGTGTGCTGCTGTCGGCCCCCGCGCGGTATTCGGGCCAGTCGCCACAGGTGTGGCTCAAAGTGGGCGACCACGTCCTCGACGTGCACATCCCGTGGGACGCCTTCACCGATGCCGGACGCAACAGCGGCGACCAGGTCCTGGCGGTCCGCTCGGGCCGTGACTGGGCCTTCACCGTTCTCCGCCGCCGTGTCTTCGCCCGATGCCTGTGGCAGCTCGCTGGAAAACCGGAGCGCAACTACACCTACCTGGGGAAAGAGGCATCCGGGCAGCGACGTCCGCTCGGACAGGTGCACGGCAAACCCGGAATGCTGGCCCGCGTGGCCCCGGTGCGCAGACGAGGCCCGGACGACCTCGATGCCGGCCAGGTGTCCTTGGGTGTCCCCTTCCTCGACCGCAGCGAGTTCGTGGGGCAAGCCGCGAGGGAACCCGTCACGCGTCACCGCGCTCAGGTGACGCTGGGCCGAGATCGTTCGGCCTGGGGCGTCACCGACCGGGCCTACGACACCGACCAGGCGTGGCAGGTCCATTCCGTCGCCCTGCAGCTGAATCCGGTGCCGGGCACGAGGTCGTACGACGTACGCCGGCTCTTCGTCCTCACCGAGGCGCGCACCGCCGACACGGACGTTGATCACGACAAGGCGTGGCCGCTGGTCACGAAGCAGGCCGGCTGGAACGCCGAGCTGAACGACAAGGAAGCCGTGCTCCTCCCGGTCCCGATCGACGGGGGAAGGCGCCGCGTCAGCCTGCCGCCGGTGCCCCTCGAGCCGGACGAGCGGCCGCACGTCGAGGGCGCGGCGTACTCCCGGACCAACGCACGGGTGGTGGTGCGGCCGGTCCCCGCGCCGGCCGAGGGCACCATTCCCTACACGGCCTCGTTCCGCCGGGTCCCGCCCCTGCGGCTGCAGACGTTCATGGAAGTGCAGAGCATCGTCGAAGGCCGGAAGACGGAGACATCCCTGTACTTCGTAGGTCCGGAACGGCAGGAGCGGCCACGGGGAGGGCGTCCCCAGCCGGAGTGGCTGCTCTTCGAGTGGGGTTTCGGGCGTACCCTCCGGGTCCACGTGAACGACGTGAAGCTGGACGACCGCCCGCTGCACGGCGCCAGGGAACTCCCGCTCTTCCACGGCGACGAGATCACCCGGATCACCATCACCCCCAAGGACCGGCGGGGTGGCGAGGCCAAGGCCCAGGACCGGTTCTGGCTGAACCTCCACGGGAACGCGATCCGCTGGTCCCTCGAGCGCGGTCTGCGCCGCGACGCCGGTCTCGGCATCATCTCCCGGCTGACCGTGCGCCTCGACCGGGCGTCCGACGACGTGCACATCCTCGGCGTGGAATCCCTGAGCCGGACGATCACCGCCGACGAGCGCACGGGTGAAAGTCCGGAGGAGGTGTGGACGCCCCGGCTCCGGCTGGCGCGCCGGAGCGTCGCCGCCGTCATGCGTCACTACCCCTCGGGCCCCGATGTCGTCCGGGTGCTCGGAAGGATGGACACGGACGCCTGGGACCGCAGCAACGGCCTGGAAGTCGAGTTCCGCTACGTCCGGCCGCTGATCGATCCGAAGGCCCGGGACGCCGTCCGCACGGGACAGCACGTTTTCATGTGGGCCGAGCGGATCCAACGGCACCGCAACGACGTCACTCTCGACCTAGCGCTGGAACTCGGCCCGGTGGACAAGCCGGAACGACTCATCGCCCGGGTCACCCGCCGCACCTTCGCCCACCGGGAGGACCTGCTGCGCCGCATCGTCGACGAAGGCGGGCAGGGCGCCCTCAAGGGCACGCCGTACCTGGTCGAACTGCGCCGCTGGCGTCAGGACGACCGCAACTTCGAAGGTCGGGTGACCAAGTCGCCGGCCCGGCCCGCCAAGGCGCTGCTCAGCCACCTCACCGCGCGCAACCCCTCGTGCTTCGCCACGGTCACCCAACACGAGCCGGATCTGCGGCTGGAGCTGCGGGCGGGCATCCATGTCGCCCTGGGTCCCGCGGACATCGCCGAGTGGGACGACGTGGAGCAGGGCACCGTGGTGCGCGTCACCCGGACCGAGGACGACCGTTTCCGGCTCCGCGTGGCACTGCCCAGCGACTCGGCCTACGCCGTCGACGGTCGTGAGGCCGTGGTGTTCCCCAAGAATCCCCTGCTGAGCGGACAGCGGCCGGAGGCGCACCACATGAACCAGCCGCTGTTCATCGTCTCCGGACTGCCCAACGCGGAACTCTTCGCGAGCCCGGGCGAGACCGACGACGCGACGCTCGCCCGGATCGGCCGGGTGATGCGGCACCCGCATCCGAAGACCGGGCGGCTGCGCACCCACCCACAGGGCTTCGTCCTCGAGGCCTCGGAACCCGCGGAGAGCTCGGTGGCCTGGCTCTCGGTCGAACCCGGCACCCTGGAGGCGCGTCTGACCCCGGTGGTCCCCGACGCACAGGAGCGGGGACGGCCGGCGACGCCGATCGACCCGGCGCAGCTCTCCTTCGCCGACCGCGGCACCGGGTGGATCGCCGAACGCCACGCCTTGGCCCGTGACGTGCCGCACGACAGCCGTACCGGGCATTGGCCCGACGGGTCTCCCCGGTCGGTGGTGCGCGAGGAACTGGACCGCCAGGGCCTCGCGGCGCCGGTGATCCCCGCCGCCGGTCCCACCCTGCGTTATCCGCTCGGGCAGGGCCGCTGCTTCGGCTTCCCCGCCGGTCACCTCACCGACCGGCGGGCCGTCACCGACAACGTGCCCCGCCCGCCGGGCACGGCGGACGACGCGCACCGGTATCCCGTCGCGGGCCCGGTGCGGGACTCCGCGCGGACGGGCGGGGCCGACGGATTGTGGCTGGAGTTGTCGCCCGGCCGTCTGACCGAGGTACCGGGCGGGCTGATGCACACCCTGCAGAGCGGCGTCCTGGAGTCCCTGGAGGGGCTGTGCTGGGATCTCTTCCGGGCGGGTGACATGGTGAAGGTCACCGCCCATCACCGGGGCCTGACCGAGCCCGCCTGTGTCGTCCTGCACGACTGGCAACCGGGACTGCGCGGTGCTCTCGGCGACGTTCCGGCGGTGCTGACGGTGCTCGGGTCCGATCCGGAGTCCGGCACGCTGCGTCTGGGCGGCGGTGGCCGCGAGGTGCAGTACCCGGTCACCCGTGAGGCGGCGACACGCTACGCCGAGGGCAGCACGGTGCGTCTCACTCCGGACAACCGCCTCGCCCACTGGTCTGGCGCCCCCGAGCGCGGAGACGCCGTCCTGCTGGGGTGCGACACGGACGGCGTCCTCTTCGTGCACGGCGTTCCCGGACGCGCCGTCGCCCTCGCCGACGAAGGCTGGGCGGACGACGCCTGGCTCCGCCGGGAGCTCTCCGGGGAACCGGAACGGGCCGCAGCCGTGCCCGCCATGGTCGAGGGGGCGCTCCCCGTGACCGTCGAGGAGGTCGGGGCGGACGGCACCCTGAGGGTGTCCCGCTCGGCCCAGCCGCGGCTGCCTTCCGGCCCCGAGGCGCTGTGGCAGGTACCGGCGTGGGCCGCGGGCCGGCTGGCGGACGGCCGACTCGTCCTGCGCAGCGGCGGGGCTCTGCTCGCCGTCCACCTCGACCAGCTGGTACCCGGTCTGCCCGCCGAGGCCGCCGACACGGTGGCCGCCACACTGACCGAACCGGAGGGGCCCTGCGCCGACAGCGGGAGGGTGTGGCTGCACCGCACATCCGACGGGACGCCGGCGAGCGGACTGCGCGTCCGGCAGGAAGCCGAGCGGCTGGTCCTGCCGCTCGCCGTGGTACCCGGGCGCGGCGGCGACGCGAATCCGGCAGGCGTGCTGTGCCAGGAGATGGAGTCGGGGGCTCTGCGCTGGCTGCCCGCGACGCACGCGGCCTGGGCGGAACTGACGACCACGCAGCTGCAGGAGAACCTGGTTCTGCCGGGGCGGCCGGTCTGGGCCCAGATCCGCCCCGGCGGGCACGTCTCGTGCACGTCCTCGGCATCGGCCCTCAGCCACTTCAGGCACCTGAGGATCGGTCAGCCGGTCCGCCTCGTCGTGCTCGGCGGAGTGCCCCGCAGGGCACCCCACGGCCGGTACGAGTACCTGGCCCGGTTGGAGAGCAACGACCTCGTCGTGTCCTTCGTCAGCAAGTCGTCGAAGCACTGGGAGAACGAGCGGCTCGTCGGCGAGATCGAGGCGTTGACCGATCACTCCGAGCACCACGCGATGCAGGTGCGCACCGTCCCGCGGAACCAGCGCGGAACCGTGCCCGACCTGCCCAGTGTCGTCATGTCGGCGGGCAATCAGCCTCCTCGCTTCGACCGTTACTGGGCGCTGTGCATCGACCCGGACCTGGTGATCGACGACGACGGCGGAGAGGTGTCCGCCCGCGAGCGCGTGGTCCGGGCGGCGTGGGACCACCTCGCCGCCGGCGGTACGGGAGACCTGTCGGACGCCGCGCTCGACGCGCTGCACCACTGGGCCGACGTCTGCATGAAGGACCGCTGGGAGGAGAAGGAGGTCGACCTCCTGCCGCTGCTCGGGGCGACATTGCTGGCCGCGGCCAAAGGCACCGCCGACCCGGACGAGGCCAAGTTCGCCGTCGACCTCGCGTACAACATCGGGGAACGCGCCCTGCGGGCCGTCCACATCGATCCCATGCTGAGACCCTGGCTGGGCGACGGGCGGCGCACCGACGGACCCTGGAGCAGACTCCCCGCGTCCAGTGTCCGGGCCCTGATGGAACCGTCCGAACTGGAGCGGGTGGTGGCCTTCGGGCGGGCCCGGCTGTACCGGGCCGAGGTGGAACAGAACCCCGAACTGGAGCTGGTGGTACGGGGACTCCTCCTGTCGGTGGGAGAACGGATCCAGCTCGACCCGCTGCTGGAACCGGCCGGAATCCTCACGGAACTGTCCCGCATCCGCCGTGCCCTGGTACCTCCGGGAACCAGGGCGAGGGCGCAGGACAGGCTCCATCCCACGCAGATCGGTTTCCTCGCTTCGGTGTTCGACACCGCCCTGCGCACCGTCCGCCATGCGGTGCTGCCGGGCGTGTTGTTCACCCCACCGACCTGGTCGGACCAATCGGCCGGAGAGTGACTCCGGTCCGGGCCGCGGACTTCGGGTCAGACGCTGCGGACCGCCGAGCCGGAGCGGCTGTCGCCGATCGGTGTACGGCGAAAGGCCCAGTCCGTCCTCGGCTCCACCACGCACCCGAAGATCCTGCGCACCCGCGGCGCGCGGAGTACGGTCACGGCCGCGGTCGCCGCGAGAGCGGCGGTGAGCCAGTCGAGGGCCGGTGCACCCAGCCGGGGCCGTACCAGCCCCGGAACCTGGAGCCCTGGGCGAGGAAACGTGCTGGGGTGGCTCGGGGGGAGCACCGGGCCGGTCCTTCCACGGTGCCGACCCCGCGCGCCTCCCGTCCTGCGCGCCTGCGGCCCCCGCTCAGAGGTCGAACTCGTGCGGCGGCAGGTCGAGGGTGAAGCAGGCCTCGCGCACGACGGCCTGCTCGGTCTTGTCGAAGTCGCCGTCCGCGCCGCCGATGACGATGCCGATCTGGATGACGGCACGCGCCTCCGCGGGCTTCTTCTTCGCCTTGGCGATCTCCTGCAGGACGCTGACCTTGCCGAAGGCGAAGTCGGCGGTCAGCTTGTTCAGGTTGTCCTCGAAGCGGCGGCGCAGGTCGTCGGCGGGGAAGTTCTGCAGAACCTCGTTGGTGGTGATCAGCTGGGCCACGCGCTGCCGCTCGGCCGGGTCGACGGTGCCGTCGGCGGCCGCCACGAGCGCGCACATCGCCATGCCGGCGTCGCGGAACGCACCGCTCTTGAGGTCGTTCTTCTTCGCCACGAGCTGGGTCTGCATCGTCGACGCGGACTCCTTGATGCGGTCCCACAGGGCCATGAGAACTCCAGGTGCTCACATCGGAGGCTCGGTGTGCCCGGGCGGCGAGCCGATGCCTCATCGGTATCTACAGCGACGTGGAAACTAGCGACGCGGCGGATAAGTTCCGGCCCCTGCTCGGACGTTCGCCGGCCGGCCCGGACACCGGCGCCCGGGCCGGCCACCGGGACGCCCCCGGCCACCGGGACGCTCGCGACGGCCGGGGCGGACTGCCCGGGGACACCTCCTGGCTCGAAGTCGCCTGCCGGGGATCGCCGGGTCCTAGGCTCGGATGCGCTCGGTGATCTCGGCGGAAAGGGCCTGAACTGCAATGGCGGGCAAGCGGGTTGTCATCGTGACCGGTGGTGGTACGGGCATCGGGGAGGCCACGGCCCGGCTGCTGTGCGAGGGCGGGCACCATGTGGTCGTCTCCGGTCGGCGCGCCGACCCCCTGCGGCGGATCGAACGGGAGACGGGGGCACTGGCGCATCCGTCCGACGTGGGGGATCCCGACGCGGCCGAGGGCCTCGTGCGGGCGGCGCTGGCCGCGCACGGACGGCTCGACGGGCTGGTGCTCAACGCGGGCATCGGGCGCGGAGGAGCGGTGGGTGACCTGTCGTTGGCGGACTGGGACGAGGTGATGCGCACCAACGTCACCGGTCCGCTGCTGCTTCTGCGCGCGGCGATCCCGCACCTGCTGGCGAGCCGCGGTTCGGTGGTCGGCGTGGCGTCGGTGTCCGCGCTGCGCAACGGCACGAGCAACGCCCCGTACGCCACCTCGAAGGCGGCCCTGCTCCAGCTGTGCCGTTCCGTCGCCGTCGACTATGGCCGCCAGGGCGTGCGTGCCAATGTCGTGTGCCCCAGCTGGGTGCGCAGCGAGATGGCCGACCGGCGCATGGCGCGCTTCGCCGAGGAGGCGGACCTGCGGGGCGGGGGCGTGGAGGCCGCCTACGAGGAGGTGACCAGGCTCCTGCCCATGGGGCGGCCCGGTGAGCCGCGTGAGATCGCGGAGGCGATCGACTGGCTGCTGTCCCCGGCGGCGTCGTACGTCAACGGCGCGGTCCTCACCGTCGACGGCGGCGCCACCGCCCTCGATCCCGGGACGCTCGCCTTCGACTTCCACATCGCGCCACGCCGCTCCGGGGGAGCCGGCACTGCGTGACGGAGTGCCCTCGGAACGCTCGTGATCAATCCGGCCGGCCGGTGCCCTCGAACGCCCGCAGGATCTGTTCCGCCGCCAGTGTCGCCGTCAACGAGCCGTCCTTCACCCGCTGTTCGAGGGCAGGGGCGGTCTCGCGCACCGCGGGGTTCGTGTGCAGGCGCTCCAGGAGTTCGTCGCGGACCATCGACCAGGTCCAGTCGACCTGCTGGTCCCGTCGCTTGGCGGTGAGCCGGCCGGTGGAGTCGAGCAGGGTGCGGTGCTGTTCCAGCCGGTCCCACACCACGTCCAGGCCCATCGACTCCCGGGCGCTGCAGCTCAGCACCGGCGGAGTCCAGAACGCGTCCCTGCCGTGCATCAGGCGCAGCGCGCCCGACAGTTCACGGGCGGCGGCCTTCGCGTCGCGCTCGTGCGGGCCGTCCGCCTTGTTGACGGCGATCACGTCGGCCAGCTCCAGGACGCCCTTCTTGATGCCCTGCAACTGGTCGCCGGTGCGGGCCAGGGTCAGCAGGAGGAAGGAGTCGACCATGTTCGCGACAGCCGTCTCCGACTGGCCCACGCCGACGGTCTCGACCAGGATCACGTCGTAGCCCGCCGCCTCCATGACCACCATCGACTCCCGGGTGGCCTTCGCGACCCCGCCCAGCGTGCCCGCGCTGGGGGAGGGCCGGACGAAGGCCGCCGGGTCCACCGCGAGCCGCTCCATCCTCGTCTTGTCGCCGAGGATCGAGCCGCCGGTGCGGGTCGAGGAGGGGTCGACCGCGAGGACGGCGACCCGGTGGCCCAGCGAGGTCAGCATCGTGCCGAACGCGTCGATGAACGTCGACTTGCCCACGCCCGGCACCCCGCTCACCCCGATCCGCCGCGCCCGGCCGCTGTGCGGAAGCAGCTCCGTGAGCAACTGCTGCGCCAGCACCCGGTGCTGGGGGCGGGTGGACTCGACGAGCGTGATGGCGCGGGCCACCAGGGCCCGCCTGCCGTCGAGCACACCCTTCACATACGTGTCAAGATCGATCGCTGCCATGGGGATCTACAGGTCGTGGCCGAGGTCGGCCGACAGCCGCTTCACCAGGTCGTACGCCGCGTCCGGGATCACCGTGCCGGGCAGGAACACGGCCGCCGCGCCCATCTCCAGCAGCACCGGCACGTCCTGCGGCGGGATGACCCCGCCGACCACGATCGTGATGTCCTCCCGGCCCTCCTCGGCGAGCTTCTCGCGCAGCGCCGGTACGAGGGTGAGGTGACCGGCGGCCAGCGAGGACACTCCGACCACGTGCACGTCCGCCTCGACCGCCTGGCGGGCGACCTCCTCCGGCGTCTGGAACAGCGGGCCGACGTCGACGTCGAAGCCGAGGTCGGCGAAGCCGGTGGCGATCACCTTCTGGCCGCGGTCGTGGCCGTCCTGGCCCATCTTGGCGACCAGGATGCGCGGGCGGCGCCCCTCGGCCTCCTCGAAGGCGTCCACCAGGGCGCGGGTGCGGTCCACGGACGGGGACTCCCCTGTTTCGTTGCGGTACACGCCGGAGATCGTACGGATCTGGCTCGCGTGCCGGCCGTACACCTTCTCCAGGGCGTCGGAGATCTCACCCACGGTGGCCTTGGCGCGGGCCGCGTGCACGGCCAGCTCCAGCAGGTTGCCGTCGCCGTCGGCCGCCCGGGTCAGCGCGTCCAGCGCGTCCTGGCAGGCGGTCTCGTCCCGCTCCTCGCGCAGCCGGCGCAGCTTCTCGATCTGCTGGGCGCGCACGGAGGAGTTGTCGACCTTCAGGACCTCGATCTGCTCGTCGCTGTCCACACGGTACTTGTTGACGCCGATCACCGGCTGGCGTCCGGAGTCGATGCGGGCCTGGGTGCGCGCGGCGGCCTCCTCCACGCGCAGCTTGGGGATGCCCGCGTCGATGGCCTGCGCCATGCCGCCCGCCTGCTCGACCTCCTGGATGTGCGCCCAGGCCTTGCGGGCGAGGTCGTACGTCAGCCGCTCCACGTACGCGCTGCCGCCCCAGGGGTCGATGACCCGGGTGGTGCCGGACTCCTGCTGGATGAGCAGCTGGGTGTTGCGGGCGATGCGGGCCGAGAAGTCGGTGGGCAGGGCCAGGGCCTCGTCGAGGGCGTTGGTGTGCAGCGACTGGGTGTGGCCCTGGGTCGCGGCCATCGCCTCCACGCACGTCCGCGTGACGTTGTTGAAGACGTCCTGCGCGGTCAGCGACCAGCCCGAGGTCTGCGAATGGGTGCGCAGGGACAGGGACTTGGCGTTCTTCGGCTCGAACTGGGAGACCAGCTTGGCCCACAGCAGCCGCGCCGCCCGCAGCTTCGCGATCTCCATGAAGAAGTTCATGCCGATCGCCCAGAAGAACGACAGCCGGGGCGCGAACGCGTCCACGTCCAGGCCCGCCTCCCGTCCCGCGCGGATGTACTCCACACCGTCGGCGAGGGTGTACGCCAGCTCCAGGTCGGCCGTGGCACCGGCCTCCTGGATGTGGTAGCCGGAGATGGAGATGGAGTTGTAGCGGGGCATCCGCTGCGAGGTGTACGCGAAGATGTCGGAGATGATCCGCATCGACGGCTTCGGCGGATAGATGTAGGTGTTGCGGACCATGAACTCCTTGAGGATGTCGTTCTGGATGGTCCCGGCCAACTTCTCGGGCGGTACGCCCTGTTCCTCCGCCGCCACGATGTACAGCGCCAGGATCGGCAGCACCGCGCCGTTCATCGTCATCGACACGGTCATCTTGTCCAGCGGGATGCCGTCGAACAGCTGCCGCATGTCGTAGATGGAGTCGATGGCCACGCCCGCCATGCCGACGTCGCCGGTCACGCGCGGGTGGTCGCTGTCGTAACCCCGGTGCGTGGGCAGGTCGAAGGCGACCGACAGGCCCTTCTGGCCGGCCGCCAGGTTGCGCCGGTAGAACGCGTTGGACTCCTCGGCGGTGGAGAAGCCCGCGTACTGGCGGATCGTCCAAGGCTGGTTGACGTACATCGTCGGGTACGGGCCGCGCAGGTACGGCGCCATGCCCGGGTAGGTGTCCAGGAAGTCCAGGCCTTCCAGGTCTCGGCCGGTGTACAGCGGCTTGACCCCGATGCCCTCCGGGGTCTCCCACAGCGGCTCTGCACTGCCGGTCGCGTGCTTGACGGCCGTACGCCACTCCTCGGCACTGCCGCCGGCGACCGGCGTCCCCAGCTCGATGCCGGAGAAGTCGGGGATTCCCATCAGGACACTCCCATGCGGTCGAGGGTCGCGGAGAGTACGGCGACGGCGTCGCAGCCCGCGAAGAGGTAGGCGTCGATGCCGGAGTGGTCGGCCGGGCGGCCCGCGAGGAACACGTGCCGGGCGCCGGCCGCGCGCAGCGACTCGGCGGCCTGCGCGGCCTGTTCGGCGTACAGGGCGTCGCTGGAGCACAGCACGGCCTCGGTGGCGCCGCTGTCCTCGAAGCGGCCCTCGCTGACCGGTTCGATGCCGCCCGCCTGGAAGAGGTTGGCGGCGAAGGTCGAGCGCGCGGTGTACTCGGCTGCCGAGCCGAGGGTGGCCAGGAAGATCCTGGGACGGGAGCCGGTCGCCGCCAGGTGGGCGTCGGAGCGGGCGCGCAGGGCCTCGTACGCCTCGTCGCGGCGCACCCGGGGCAGTCCGCCGGACGGCGGCTCGGGCGCCGGCTCGCGCTCCACCGGCTTCTCGGACAGGAGCGGGAACTCGCTGACGCCGGTGATGGGTTCGCGCCGCTTGGCGAGCTTCTTGGAGCGCTCCGCCCACGTGGTCGCCAGGTCCGTGCGGATCCGGCCGGAGCGCAGCACGGCCGCCTGACCGCCGTCCCGCTCGATGGACCGGAAGTACGCCCAAGCGGCCTCGGCGAGTTCGTCGGTCAGCCGCTCGACGTACCAGGAGCCCCCCGCCGGGTCGATGACGCGGCCCAGGTGGGACTCCTCCACCAGGATCGTGGAGGTGTTGCGGGCGATGCGGCGGGCGAACGCGTCCGGCAGGCCCAGGGCGTGGTCGAACGGCAGCACGGTGACGGAGTCGGCGCCGCCCACCCCGGCCGCGAGGGTCGCGACCGTCGTACGGAGCATGTTCACCCACGGGTCGCGGCGCGTCATCATCACCGGCGAGGTCACCACGTGCTGCACCTGGGCACCCGCGCCCGGCGCACCGGACACCTCGGCGACCCGGGCCCACAGCCGGCGCGCCGCGCGCAGCTTGGCGATGGTCAGGAACTGGTCGGCGGTGGCGGCGTACCGGAACTCCAGCCGCGCGCACGCCGCCGCGACCGTGAGGCCGGCCTCGGTCAGCTCCCGCAGGTAGGCCACGCCGGTGGCGAGGGAGGCGCCCAGCTCCTGCGCGGCCGAGCCGCCCGCCTCGTGGTATGGCAACGCGTCCACGGTCAGCGTGCGCAGGCCCGGGTACTGCTCGGCGCAGCGCGCGGCGAGGGCGGCGACGGGCCCGAAGTCCTGCGGGGTGCCGGTGCGGGCCTCGTGTCCGAGCGGGTCGGCGCCCAGATTGCCGCGCACGGCCTTCGGGTCGACGCCCTTTTCCTCGTACAGCCGCAGCAGCTCGGCCGCGGCGGCCTCGACGTCGAGGCCGGCGTCCAGGACCACCGGGGCCAGGTCGAGGTAGACGCCGTCGAGGGCGCGCGGGAGGTCGGACACCGGGATACCGCCCCGGCCCACGAGCAGCCAGAGCGAGGTGACGCCGTTCTCCAGGTCCGCCAGGACCGCACCGTCGGCGAGCGCCGCGTGCCGCTGCCGTACGTCCCAGCCGCCCGCGGTGTTGCCTTCGGGGCGGCCGCCGCGCAGATACGGGGCGAAGCCGGGCAGGCCGGGGTCGGGCGCGCTGTCGCGCGCGGTGTACAGGGGCCGGGTGCGCAGCCCGTCCTCGAGTGTCGTGGACAGGGCGTCCTCAGCTGCCGCGCCCGAGACTTCCTTGCCCGACTTGCGCAGCACACCCTCGACCAGGCGTTGCCACTGCTCGTGTGTCGCGTCAGGGAACTCGGCGGCCAGTGAGAGCCCGTCGTCAGGCAGGACCGTCATGGCTCGGATGCTAGGGCAGTGCGCTCAATCGAGTGCAGCGCGAGGCTTGTGACGTTTCCCTCCTTGTGGCTGTGACCTGGGCCTCCCCAGCGCCCAAGGGCCCGTTTTCCTACGGTTGGTCGACGAGGCCGGGCACCAGTGCGAACAGCGCCTCGCGCTGCTCGGGGCCGATGAAGCGGGCGAGGGCCTCCCTGACCGTCTCCGCCAAGGCGCCGGAGGCCTCGCGCAGCCGTCGCCGGGCCTTGTCGGTGAGCGCGACCTCGACACCCCGTCTGTCGCCGCAGACGGACTCGCGGGTGACCAGGCCGGCCCGCTGCAGGCAGGCGATCTGGTAGGTGAGCCGGGTCTTCGGGCGGCCGAGGAGCTCGGCGATCCGGGTCATGCGCAGGCCGCCCCGCGGCTGCTCGGCGAGCAGGCACAGGATGAGGAACTCGTCGTGCGAGACGTCGAGGGACTCCTTCACGGCCGAGCGCAGCCGCTGCTCCACCCCGCCCGTCGCGGCCAGCAGGAGCATCCAGGCCCGCAGCTCGCCCGGGAGCAGTCCGCCGCCCGCTGCCGAGAGGCAAGGGGGCTGGTCGGCGGGGGGTTCGTCGCGGGCGGCCATGGCTTCGAGTCTACCCGTTGTTCAAATTTGGATATTGGGCTAGCGTGAGGTCATCCAAATTTGAACAAGGGACAGGAGGACGGCCATGACCGTCGCCGTGGAAACAGGCCTCTGGCAGCTCGACCCGACCGCGTCCGCCGTGGGCCTGCGGCACAAGACCTTCTGGGGCCTGGTCACCGTCAAGGGCACGTTCACCGCCGTCACCGGCCGGGGCGAGGTCGGGTCCGACGGCTCGGCCACCGGCACCGTGACGCTGGACGTGGCCTCCCTGGACACCAAGAACGCCAAGCGGGACACACACCTGCGCTCGGCCGACCTCCTGGACACCGACAACCACCCGGAGATCACCTTCGCCGTCCGCGGCGCCGACCGCCTCGACGGCGACGACGTCCGGATCACCGGCCGGCTGACCGTGCGGGGCATCAGCAGGCCGCTGTCCCTCACCGCGCGCCTGACCTCGGCGACGGCCGAGGCGCTCACCCTGGAGGCCGAGTTCCCCGTGGACCGCGAGGATTTCGGCGTGACCTGGAACCAGCTGGGCATGATGCGCGGCCTGACCACGGTGACCGCCGCGCTGCGGTTCACGCGCGCGGCCGCCTGACATCAGCCCTTCCGGCCCAGCTCGGCCGGACTCACGTCCCGGGTGGAGAGCGTCTGCGGGCTCGCCGTGAAGGCGCGCAGCCGGATGTGGGCGCTCTTTTTGACGGGCAGCGGGAACCGGCCGGAGGGCGCCCGGAGTTCGACGGTCGCCGTGGTGTGCGCGGGGATCGTGGCCGGCCCGCGCTCCAGGGACCAGTACCTGCTCATGCCCTGGCCCGTCGTGAGCATGTAGTGGGGGGTGAGCGGGCTGCTCCCGGTGTTGGTCACACGCAGGGTCAGCGCGGACAGCGAGTGCGCCGTGGTCCACCGCGCCGCCGTGATGTCCGTCCGCAACGGCGGCCGTCCCGACACCGCCAGGGTCGCGCTCACCAGTGCGGGCAGGACCAGCAGCACCACCACGCCCACCAGCGCGGGGCGGCGGCGCGGGCCCGTCAGCCACCGGGGGCGCGGCTGCCATGCGTGCGCGAACTCCGACTGGGACACGGTGACCGCCGCCGCGAGCCACAGCGGGGTCATCATCAGGTAGTAGCCGTCCTGGGAGCGGGTCGCCAGGTAGAAGGCGCACCAGGGCAGCACGGTCGCCGCCGGGCCCAGCCGCCGTACGAACAGCACGAACAACGCCAGCAGGGCCGCGGCCAGCAGCACGCTCGCGTGGCCGTACCAGTCGAGCCGGTCGCTGCCGTGCGTGAAGTACAGGGAGATGTCCACCAGACCCTGGCCGTGCAGCACCGCGCCCTGCGTCAGCGGCAGGGCGATCCCGCCGAGCCAGGGGCCGGGCTCGTGCACGATGAAGTACGTGTTGATCAGCAGCCACGTCGTCGCGGCGATCCCCAGGATCCGCAGCACCACCAGCCGTGCCGCGTGCCCGCCCAGTTCGCCACGGCGTACGGCGTAGATGCCGGCCAGCAGGAACGGGGTCACGAACCAGGGCAGTTGCTGGGCCGCGCACGCGGCACCCAGGCATGCGGCCCGCGCGATCCCCGACGTGCCGAGCCGGCCGCCGCTGCCGATGCGCGGCCAGCCCACCACCACCGGGATCAGCAGCACCATGGCGGGGATCGCCGGATAGCCCTGGCGGGCGTACGTCGACAGAAATCCGAAGCCCAGACAGAGCATCGTCGCCGCCGAGCGCCACGGCACCGGCAGCAGCCGCCACAGCAGCGCCGCGCCGGTGATCAGCGCGAGCGTCGCCGCCGCGGTCGCCGGGGCGCCACCGTGGCCCAGCCACAGCAGGGGTGCGGTGAGCAGCGGGACGAGCGGGGGATAGCCGTAGGTGAAGTCGTAACCGCCGTCCGCCGTCGGCGTCAGGGCGACGCCCTTGCCGTGGAACAGCCAGGGCCAGGGCTGCCCGTACACCGGGTGCCCGGCGACCAGTTCCCGGGTGGCCTGAGTGGTCAGGACCGCCTCGTCGCCGCCGGCGTGGTTCAGCGCCCAGGTGCACAGCGTGAGGGTGATCGCGGTGAGCAGGACGACGAGGTCCACACGGGCCAGTGAGCGCGCCCGGCGGACCGTCAGGGCGAGCACGCCGCTGACCAGGATCGAGGCGTAGCAGACGGAGATGATTCCCGCGAGGGCGACGCGGTGCGTGGCCGCCTGGGTCCACACCGCGCGCGTGCCGATGAACAGGCTCACGTCGGCGAGCAGTGTCAGGACACGGTGCCACTGCGCCGGGCTCCGAGGGTCTTCCGCGCGACTCCCCGGAGCGGCGGACACCGCCGACTGCGTCCGCCGACCAGGCCTCACCTGCTGTGTTTCTGCCAAGTGCACGGCACCGGACGCTAACCGTAGCCGGTGAGCAGGGTGTGGCGGGAGGTGAAGAGTCCGGTGTGAGGGAGGTAAGAAGCGGGCGTATTCGTACATGTGCCGCGAGGAGTCGGCTGCCGGGGCGGTCGCGCAGTGTGTCGTTGTTGGGCTGAACGGGTGACTTGGCGTAAGAATTGGCTGGTGCAGGCATCGAGTGCGAGTCAGGTCAGGGGGAGCCGGTGAGCCGTTACGACGTCACCGATGAACAGTGGGAAGGGCTCGCACAGGTCGTGCCGCTGCGGGGCCGCGACGCCTGGCCGTCCGCGGTGAACCACCGCTCACTGCCGGACGCGGAGACCGAGACGCGGCGCCGGTTCGTCGTCCTGCGGGTCAACGTCTTCGCGGACGCCCGGGAAGTCGCCGAGACGCTGATGGCCGGGGCGCCGGTGCTGCTCGACCTGTCCGGCGCGGAGGGCGAGGTCGCCAAGCGCGTCCTCGACTTCAGCACGGGCGTCGTCTTCGGTCTGGGCAGCGGGATGCACCGGGTCGACCGCAACGTGTTCCTCCTCACCCCGCCCGGCACGGAGGTCAGCGGGCTCATGGAGGGCGCGGGGGTGTCCGGGGGCTGAGGCCGCGGCGTCTCGGCCGGGGTTCCGCTGCCGGCGGTCCTTCCGGTCCGGCTGCTGTGGCCGGTTCGCCGGATCTGCGTGTCCTTGCGGTCGGGGTGTCGCGCGGGTGTGGGTGTTTTCCTGGTCGGGGTGCTGCTGTGGCCGGTTCGCCGGGTCTGCGTGTCCTTGCGGTCGGGGTGTCGCGCGGCCCGGGCGCTCTCCCGGTCGGCGTGCTCCTCCAGCCGATCCTCGGGTCCGCACGCCCTTCCGGCCGGGCTGCCCTTCCCCCGTCGTCATGCCGGGCGGTCCCCCGATCGTAGGAAGGTCCGGTGGACAAAACGGTTCACCAGGTCCGTGGAGGCCTACCGTCCGCATATGGCCGTGTCCTCCGCGTCCGCCGAGCCCTCCGCTTCCGCCGGGTCCTCCGCGGCCCCCGACCTCTCGGCGTCCCCCGCGCCCGCTGTACGGGCGCAGTTCGCCCGGAGCACGTACGCAGGTTCCCCCGAGTCCGATCCGCCAGTGCCAGTGCCAGTGCCAGTGCCGGTTGCCCCCGGCCCCGTCGACGTACGCGCCCGTGTCACCGAGTTGCGGCTGTCCGCGTTCGCCGGTCACCGGCGGGCCGCGTTTCCTCTCGGGGCGGTCACCTTGTTCGCCGGGGGCAGCGGGGCGGGGAAGTCGACCGCGCTCGGGGCGTACGAGGCGCTGGCGCGGCTCGGAGGAGGAGCCTCACTCGCCGAGGTGTTCCCGGAACCGGTCGCCTGTGTGCCCGAGCGGGCGCGGCCCGACGCCGAGGGGCGGCGGGGGTTCCGGATCGGGTGCACCGCCGACGGTGCCGAGGGACCGGTCCGGCTCGACGTCGCCGTACAGGCCGAGCCGGAGCTGCGGATCGTCGGCGAGCGGCTGACGGCGCGGGGAGTGGTCCTGTTGGAGACGGCCCTGCGCGACCCCGGCCGACGGACCGTACAGGCCGCCTGGCACACGGCGGGCTCCTCCCCGGTCACCCGTGCCCCGCTGCCCGACGACCGGCTCGGCACCGCCCTGTTGCCGCTGCGGGTGGCCGGCAAGACCGACGGGCAGCGGCATGTCCTCGCCGCCGCCGAGCAGATGGTCGTCGCCCTGCGCTCCGTCTTCCCCTGCGACCCCCGCCCCGAGTGCATGCGCACCCCTGTCCCCACCGGTACCGGACGGCTCATGCCGGGCTGCGACAACCTCGCCGACGTGCTGTGGCGCACCCGGTTCGAGTGCGGCCGCCGGCACTCCCTGCTGGTCGAGGCGCTGCGGGCCGGCTGCGTCGGCCCGGTGGCCGACCTGGTCGCCGAGCCGCAGTCCGACGGCACCGTCCGGGCGCTGCTCGACCGGGGCGACGGCTTCCGCACCGAGCTGGCCCGGCTCGGCGACGGCGAACTGCGCTATGTCGCACTGGCGCTGGTGCTGCTGACGGGGCCCGGCGTGCTGGACGTGGACACCCCGGGCGAGGTGCCCGACGCCCTGCGGACCCTCACCGTGCTCGCCGACGGCTTCGACCGTGGCCTCGACCCGGGCCAGCGCCGGGCACTGCTGCGGATGGCGGCACGGATGGGCGAACGCGGGCACATCCGCTGTGTGGGCGCGGTGAGCGACCCCTCGTGGGCCGCCGGGACCGAGGGTGTCGCAGTGGTACACCTGACCCGTGACGGAACACCCTGACCTGGCCGGACTCCAGCGCAGGCTGGCCGAGTTCGCCGCGGCGCGCAACTGGCAGCCCTACCACACCCCCAAGAACCTCGTGGCCGCCCTCAGCGTGGAGGCCTCGGAACTGGTCGAGATCTTCCAGTGGTTGACACCGGAGGAGTCGGCCCGCGTGATGGACGACCCCGAGTCCGCCCACCGGGTCACGGACGAGGTCGCCGACGTCCTCGCCTACCTCCTCCAGCTCTGCGAGGTCCTCGGCATCGACCCGCTGACCGCCCTCTCCGCCAAGATCGACCGCAACGAACACCGCTTCCCGGCCCCGGGTACGGAAGACACGCCCTGACCCGGACGGTGGCCGCAACGTCCGGACTCCTGCGCTCCGTTATCACCCTCCGGAGTCAATCCCGCCATCGGATCCGAATTGTTGTCCACAATTTTCCGACTTACTCTGGCTTTTCGTTGCCTGGACCCTCACGCTGGGTAGTGAGCAAGGGAGTTCAAGCGGGCGTGCGGGGACGCACGGCGACGGACGGGGGCAGCGCATGGATGCGGTGCGGCTCATTGCGACGAGCAGGCGTGCCCTGGCGGGAGGCGCCGACATACCCGAGATGATGGCGGAGGTGTGGCAGGCGCAGGCCCTGGCCCAGGCGATCGGCAGCCGCCTGGCGGTGTCCGGACCGCCCGAACTGCGGGGCGAGGCGCTGGGACTGACCGAGCTGGCGGGCCGGGGCTGCGGCGTCCTGGACCCTCCGGAACTCGACCCGGGCGACCTGCGCGCCGCCCAGCTCACCGAGCTGGACGACGCCCGGCAGACCCTCCTGTGCCTCGGCAGGCTGCTCGGCGAGGTGGGCATAGCCCTGGTCGGCATGGCGAGCGCCGCGTCCGACGAGACGACGTACTGGCAGTGCATGGAGGCCATCGACGCGGCGGACGAGTCCCGGGACCGCGTCCTGGAGATGCTGCGCAAGCTGGCGGCGCGGGAGGAGGTGTTACCGGAGAGCGCGGAAGACAGTCCGTCCGGCGTGTGAGGCCGCCAGTGGGGCCCGGGGGCGCAGCCCCGGTGCAGCGGTTCGTCGGCCGAGCTCGCCCCGATCGGCCGACACCCACCCCGAACCCCCGGCCGACTGCAGATCCGCGTCCAGGGCCGACAGATCCGCGTTCAATGCCGCCACCAGCTCCTCCATCCGCTCCAGCAGTCCTTTCGGCCGCCCTGCGCAGCCACCCCGCCGACGTACGGACTCCTCCCACATGACGCCCCCCTCGGCCCCCGCGGCTGCCGGACGGTCCGGCTCCGACGGGCCGACGATCAACGCCGGGGCCGGTCACTGGCCCGCGCGGCCCCCGCGCGCAGGGGGACGATTTTCACCCGACCGTGGACGACCGTGCCCGGCGCCACCAGGGAGGTCGACGGGACCGGGGCCGTGCAGGATAGGTGTATGGACCTTCGAATCTTCACCGAGCCCCAGCAGGGGGCCACCTACGACACCTTGCTCACCGTGGCGAAGGCCACCGAGGACCTCGGGTTCGACGCCTTCTTCCGCTCCGACCACTATCTGCGGATGGGCGCCGGGGACGGCCTGCCCGGCCCCACGGACGCCTGGATCACCCTGGCCGGACTGGCCCGCGAGACCAAGCGCATCCGCCTCGGCACCCTGATGACGGCCGGCACCTTCCGGCTGCCCGGCGTGCTCGCCATCCAGGTGGCCCAGGTCGACCGGATGTCCGGCGGCCGGGTCGAACTGGGCCTCGGCGCGGGCTGGTTCGAGGAGGAGCACAAGGCGTACGGCATCCCGTTCCCGAAGGAGAAGTTCGCCCGCCTGGAGGAACAGCTGGAGATCATCAGCGGACTGTGGGCGACCAAGGCCGGCGAGACCTTCGACTTTCACGGCACCTACTACGACCTCACCGACTCGCCCGCGCTGCCCAAGCCCGCCCAGGAGCGGGTCCCGGTGCTCATCGGCGGTCACGGCGCGACCCGCACCCCGCGCCTCGCGGCCCGGTACGCCGACGAGTTCAACATGCCCTTCGCCTCCGTCGAGGACAGCGAGCGGCAGTTCGGCCGGGTGCGTGCGGCAGCCGAGGAAGCGGGCCGCGCAGCGGACGACCTGACGTACTCCAACGCGCTCGTGGTGTGCGTCGGCAAGGACGACCAGGAGGTGGCCCGGCGTGCGGCCGCGATCGGCCGTGAGGTGGACGAGCTGAAGGCCAACGGTCTGGCCGGCTCCCCGGCCGAGGTCGTCGACAAGATCGGCCGCTACGCCGAGATCGGTTCCCGGCGGATCTACCTCCAGGTCCTCGACCTGACCGATCTCGACCACCTGGAGCTGATCTCCAGCCAGGTCCAGACGCAGCTGCCGTAATACCCCACCTGCGTGCGGCGGCCCGTTCCGGCCCGAGGGGGCCGCTGCACGGGGTTGGCCGGGGCCGGCCGGGCACCTGCCCGGCCGGTCCCCGCCGGCCCCTCGTCAGCGTTGGGTGAAACCGTAGTCGAGGATCTTCTTCGCGTCCTTGAGCCGCTCGTCCACCGACGTGTCCGCGAGTACGGTTCCCACGACCGTCCTGCCACCCCGGGTCGCCGCGAACACCAGGCAGAACTTCGCCTCCGGTCCCGAGCCGGTCTTCACGCCGATCGCGCCCCGGTAGGAACCGAGCAGCGTGTTCGTGTTCACCCAGGGGTCCATCGCGTGCGTTCCGCCCCCGGGCCGGTACGACGTCATGTCGTCGTACTCCTTGGTGCCCACCACCTTCTTGAACGTCTTGTTCTTCAACGCGGTCGCGGCCAGCTTGGTCAGATCACGCGGTGACGCGTGGTTCTTGCCGTTGGACACCCCGTCGAACGAGTCGAAGTGGGTGTTCGTCAGCCCCAGCTCGCGCGCCTTGCTGTTCATCTTCCCGATGAACGACTTCGTCCGCTGTGCCGCCGTCGACCCCGACCCGTACGTGTCCGCGAGGGCGTACGCCGCATCGCAACCGGACGGCAGCAGCAGCCCGTACAGCAGGTCCCGGACCTTCATCGAGTCGCCCAGGATCAGCTTGGCGCTGGAGTACCGCTGGTTGCCGGTGCTCGGATCGATGACGTAGTCCGTGTACTCCTTCTTGATCCTCACCTTCTTGTCGAGGTTCACGTTCCGTTGCGACAGCACCACGAGGGCCGTCATGATCTTCGTCGTGGAACCGGTCCGCAGCTGTACGTCCGGCGCCTTGCCGAAGAGCTGCTTGGCCGTGGCCGCGTTCATCGCGTACGCGCCCTGAGCCGACACCTGTGGCGCCGCCGGAGCCGCCTGGGCCGGAGCGGCCGCGAGGACCCCCGCGCCCAGTACGGCACCGGCCGCCACCGCGACGACGCCTCTGCTGCGGACGCCTCCTCGGCTGATGCTCATGGTTCCCCCTTCTGCCAGTGGTCAGTTGACGGTGGATCACTTCACCAGGTCCCGGCCCGGGGGGCCATGGTGGAGATCACAGGAACCAGGGGCGAGGTGCGCGACCTGTGGACTCTGTGTGCCGGAACTGTGGGCTCCGTCACGGCGCACATGATCCAGGCCTGATCGGATGGCCGGGTGCGCAAAGTGCTCCCTCTCGCTCTCACCGGCCTGTTGGCCCTGTCGGCATGCCAGTTCGCAGGCCACGACGACGCCGCCGACGGGGCCCGCCGCCTCAACACCATGGAGGCGTTGCCGCTGCACGCCTACCTACCGGACCCGTCGTCGGACGGAGGAAAGGCCATCGGCAAGGCACAGTGGATCCTCGCGAAGCGGTGCATGCTCGGGCTCGGCTTCACCGGGTTCGCGACGCTCGACACCAAGGCCGTCGAGTCGACGTACCCGGTCCGGCAGGGAACCCTCACGAGCCGCAGCACGACCGGTGACGACAGCCCTTACGGCGTCGACGATCCCGACCGGGCGGCCGAGCACGGCTACCACAACCGGAATGCGGAACAGTCCTCCCAGCCCCAGGAGTGGCCCGCCGACCAGTACGTCGCTCTCACCGGCACGTTCGACTCCGGCGACAGCCACCATGCCCACGGGCACCCCATCCCCGACGGCGGTTGCATGGGACGGGCGGCGCGGAAGATCTACGGCCCTCCGCCCAAGGCGACGAAGGTCGACGGAGTGAGGCTCAGCGGCTACTACTCGCTCGCCCTCGACCTCTGGTTCGAGTCCCGCAAGGAGGCGCGGAAGGACCCGGCCTGGAGAAGGGCCGACCGCGCGTGGTCGGCCTGCATGAAGGAGAAGGGCTTCCGCTACGCCGACCCGGACAAGGCATCGCTCGACACCGCCTGGTTCCGGACCGGGGAGCCGTCGGAGCGCGAGAAGAGGACGGCGGCCGCGGACGCCCGGTGCAAGCTCGACACCGACTACATCACCACCGCCCACGACCTCGAGGCCCGCACTCAGAAGACGGTCATCAGCAGGCGCAGGAAGGATCTGGACGACATGCGCGCGGCGGACGAGCGGGCCGTCGAGAACGCCCGGACGATCATCGGCAAGGAGTCATGAGGCTGCGGGGGCACCGCGGGAAAACCGGTGGTCACCGGGCCGTGGGACCGGGAGACTCGGGCATGTGTTCCTGACGATATCGACGAGCGGCACCGCCGCCCTCCCGGCCACCGACCTCGGGTTCCTGCTGCACAAGCACCCCGACAAGGCGCAGACGTTCTCCACCTCCTACGGCACCGCGCACGTCTTCTACCCGGCGGCGGACGCCGCGCGCTGCACGGCCGCGCTCCTGCTGGAGGTCGATACGGTCGCGCTGGTCCGCCGGGGCAGGGGCAAGGGCCGCGGTGGAGCACCCGACGCGGCACTCGCGCAGTACGTCAACGACCGCCCCTACGCTGCCTCCTCGCTGCTCGCGGTCGCCCTGAGCGCCGTGTTCTCCAGTGCCCTGCGCGGCGTGTGCAACGCCCGCCCGGAGCGGGCCGCCGCACCCCTGCCGCTGCGCATCGAGGTGCCCGCACTGCCCGCCCGCGGCGGACCGGAGCTCGTACGACGGCTCTTCGCACCGCTCGGCTGGGGGGTGAGCGCCGAACCGGTCGCCCTCGACACCGAGTTCCCCGAGTGGGGCGACTCGCGGTACGTCCGGCTCGTCCTGGAGTCGGAGACGCTGACCCTCGCCGAGGCGCTGCGCCATCTGTACGTCCTGCTGCCCGTTCTCGACGACGCCAAGCACTACTGGGTCTCCTCCGACGAGGTCGACAAGCTGCTGCGCGCCGGTGAGGGCTGGCTGCCCACCCACCCGGAGCAGAAGCTGATCACCAGCCGCTATCTCTCCCGCCGCTGGTCGCTGACCCGGCAGGCGATGGAGCGGCTGGAACTGGTGCGCCTGGCCGAGGCCGACGACAGCGAGGTCGAGGCGATCGACAACGCGGTCGAGGAGGAGCCGGAGACGGAGGAGAAGCCGGCACCGCTCGCCGTGCGGCGCAGGGAGGCGATCCTCGCCGCCCTGCGCGAGGCCGGCGCCGCGCGGGTGCTCGACCTGGGCTGCGGTCAGGGCCAGTTGGTGCAGGAGCTGCTCAAGGACGTGCGGTTCACCGAGGTGGTCGGCGTCGACGTCTCGGTGCGGGCCCTCACCATCGCCTCGCGGCGGCTGAAGCTGGACCGCATGGGGGAGCGGCAGGCGTCCCGGGTGAAGCTCGTCCAGGGTTCGCTCGCCTACACCGACAACCGGCTCAAGGGCTACGACGCGGCCGTGCTCAGCGAGGTGATCGAGCACCTCGACCTGCCCCGGCTGCCCGCCCTGGAGTACGCCGTGTTCGGGCACGCACGCCCGCGCACGGTCCTCGTGACCACCCCGAACGTCGAGTACAACGTCCGCTGGGAGACCCTGCCCGCCGGACACGTCAGGCACGGCGACCACCGCTTCGAGTGGACTCGCGAGGAGTTCCGCACCTGGGCGTCGACGGTCGCCGAACGGCACGGCTACGACGTGGAGTTCGTCGCCGTCGGACCGAACGACCCCGAAGTCGGGCCGCCCACCCAAATGGCTGTGTTCACCGTGAAGACCGAGACCCCGAAGGAGGCGAAGGCAGCATGACCGAGACCCGCGCGGGACGTGTCCTCCCCGTCACCGACCTGTCCCTGGTCGTCCTCGTCGGAGCCTCCGGCTCCGGCAAGTCGACCTTCGCCCGCCGGCACTTCAAGCCGACCGAGGTGATCTCCTCCGACTTCTGCCGCGGTCTCGTCTGCGACGACGAGAACGACCAGAGCGCGAGCAGCGACGCCTTCGACGTCCTGCACTACATCGCCGGCAAGCGGCTGGCCGCGGGCCGCCGTACCGTCGTCGACGCCACCAGCGTGCAGCAGGACAGCCGGCGGCAGCTGATCGAGCTGGCCAAGAAGTACGACGTGCTGCCCATCGCCATCGTGCTCGACGTGCCGGAGGAGGTGTGCGCCGAGCGCAACGCGGCCCGCACCGACCGCGCCGACATGCCCCGCCGGGTGATCCAGCGGCACATCCGCGAGCTGCGCCGCTCGCTCAGGCACCTGGAGCGCGAGGGCTTCCGCAAGGTGCACGTGCTGCGCGGGGTCGAGGAGGCCGAGGGTGCCTGCGTCGTCACCGAGAAGCGCTTCAACGACCTGACCCATCTCACCGGCCCCTTCGACATCATCGGCGACATCCACGGCTGCTCGGCCGAACTCGAGTCGCTGCTCACCAAGCTGGGCTACACCGACGGCGTGCACCCCGAGGGCCGTACCGCCGTGTTCGTGGGCGACCTGGTCGACCGCGGCCCGGACACCCCGGGCGTGCTGCGCCGGGTGATGTCCATGGTCGCCGCGGGCAACGCGCTGTGCGTGCCCGGCAACCACGAGAACAAGTACGGCCGTTACCTCAAGGGCCGCAAGGTGCAGCACACCCACGGGCTCGCCGAGACCATCGCGCAGATGGAGGGCGAGAGCGAGGAGTTCAAGGCCGAGGTGCGCCGCTTCCTGGACGGGCTGGTCAGCCACTACGTCCTCGACGGCGGCCGGCTCGTGGTCTGCCACGCGGGTCTGCCCGAGAAGTACCACGGCCGGACCTCCGGCCGGGTGCGCTCGCACGCCCTGTACGGCGAGACCACCGGTGAGACCGACGAGTTCGGGCTGCCGGTGCGCTACCCGTGGGCGGAGGACTACCGGGGCCGCGCGGCCGTGGTCTACGGACACACCCCGGTCCCGGAGGCCACCTGGCTCAACAACACCATCTGCCTGGACACCGGAGCGGTCTTCGGCGGCAAGCTGACCGCGCTGCGCTGGCCGGAGCGCGAGCTGGTCGACGTACCGGCCGAGCGGGTCTGGTACGAGCCGGCGCGGCCGCTGCGCAGCGAGGCGCCCGGCGGACAGGACGGACGGCCGCTGGACCTCGCGGACGTGCACGGACGCAGGGCCGTGGAGACCCGGCACGCCGGCCGGGTCGCGGTCCGCGAGGAGAACGCGGCGGCGGCCCTGGAGGTCATGAGCCGCTTCGCCGTCGACCCGCGCCTGCTGCCGTACCTGCCGCCGACCATGGCGCCGACGGCGACCTCGCGGGTGGACAGCTACCTTGAGCATCCGGTGGAGGCGTTCGCGCAGTACGCGCAGGACGGGGTCGCGCGGGTCGTGTGCGAGGAGAAGCACATGGGCTCGCGGGCCGTTGCCCTGGTGTGCCGGGACGCGGAAGCGGCACGCGGGCGGTTCGGCGTGCAGGGGCCCACGGGGTCGCTGTACACCCGGACCGGGCGGCCGTTCTTCGACGACGAGGAGGTGACCGAGGAGATCCTCGGCCGGCTGCGCTCGGCCGTCGGGGACGCGGGGCTGTGGGAGGAACTGGACACCGACTGGCTCCTGTTGGACGCCGAGCTGATGCCGTGGTCGCTGAAGGCCTCGGGTCTGCTGCGCAGCCAGTACGCGGCCGTGGGCGCCGCCTCGGGCGCGGTGTTCCCGGGTGCGCTCGCCGCGCTGGAGGCCGCAGCGGCCCGCGGAGCCGACGTGGGCGGGCTGCTGGACCGGCAGCGCGGCCGCGCCGCGGACGCGGCCGCGTTCACCGACGCCTACCGCCGCTACTGCTGGACGACCGACGGCCTGGAAGGGGTCCGCCTCGCCCCCTTCCAGATCCTGGCCGTCCGCGGGCGCAGCCTCGCCGCGCTGCCGCACGACGAGCAACTGGCCCTGGTCGACCGGCTGGTGGAGCACGACGGCACCGGACTGCTGCAGACCACCCGGCGCCTGTACGTCGACACGGGTGACCCCGAGTCGGTCCGCGCCGGTGTCGACTGGTGGCTGGAGATGACCGTCCGGGGCGGCGAGGGCATGGTCGTCAAGCCGCTCGGCGCCCTGGTGCGCACCGCACAGGGGCGGCTGGCGCAGCCCGGCATCAAGTGCCGGGGCCGCGAGTACCTGCGGATCATCTACGGCCCCGAGTACACCCGGCCGGACAACCTGGCCAAGCTGCGGCAGCGGTTCCTGAACCACAAGCGGTCGCTGGCCATCCGTGAGTACGCCCTCGGCCTGGAGGCCCTGGACCGGCTCGCGGACGGCGAGCCGCTGTGGCGGGTGCACGAGGCGGTGTTCGGGGTGCTGGCCCTGGAGTCGGAGCCGGTGGACCCCCGTCTGTAGACGGGCACAGACCGTCCGTCCGCAGACGGGCACAGAACGCCCTTGTGCCGCACACACTTCTGTCCATATGGTGGACAGCCGTGCGGCACAAGGGTGTTCGTACGCACGGAGGGGGCGCTGGGCATGGGGAGCGAGAAGCCGGAGCAAGCGGCGGGCATGGAGATCAAGAAGGTCGTCGTCCGCGAGGAGCGGAGCACCAGCCGCCGGCCGGCGATCCTGGAGAAGCGGCCGACCCGCTGAACATGCGCGTTCACCTGGTCGCGATGCCCTGGCATCCCCTCGACCTCCCTTCGCTGCAGCTGGGCCTGCTGAACCGCCTGGTGCGGCAGGCGCGTTCCGGTGCCGAGGTGACCGAGTTCCACGGCTCGCTGCGCTGGGCGGAGTTCCTGCTGGAGCGCTCGGGGGGCCGGCTGCGGCCGGGGGACTGTGTGGCGGTCGGCAGCGACGCGATCTTCCACGGCCTGGGCGACTGGGTCTTCTCCGGCGTCCTGTACGACGACCCCGACTGGGGCCTGGCCCGGCTGCGGGACTACGCGGCCGCCCGGGACGTCTTCATCGACACCGCTGTCGCGATGCGCCCGTACGCCGCCGGGTTCGTCGCCGCCTGTGCGACGGAGATACTGGCGGCCGGGCCGGACGTGGTCGGCTTCACCACCACGTTCATGCAGAACGTGTCCTCCCTCGCGCTCGCCCGCGAACTCAAGCGTCTCAGGCCCGACCTGACGGTGGTCTTCGGAGGCAGCAACTGCGACGGCCCGATGGGCCACGCCCTGCACCGCAACCATCCCTTCGTCGACCACGTGGTGCGCGGCGAGGCCGAGTACGCCTTCCCGGCCCTGTTACGGCACTTGGACGAGGGCACCCCGCCGGCGGATGTGGCCGGCCTGTGCTGGTGGGACGGCCACGTGTCGCGGGCCAACACCGAGTCCAGACGGACCGTGGCGCCCGCCGACATCCCCTCGCCCGACTACGACCAGTGGCAGGCCGCCCTGGACGTCTCACCGGTGCAGGAGCACGTGCACCCGAAGCTGGTGGTCGAGGGCGCCCGCGGCTGCTGGTGGGGGGAGAAGCACCACTGCACCTTCTGCGGGCTCAACGGGTCCGCGATGGCCTTCCGCGCCAAGCCGGGCGAGCGGCTGTGGGCGGAGATCGACCGGCTGGTCCGCCGCCACCGCATCCTCGACGTGGTCACCGTCGACAACATCATCGACATGGCCTACTTCCGTGACTTCCTGCCCCGCGTCGCCGACAGCGGCTGGGACCTCAGGCTGCACTACGAGGTCAAGTCCAACCTCACCCCCGGCCAGCTCCGGCTCCTCGGGGAGTCCGGTACGGTGCACATCCAGCCCGGCATCGAGAGCCTGGGCAGCCGGGTCCTCGACCTCATGGACAAGGGCGTCACCGGCGCCCGCAACGTGCGCACCCTGCGCGAGTGCGAGAACCACGCGCTGACCTGCTCCTGGAACCTCCTCTACGGCTTTCCGGGCGAGACGGCGGACGACTACACGGCGGTCGTCGACCAGCTCCCCGCCCTGGTCCACCTCCAGCCGCCGAGCGGTGCCCACCGCATCCAGCTCGAGCGTTTCAGCCCGCACTTCACCGACCCCGCCCTCGGTTTCGGCAAGCGCCGCCCGGCCGAGATGTACCAGCACGTCTACGATCTGCCCGAGGACGAACTCGCCGACCTGGTCTACCTCTTCGACACCGAGGACGCGGGCATCACGGGCCCGGCGGAGCGCCGGCTATGCGAGGCCGTGGCCGCGTGGCGGGCCGGGCACGCGCACTCGCGGCTGCTGTTCGAGGTGGCCGGCGAGGATCTGCTGGTGCACGACCGCCGACAGGGCCGCCCAGCCGCCACCCACCGCTTCACCGGCTGGCAGGCCGGGGCCCTGCGCCGCCTGGAGGACGGCCGTACGTTACCCGCCCTGCACCGGCTGCTGACGGAGGACGGCCACGACATCTGCGCCGACGCCCTCGACCACTGGGTCCGACACACCATGTCGCTGGGCCTGTTGTTCCGTGACGGCGGCACCTACGTCTCGCTCCCCACCTGGGGTGAGCCGGTCCGTCTCGCCGATGGTGTCGCGGTGACCGAACCGCCGGACCCGGCGGGGCAGGAGCCGACGGGCTACTCCGACGGCATCCTCTACCACCGGCGCGGCCCCGGCTTCGTCACCGTCATGGACCGCAGACAGCCCGGCACCACGGTCAGGCTCACCCTCGACCACCCCGACCTGCTCGCCACCTTCGACCTGCTCAGGGAGCCCACGCCCCTCGACGCGCTGAACGCCGTCCAGCGGAAGGCCGTCGACCTGCTCGCCGCCGAGCGGCTGGTGCGGGTCAGCGCGGACCGGGCGGTGGCCCTGCCCCCGCGCATCCGGCGCTGGCCCGTCCCCTGCACCGCGATCTGAGGCCTCGACCCACCAGCCGGAGCCGCTGACCGCACACCCCGACCCGGACCGTCTGCCCCCAGGTCAGCTGCGGCGCGTCACCGTCGCTGCCGTCGCCGAACGCGATCGGCCGGCCGGACTCCACGGTGACCGACAGGGAGGCCGAAGCCCCGGGTCCACCCGCCACCAGGGCGCCTCCGGCTCCGGCCGATGGAGTACCTCCCGCGCGAGCTCATTCGAGCGCGGGGGAGCCATCACGCGGAGGGCCGGCGTGTGCTGCCGGGCCGTCTCGGTGAGCAGCGTGCCGAGCGGTGGTGCAGGGTGTGTGCCGCGAGCCACTTTCGTCATTGAGACGATAACGGCGAGGTCACTTCGCGTCAATGGGACGAGAACAGGAAGCGGCGGAAACGGCCGAGTAGCGCGTGAAGGCGGGCATCGATGGCCAGGATGGAGGCATGGCATACCACGTCGACTCCGAGGCCGGGCGGCTGCGCCGCGTGATACTGCACCGGCCCGACCTCGAGCTCAAAAGGCTCACGCCCAGCAACAAGGACGCCCTCCTCTTCGACGACGTGCTGTGGGTGCGCCGGGCGCGCGCCGAGCACGACGGGTTCGCCGACGTCCTGCGCGACCGCGGGGTCGCCGTCCACCTCTTCGGTGACCTGCTCACCGAGACCCTGGCGATCCCCGAGGCCCGGTCCCTCGTCCTCGACCGGGTCTTCGACGAGAAGGAGTACGGCCCCCTCGCCACCGACCATCTGCGCGCCGCCTTCGAGACGCTGCCCGCGCGCGAGCTGGCCGAGGCCCTGGTCGGCGGCATGACCAAGCGGGAGTTCCTCGCGGCCCACGCGGAGCCGACCTCCGTCCGGTTCCATGTGATGGACCTCGACGACTTCCTGCTCGGTCCCCTCCCCAACCACCTCTTCACCCGCGACACCTCCGCCTGGATATACGACGGGGTCGCCATCAACGCCATGCGCCTGCCCGCGCGGCAGCGGGAGACCGTGCACTTCGAGGCGATCTACCGGCACCACCCGCTGTTCCGTGAGGAAACGTTCCGTGTCTGGTCCCGGGGGCAGGCCGACTACCCCTCCACCATCGAGGGCGGTGACGTCCTGGTGATCGGCAACGGCGCCGTCCTGATCGGCATGAGTGAGCGCACCACTCCGCAGGCCGTGGAGATGCTGGCGCACAAGCTGTTCGCGGCGGGCTCCGCGCGCACGATCGTCGCGCTCGACATGCCCAAGCGGCGGGCCTTCATGCACCTCGACACCGTGATGACCATGGTCGACGGCGACACCTTCACCCAGTACGCCGGGCTCGGCATGCTGCGCTCGTACACCATCGAACCGGGTGTCGGTGAGCGGGAGCTCAAGGTCACCGACCATCCGCCCGAGCACATGCACCGCGCGATCGCCGCCGCCCTGGGGCTCGGCGAGGTCCGGGTGCTGACCGCCACCCAGGACGTGCACGCGGCCGAGCGCGAGCAGTGGGACGACGGCTGCAACGTGCTCGCCGTCGAACCGGGTGTCGTCGTCGCCTACGAGCGCAACGCCACCACCAACACCCACCTGCGCAAGCAGGGCATCGAGGTGATCGAGATCCCCGGCAGTGAGCTCGGCAGGGGCAGGGGTGGTCCGCGCTGTATGAGCTGTCCCGTCGAACGCGAGGCGGTGTGACCGATCGGACGCCTTCAGTCCGCATAGCCATGCTAACCGTCGTATAGAATTCCAAGGTCTCTGCAGCCGTACCCCTGGAGCGCCCCCATGGCGACAGTCCCGACCGCCCTCGCCGGCCGTCACTTCCTCAAGGAGCTGGACTTCACCGAGGAGGAGTTCCGCGGTCTGGTCGAGCTGGCCGCCGAGCTGAAGGCCGCCAAGAAGGCCGGGACCGAGACGCAGCACCTGCGGGGCAGGAACATCGCGCTGATCTTCGAGAAGACCTCGACGCGTACCCGCTGCGCGTTCGAGGTCGCCGCCGCCGACCAGGGCGCCCGCACGACGTACCTCGACCCCTCCGGCTCGCAGATCGGGCACAAGGAGTCCGTGAAGGACACCGCCCGCGTCCTCGGCCGCATGTTCGACGCCATCGAGTACCGGGGCGACAGCCAGACGGGCGTCGAGGAGCTGGCCGCCCACGCCGGTGTGCCCGTCTACAACGGGCTCACGGACGACTGGCATCCCACCCAGATGCTCGCCGACGTGCTCACCATGACCGAGCACAGCGCCAAGCCGCTGAAGGAGACCGCCTTCGCCTACCTCGGCGACGCCCGCTTCAACATGGGCAACTCCTACCTGGTCACCGGCGCCCTGCTCGGGATGGACGTACGGATCGTCGCGCCGAAGTCCTACTGGCCCGCCCAGGAGATCGTCGACCGCGCCCGTGAGCTCGCCGAGTCCAGCGGTGCCCGGATCACGCTCACCGAGGAGATCACCGAGGGCGTCGCGGACGCCGACTTCGTCGCCACCGACGTGTGGGTCTCCATGGGCGAGCCCAAGGAGGTCTGGGACGAGCGGATCACCGCCCTCGCCCCGTACGCCGTCACCATGGACGTCCTGCGCGCCACCGGCAACCCGGACGTGAAGTTCCTGCACTGCCTGCCGGCCCTCCACGACCTCGGCACCAAGGTCGGGCAGGACATCTACGAGACCCACGGCCTGACCTCGCTGGAAGTGACGGACGAGGTCTTCGAGTCGGCCCACTCCGTCGTCTTCGACGAGGCCGAGAACCGGCTGCACACCATCAAGGCCGTGCTGGTCGCGACCCTCGCCTGACGGGCCTTATCCTGACCGGCGGCCCGCCACCACCCCGGCCTGGGCCGCCGCGACCTCCAGACCCCGGAAGGTCGCCCGCACCACCAGAAACGAGCACCACCCGCATGCCCGCTCCCCGCATCAAGTCCCCGCACCTGCTCGTCGCCGAATCCGGCGCCGACCGCGAGGGCCACGGCCTGAAGCGCACGATGGGCCTCTTCCAGCTCATCTGCTTCGGCGTCGGCGCCATCGTCGGCACCGGCATCTTCGTCGGCCTCTCCGACTCCGTCGCCCAGGCGGGGCCCGCCGTGGTCGTCTCCTTCGTCCTCGCCGCGATCACCTGTGTCTTCACCGCCCTCTCCTTCGCCGAGCTGGGCGGCGCGATCCCGGTCTCCGGCTCCTCGTACTCCTTCGCCTACGCCGGCCTCGGCGAGACCACCGCCTTCCTGGTCGGCTGGTGCCTGCTGCTGGAGTACGGCGTCTCGATCTCGGCGGTGGCCGTCGGCTGGAGCCAGTACGTCAACGAACTCCTGCACAACATCACCGGCCACCAGCTCCCGGCCGCGCTGTCCGTCGGCCCGGGCGACGGCGGCATCGTGAACCTTCCCGCGGTGATCGTCATCGCGATGGCCTCCGTGCTGCTGGTGCGCGGGGTGCGCGAAAGCGCCCGGGCGACCGCGGCCATGGCCGCCGTGAAGCTCGTCATCCTGCTGGCCTTCTGCGTCGTCGGCTACAGCGCCTTCAAGGACGGCAACCTCACCCCGTTCTCCCCGGCCGGCCTCGGCGGCATCGGCGCGGGCACCACCGCCGCGTTCTTCTCCTACATCGGCTTCGACGCGATCACCACGGCCGGTGAGGAGGCGAAGAACCCGCGCCGGGACATCCCCGTGGCGATCCTCGTCTGCATGGGACTGGTCACCCTGCTGTACTGCGCGGTCGCGCTTGCCGCCATCGGCGCCATCGGCGGCGACCAGGTCGCCGGCCGGCCCGCCGCGCTGTCGTACGTTGTCAACGCGGTCACCGGCTCCACCATCGGCGGCGGGGTCGTCGCCTTCGGCGCGGTCGTCGCCATCGCCTCCGTGGTCCTCGCCGTGATGTACGGCCAGACCCGCATCCTGATGTCGATGTCCCGGGACGGCCTCATTCCGCGCGTCTTCGAGAAGGTGTCGCCGAAGACCTCCACCCCGGTGGCCGGCACGCTCATCGTCGCCGTCGTCTTCGCGGTCCCGGCGGCCTTCGCCTCCCTGGACGCCGTGATGAACCTGTGCACCATCGGCACGCTCGCCGTCATGGCCGTCGTCAACATCGCCGTGATCGCCCTGCGCCGCCGCGAACCCGGCCTCGCCCGCAGCTTCCGGGTGCCGCTCTACCCCGTCGGCCCGCTGCTGGGCGTCGGCTTCTGCCTGTACCTGATGTACGAGACCGGCCGGCAGACCTGGATCCAGTTCGCGGTGTTCCTCGCGATCGGACTGCTCGTGTACGTCGCCTACGGGCGCCGGCACTCCACGCTGGCCCGCACGGCGGCCACCGAGGTCACGCCGGACGCCGCTGAGCGGGAACCACAGGCAGTCTGAACCACACCGCCTTGCCCGAGGCGGTCGGGCGGTGACCGCAGGACGAGCTGAGGGCGCGGATCAGCAGCAGGCCGCGCCCGCCCTCCTGCCAGACGTCGGGCTCCTCGATCACGGGACGCGTGAGGTGGCCGGGCGGTGCCGGGTCCGGGTCGTGCACCTCGACCCGGCAGCCGGTCGGCAGCACCTCCACCACCAGCTCTATCGGGCCCCGGCCGGCCGTGTGCTCCACCGCGTTGGCCACCAGCTCCGCCGTCAGCAGCTCGGCGGTGTCGCTGTCGGTCGCGTGCCCCACCTCGGAGAGGGCCGTCCGGACCAGGGCACGCGCCACGGGCACCGCCGCGGTGGTGTGGGGCAGCGCGATGCGCCAGGAAGCCGATTCGGTGGGGCGTTCGTGCAAGGCGAGTCCGTTCATGGAGCAGGCTGTCCTGCTTTCGACTGTAGGAATGGTACGGGCCCGGCCACTTCGGACCGTCGTCGGGCACCGCGCGGGACCCTCGGCCCCGGTACCGGCGGCCTACCCGGGAGAACGCCCCGCCTCGCCCGGCCGAGCCCACTGTTACGACGCTGTGGACGATCGGTGACGCGCGTGACGGGACCCGGCCATCCGCACGATGCTGTCGCGCTGTCATGACGACAGTCACAAAGAGGTGATAGCTTTTTCGGGTAGCGCTACGTGAGGCACCGCCCCCCTAGGAGGCCGCACGTCATGAGTCCTTTCACCGGCTCCGCCCCCCGCACCTCCGACTGGGAGCACCTGCGGGTCCAGCACGCCGACGGGGTCGCCACCGTCACCCTCGACCGCCCCGCCAAGCTCAACGCCCTCACCTTCGGCGCCTACGCCGACCTGCGTGATCTCCTCGCCGAGCTGTCCAGGGAGCGGTCGGTCCGTGCCCTGGTGCTGGCCGGCGCGGGACGCGGCTTCTGCTCCGGCGGCGACGTGGACGAGATCATCGGCGCCACGCTGTCCATGGACACCGCCCAGCTGCTCGACTTCAACCGGATGACCGGGCAGGTCGTGCGGGCGATCCGGGAATGCCCGTTCCCGGTGATCGCCGCCGTGCACGGGGTGGCGGCCGGTGCCGGTGCCGTACTGGCGCTCGCGGCCGACTTCCGGGTCGCGGACCCCTCGGCCCGGTTCGCCTTCCTCTTCACCCGGGTCGGCCTGTCCGGCGGCGACATGGGCGCGGCCTACCTGCTGCCCCGGGTGGTCGGGCTGGGCCACGCCACGCGCCTGCTCATGCTCGGCGAGCCGGTCCGGGCGCCCGAGGCCGAGCGCATCGGCCTGATCAGCGAGCTGACGGAGGAGGGCCGGGCCGACGAGGCCGCTTCCCAGCTGGCCCGCCGCCTGGCGGACGGTCCGGCTCTGGCGTACGCCCAGACGAAGGCGCTGCTGACGGCGGAACTGGACATGCCGCTGGCGGCCTCGGTGGAGCTGGACGCCTCGACCCAGGCCCTCCTGATGAACGGCGAGGACTACGCCGAGTTCCACGCGGCGTTCACGGCGAAGCGGCCACCGAAGTGGCGAGGGAGGTAATTCATGCGCGTGGCGATCATCGGCGGGGGCCCCGGTGGCCTCTACGCGGCCGCACTGCTGAAGCGGCTCGACCCCACGAGGGAGATCACCCTCTGGGAACGCAACGCCCCTGACGAGACCTTCGGCTTCGGGGTGGTCCTCTCCGACGAGACCCTGGGCGGCATCGAGCACGCCGACCCCGTGGTCTACGAGGCCCTGCAGCAGGACTTCGTGCGCTGGGACGACATCGACATCGTGCACCGGGGCACCCGGCACACCTCCCAAGGACACGGCTTCGCCGCACTGGGCAGGCGCCGCCTCCTGGAGATCCTGCACGCCCGCTGCCGCTCACTCGGCGTGGAGCTGCGTTTCTCCACCGCGGCGCCGCGGACCGACCGGCTCTCGCACGACCACGACGTCGTCATCGCGGCGGACGGTGTGCACAGCACCACCCGCGAGACCTACGCCCACGTGTTCCGCCCCCGGGTGACCGCACACCGCTGCCGCTACATCTGGCTCGCCGCCGACTTCGCCCTCGACGCCTTCCGTTTCGAGATCGCCGAGACCGAGCACGGCGCGATGCAACTGCACGGCTATCCCTATGCGCCCGACGCCTCCACCGTCATCATCGAGATGCGCGAGGAGGTCTGGCGGGCGGCGGGATTCGACGAGGCCGAAACGCCGGAGTCCATCGAGCGCTGCGCCAAGACCTTCGCCGACGCGCTCGGCGGACGGCCGCTGCGCTCGAACAACTCGGCCTGGACCACCTTCCGTACGGTGGTCAACGAGCGCTGGTCGCACGGCAACGTCGTCCTCCTCGGCGACGCGGCCCACACCGCCCACTTCTCCATCGGCTCCGGCACCAAGCTCGCCGTCGAGGACGCGCTGGCGCTGGCCGCCTGTCTCGAGGAACAGCCGGACGTCTGCACGGCGTTGGTGGCCTACGAGGAGGAGCGCAGGCCCGTCGTCGCCTCCACGCAGCGGGCCGCCCGGGCGAGCCTGGAGTGGTTCGAGAACCTGCCGCGCCACCTCGACCAGCCGCCCCGCCAGTTCGCCTTCAACCTGCTCACCCGCAGCCGCCGTGTCACCCACGACAACCTCCGGCTGCGCGACGCCCACTTCACCGAGGCGGTCGAGCGCGAGTTCGGCTGCCCACCCGGCACGCCCCCGATGTTCACCCCGTTCCGGCTGCACGGCCTGACCCTGCGCAACCGGGTCGTGGTGTCGCCCATGGACCTGTACTCGGCCGTCGACGGCGTACCCGGCGACCTCCACCTGGTCCACCTCGGCGCCCGCGCCCTCGGCGGGGCCGGTCTGGTGATGACCGAGATGGTGTGCGTCAGCGAGGAGGGCCGGATCACCCCCGGCTGCGCCGGCCTCTACACCGGGCGCCAGGCCGAGGTCTGGAAGCGGATCACCGACTTCGTGCACACCCAGGCACCCGGGACGGCGATCGGGGTGCAGCTCGGCCACTGCGGTCGCAAGGGTTCCACGAAGCTGATGTGGGAGGGCATGGACGAACCGCTGCCCGACGGCAACTGGCCGCTGGTGGCCGCCTCCCCGCTGCCGTACCGGCCGGGCAGTCAGACCCCGCGCGAGCTCTCGCGGGCCCAGCTGACCGATATCCGCGAGCAGTTCGCGGCGGCCGCCTGGCGGGCCGCCCGGGCCGGCTTCGACCTGCTCGAACTGCACTGCGCGCACGGCTATCTGCTCTCCGGTTTCCTCTCCCCGCTCACCAACCAGCGCACCGACGCCTACGGCGGCTCGCTGGAGAAAAGGCTGAGGTTCCCGCTGGAGGTCTTCGACGCCGTACGCGGAGTGTGGCCGGGCGAGCGACCCATGACCGTGCGCATCTCCGCCACCGACTGGGCCGAGGGCGGCACCACCGCCGAGGACGCGGTCGAGATCGCCCGGGCCTTCGCCGCGCACGGCGCCGACGCGATCGACGTGTCGACGGGTCAGGTGGTGGCCGAGGAACGGCCGGAGTTCGGGCGGTCGTACCAGACACCGTTCGCCGACCGGATCCGGCACGAGGTCCGCGTCCCGGTGATCGCGGTCGGCGCGATCTCCTCGTGGGACGACGTCAACTCCCTGATCCTGGCCGGGCGCGCGGACCTGTGCGCGCTCGCCCGCCCCCACCTGTACGACCCGCACTGGACGCTGCACGCGGCGGCCGAGCAGGGCTACGAGGGGCCCGGCGTCGTCTGGCCCGCCCCCTACCGCGCGGGCAGCCGGCGCCCGCAGACCGGCCGCACGGACAGCCCGAAACCCCGGTTGACCCTGGACGGCTGAGCCGTCGGTGCCGTCTGCTGTACTCGAGCCGTGAGGACAGTGAGGCGGACGGAGACACCGTGAGCACGATCTTCGAGTACTTCTGGGTGGCCGACCGGAACACGGCCGTGGAGTGGGCGATCGGGCCGGGCGGGGACTGGCTCGGTGAGCGGCCGCGCGACGATGCGGGGGTGGACTGGTTCGACGTGAAGCGGCTGGACGCGGACATCGTGCTGGGCCGGCTGGTCTCGTTCGCCGAGGGCCGACCGTCCGGCAGTCCTGCGGAACCGCGGCTGGTGTGGCCCGACCCGGACGAGGTGCCCCGTCCCCATGAGACGTTTCCCCTCGCCGGGACCGCCTGGGACAGCGGGCTGATCCTCGAGGAGATACCGGAGTCCTGGCGGGACACGCTCGCCGGGATCGTGGAGGACGCCGTGCCGATGCTCGCTTGGTGCGACATCGAGGAGATGCCCTGCGACTACGCGGAAGCGGAGGAGAGCGTGCGCCTGTTCGTCGGCCTGGCGAGCCGGGCGAAGGCGGCCGGGGCGCAGCTGTACTGCCGGTTCGGCGCCTGACCCGTACCGGCCCGCGTCACACCCCCACGAACTCCGCCCCCGCGTCCCGCAGTCGCTCGTGCAGCCCCCGGAACACCTCGGCCGAGCGGACGCCCGGCCAGTCGGGGGGCAGCAGGCGGGCGGGGAGGCCGGGGTCGGTGTAGGGGAGGTGGCGCCAGGTGTCGAGGGCCAGGAGGTAGTCGCGGTAGGCCTCCTCGGGCGGGGTGGCCGTGCGGAGCTCCCAGGCGTGCAGCACGGGGGCGTGCCCGTCCAGGAAGCGCTCGTGCTCCTTGGCGATGGCCGCGAGGTCCCACCAGCGGGCGACGGCCTCAGGGGTCGGGGCGAAGCCGAGGTGCTCGCCGCGGAAGAGGTCGACGTACGGGTCGAGGCGCAGGCGGCGCAGGGTGTGCCGGGTCTCCTCGTACAGGCGGGCGGGCGCGATCCACACCCCCGGCGCCGCCGTGCCGAAGCCCAGGCCGGCCAGCCGGGAGCGCAGCACATGCCGCTTCTGCCGCTCCGACTCGGGCACCGAGAACACCGCGAGCACCCAGCCCTTGTCCTCGGGTGGCGCGGTGAGGTAGACGCGGCGGTCGCCGTCGTCCAGCAACTGGCGGGCCTCGGAGGAGAGTTCGTACCCGGCGGCACCGGTCTCGGTACGGGCGGGCAGCAGCAGACCGCGGCGTTTGAGCCGGGACACGGAGGAGCGCACGGAGGGCGCGTCCACGCCGACCGCGGCCAGGAGCCGGATCAGCTCGGCGACGGGCACCGGGCCGGGCATGAAGCGGCCGTACGCGCCGTAGAGCGTGACGATGAGGGACCGGGGGGCGTGCTGCTCGGACACATTGATCATTTTAGGTCGTCGGTATCACTGCCGGTCACCTCCGGTGCGCAGCCGGAACCGCTGCAGCTTGCCGGTGGCCGTGCGGGGCAGCGCGTCGAGGAAGACGAACTCGCGCGGGCACTTGTAGGGCGCCAGTTCGGACTTGAGGAAGGTGCGCAGCGCTTCCGGGTCGCGCCGGGACCCGTCCCGCAGGACCGTGTACGCCACCACCACCTGGCCACGTGCCTCGTCGGGCCGGCCGACGACCGCCGTTTCGACCACGTCCGGATGGCGCAGCAGCGCGTCCTCCACCTCCGGTCCGGCGATGTTGTACCCCGCCGAGATGATCATGTCGTCGGCGCGGGCCACATAGCGGAAATGGCCGTCGCTCTCCCGGACGTAGGTGTCGCCGGTGACGTTCCAGCCACCGCGCACGTACTCACGCTGCCGCGGGTCGGCGAGGTAGCGGCAGCCCACCGGGCCGCGGACCGCGAGGAGGCCGGGCTCGCCGTCGGGCACCGGGGCGCCGTCCGCGTCCTGCACGCGCGCCTGCCAGCCCGGAACCGGGACGCCCGTCGTGGCGGGCCTGGCCTGCTCGTCGGCCGCGGAGATGAAGATGTGCAGCAGCTCGGTGGCGCCGATGCCGTTGATGAGGCGCAGCCCGGTGCGCTCCCGCCAGGCCCGCCAGGTGGCCGCGGGCAGGTTCTCACCGGCGGAGACGCAGCGCCGCAGTGACGAGGTGTCGTGGCCGTCCAGTGCGTCGAGCATCGCGCGGTAGGCGGTCGGCGCCGTGAACAGGACGGAGACCCGGTGCTCGGCGATCGCGGGCAGCAGCTGCCGGGGACCGGCCTGTTCGAGGAGCAGGGCGCTGGCGCCGGCCCGCAGGGGGAACACCACCAGTCCGCCGAGGCCGAAGGTGAAGCCGAGTGGGGGGCTGCCGGCGAAGACGTCGTCCTCGTGGGGGCGCAGCACATGTCTGGAGAAGGTGTCGGCTATGGCCAGCACATCCCGGTGGAAGTGCATGCACCCTTTCGGGCGACCCGTGGTGCCGGAGGTGAACGCGATCAGGGCCACGTCGTCGGCGGCGGTGTCGACCGCCGGGTACGGGGTGCCGGGCGCCGGGCGGCGCAGCAGGTCGTCGGGCGCGTCACCGCCGTACGTCGTGATGCGCAGGCCCGGGATCTCGGCCTGCGCCAGGTCGTCCACGGCCCGGATGTCGCACAGCGCGTGCCGGACCCGGGCGATCTCGCACACCGTGGCCAGCTCGTGCGGACGCTGCTGGGCCAGCACGGTGACCGCGACCGCGCCCGCCTTCAGCACGGCCAGCCAGCAGGCGGCGAGCCACGGGGTGGTGGGGCCGCGCAGCAGGACGCGGTTGCCGGGTACGACCCCCAGCTCGCCGGTGAGGACATGGGCGATCCGGTCCACGCGGGCGCGCAGGTCGCCGTACGTCCAGGTGGGGCCGGCCGGGGTGTGGAAGACGGGCCGGGCGGGGTCGGCGCGGCCGAGCAGCTCCACCGCGCAGTTCAGCCGTCCGGGGTAGCACAGCTCCGGGAGGTCGAAGCACAGCTCGGGCCACTCGTCCGGCGGCGGGAGGTGGTCACGCGCGAAGGTGTCGACGTGGGCCGAGACGTGCATGTCGCCCCCTTGCCTGGTGGGCTAGGGCCTGTCCGGACAATTCCCGCCTGCCCCGCGGCGCTTGTCGGACAGGCCCTAGTGGTGGGCTCGCACAAGGAGCGTATCGTGTTGGTGACGACAGTCAACGGTCCGCGATACGGTCGGGTGACAGCACGGGAGAGGGGACCGGCGATGCCTGCATTCTCACTCGGACCGGAACGAGCCGCCTGGTGTGCCGAGCTGCGCTTGCTGGCTGCCGAACGGCTGCGCCCGCTCGCCGAGAAGGCCGAGCCGGGCCGGGTCAACCGGCCGCTGGTCGCGGAACTCGGCCGACGGGGCCTGCTGTCCCGCCTCTTCACCGCCGGCGCCCTCGACCTCTGCCTGATGCGGGAGTCCCTCGCCTACGCCTGCACGGAGGCCGAGACCGCCCTCGCCCTGCAGGGTCTGGGCGCCCACCCCGTCCACGCCCACGGCACCCCGGCCCAGCGGGACCGCTGGCTGCCCGGGGTGATCGACGGCACCGCGGTGGCCGCGTTCGCGCTCAGCGAGCCGGGGGCGGGGTCGGACGCGGCGGCGCTGGGGCTGCGGGCGGATCCGCAGGGGGCGGGGCGCTGGCGGCTCACCGGACAGAAGTGCTGGATCTCCAACGCCCCGGAGGCCGACTTCTACACGGTCTTCGCGCGGACCACCCCCGATGCCGGCGCCCGCGGGGTGACCGCCTTTCTCGTGCCCGCCGACCGGCCCGGCCTCACCGGCTCCCCCCTGGAGATGCTCTCCCCGCACCCCATCGGCAGCCTCGACTTCGACGCCGTACCCGCAACGGAGGCAGACGTGCTCGGGGAGGTCGACCGCGGTTTCAGGGTCGCGATGGGCACGCTCAACCTCTTCCGCCCGAGCGTCGGCGCCTTCGCCGTCGGCATGGCCCAGGCGGCGCTCGACGCGACCGTCGCCCACACCGCCGGGCGGGACGCCTTCGGCGGCAAGCTGATGGACCTTCAGGCCGTCGCCCACCAGGTTGCCGAGATGGCCCTGCGCACGGACGCGGCCCGCCTGATGGTGTACGCGGCGGCGACGGCGTACGACGAGACGGCCCCCGACGTGCCCAAGCGAGCCGCGATGGCAAAGCTGCTGGCCACCGAGACCGCGCAGTACGTCGTCGACGCGGCCGTGCAACTGCACGGGGCCCGGGCGCTGGAGCGGGGTCACCTGCTCGAACACCTCTACCGCGAGGTGCGCGCCCCGCGTGTCTACGAGGGTGCCAGTGAGGTCCAACGCGGCATCATCGCCAAGGAGTTGTACGCGACCGCCACCCGGGAGGACCGCCCGTGACGACCGAGCGCATCAACCCGCCGGAACTGTCCCCGCCCACGGGCTTCTCCCACGCCGTCGCCGCCTCCGGCTCCCGCGTGGTGTTCCTGGCGGGCCAGACCGCCCTCGACGCCGACGGCAAGGTCACCGGCACCACGCTCCCCGAGCAGTTCGAGAAGGCGCTCACCAACCTCCTCACCGCCCTGACCGCGGCCGGCGGCACTCCCGCCGACCTCGCCCGCGTCACCGTCTACGCCACAGACGTCGCCGCCTACCGCACCCACGCCCGCCGACTGGGCCGCATCTGGAAGGAACGGGCCGGCCGGGACTATCCGGCGATGGCGGTCGTGGAGGTCGTCCGGCTGTGGGACGAGCAGGCGCTGGTGGAGCTGGACGGGTTCGCCGTGCTGCCGTAGTCCCTCAGGCCGCCACGGCGAGACGCTCGGCGGGCACCCGGTGCGGCGGGACCACGCTGCCGTCCGGGTGGAGCTCGCCGGTGTCGTCGAAGACGATCGAGCCGTCGCACAGCAGGGCCCAGCCCTGTTCGGGGTGGGCCGCCACCGTGTGCGGGGCGCCGGCGTCGAAAGCCGTGCACGAGGTCTGGTAGGAGCACATGGCGCACCTCCACAGCTGATGTGACGGGGGCCGGCGGGCTCGGCCGCCGGGCATGAACAGACCATGCTCCCGTTGTGCACGCGCCGGAACCGCCCGCCGCGAAGCGTGACACCATGCGGACAACTCCCGGACCGTTCCAAGACGCGCCACCAATGGGGTGACGATCACGGCCGGCGGCACGGCCGCCCGGTACCAGTGGAGGCCCCCACTCCCCACGGAACAGGGAGGCATCCCATGCCCGTACGCCCCGCCCTCGTCACCGGCCTGGTCGCCGCCGCGCTGCTGTGTGCCGGCGTCGGCCCGGCCACGGCCCGCGCCGGCGAGAGCATCACCGTCGACCCCACCGGCCGCATCGCCGCCGACGGCACCGTCACCCTCTCCGGCACCTACCGCTGCACCGCCGCCACCGGACCGGTCTTCGTCAGCTCCTCGGTCAGCCAGGCAGACCCCCGGGTCGATCACGGCATCGGCGGCAGCGGCGCGCTGTGCGACGGCGCCGAGCACCGCTGGGAGAACTCCGGCAAGGTCTCGGCCGGCCCGCTCGGGGCCGGACCGGCCCACGTCGAGGCCACCCTCATGGAGCTGCGCGTCTCGGGCATCGCACTGCTGCCCGTCTTCCACGGGCTTCAGGAGCAGGACATCACCCTCGTCCAGGACTGAGCCCCACGCCGAGCGGCCCGGCACGTCCACGGGTGCCGGGCCGCCGGGCGTGGGCAGCGGTCGTCAGGAGCGCTGCCAGCTGTGCGGTGCGTGGAAGGCGTGGGGACGCCAGGAGGTGGTGCCAGGGGAGCCGAGGGACCCGGAAAGGGAGGCCGGGGCGCCGGCTCCGGCCAGGGCGCCGCGGCTGAGCAGCAGCACCGCGAGGGCGGCCAGCTCCTCCTCGGTGGCCTCGCCCTTCTCGACACGGATCGGGGGACACACCGCCGTGGGGGACGTGGGGGACGTGGGGGACGTGGGGGACGTGGGGGACATGCGGACCTCCGTCACTGAGGGGGATTGCCGTGCTTGCGGGCGGGGCGCTCGGCGTGCTTGGTGCGCAGCATCGCCAGCGCGCCGATGAGGACGCGGCGGGTGTCGGCCGGGTCGATGACGTCGTCCACCAGGCCGCGCTCGGCCGCGTAGTACGGGTGCATCAGCTCGGCCTTGTACTCCTTGACCAGCTCGGCACGCTTGGCCTCCGGGTCGTCGGCCTCGGCGATCTGACGGCGGAAGATGACGCCCGCCGCGCCTTCCGCGCCCATCACGGCGATCTCGTTGGTGGGCCAGGCGTAGGTGAGGTCGGCGCCGATCGACTGGGAGTCCATGACGATGTAGGCACCTCCGTACGCCTTGCGCAGGATCAGCGAAATCCTCGGCACGGTCGCGTCGCAGTAGGCGTACAGGAGTTTCGCGCCGTGGCGGATGATGCCGCCGTGCTCCTGGCCGACGCCGGGCAGGAAGCCGGGCACGTCCAGCAGGGTGACGATCGGGATGCTGAACGCGTCGCACATCTGCACGAAGCGGGCCGCCTTCTCGGACGCCTCGATGTCCAGGACGCCGGCCAGGGTCTGCGGCTGGTTGGCGACGATCCCGACGACCTGGCCGTCGAGGCGGGCCAGCGCGCAGATGATGTTGCGGGCCCAGCGCTGGTGGACCTCCAGGTACTCGCCGTCGTCGACGATCTCCTCGATCACCCGGGTCATGTCGTAGGGCCGGTTGCCGTCGACCGGCACCAGATCGGCCAGCGTGTCGCAGCGCCGGTCGGCCGGGTCGTCGCAGGGCACCGGGGGCGGGTTCTCGCGGTTGTTGCGGGGCAGCAGGGAGAGCAGGTAGCGCACCTCCTCCAGGCAGGTCTCCTCGTCGTCGTACGCGAAGTGACACACGCCGGAGGTCTCCGCGTGGACGTCGGCGCCACCCAGGCCGTTCTGGGTGATCTCCTCGCCCGTCACCGCCTTGACCACGTCCGGGCCCGTGATGAACATCTGCGACGTCTCGCGGACCATGAAGACGAAGTCCGTGAGGGCGGGGCTGTAGGCGGCACCTCCGGCGCACGGGCCGAGCATCACGGAGATCTGCGGGATGACACCCGAGGCCGCCGTGTTGCGCCGGAAGATGCCGCCGTAGCCCGCGAGGGCGGTGACGCCCTCCTGGATACGGGCGCCCGCGCCGTCGTTCAGGGAGACCAGGGGCGCACCGGCCGCGAGGGCCATGTCCATGATCTTGTGGATCTTGGCGGCGTGGGCCTCGCCCAGCGCGCCGCCGAAGATCCGGAAGTCATGGGCGTAGACGAAGACCGTGCGGCCCTCCACCGTGCCCCAGCCGGTGACGACACCGTCGGTGTACGGCTTCTTCGCCTCCAGGCCGAAACCGGTCGCCCGGTGCCGGCGCAGCGGCTCGACCTCGTGGAACGAGCCCTCGTCGAGGAGCAGGCCGATCCGTTCGCGCACGGTGAGCTTGCCCTTGGCCTTCTGGGCGGCGGTCGCCTTCTCGCTCGGGCCGGCGAGCAGGCGCTCGCGTATGCCGGCCAGTTCCTCGACCTGGGACCTCATGTCTCCCCCTGTTTCCCTGGAATGACGGAATGTCAGTCGCGGAGCCGGCGCAGCCCGCTCGTCTGGAGCACGGCGAACGCCGCCACGACGGCCGCCTGCAGCACGGTCCACACCGTGCCGACGGTGTTCGGGCCGAACCAGCCGAAGACGGCGGTGGCGACGGAGGCAACCGCCCACAGCGCGTTGGCCTCGACGACCGCCTTGGTGGCGGCCGTGCCGGGCACCGGGCGGCTCGCCAGCAGCGCCACGAGGGCGCCGTACACCGTGAGGAACACGCCGATGCCGCGCAGGAGTCCGGTGCCGAGGCCGAGCAGATCGCCGACCGGTCCGGCCGCGAGCAGGTAGATCAGGCCGTTGGCGGCGGTCACGGCCGCGTCCAGCGCGAGGAAGGTCCGTAACGGGCGGGCCGCGGCGGCTCGGGTGGGCGGATGCGTCGCCGCGTACGCCGGGGTCTGGCTCGTGGTCATGGTGCCTCCGAAGGTAGGGGGCTGATTCCGCTTGCCCCTCGAGCGTGACAAGCCGGGCTGACCGGCGGCTGACGGAGCGCTTACGCGGGCTCGCTCGCCCGCCCGTCAGACCGGTTGGAGGCGGGCGTCACCGGTCAGGGCGGGGTCGTGGGAGAGGATCGCGTGCTCGACCCGGCGCAGGGCGGGGGAGGGCTGTATCCCCAGTTCGTCGTCGAGGTGGCGGCGCATCCGGCGGAAGACGTCGAGGGCGTCGGCCTGCCGGCCCGAGCCGTACAGGGCGATCATCAGCTGCTCGCAGAAGCGTTCCCGCAGGGGGTGGTTGGTGTGCGCCTCGGTCAGCTCGGCGAGCATCGCGGCATGGCGGCCCAGGCGCAGCTCGGCGTCGAAGCGCAGCTCCATGGCGCGCATCCGGTACTCCTCGTAGCGGGCGCCCGCCAGCTGGCACAGGGTCCCACCGGCGAACCCGCCGAAGACGGGGCCCCGCCACATCCCGAGCGCGTCGCCGAGCAGCCGCGCGGTGCGGGCCGCGTCGTCCGGCGTCGCGGACTCGGCCAGCCGCACCGCCCTGATGAACTCGGCCGCGTCCAGCTCGCCTTCCCCGATGCCGAGCCGGTAGCCCGAGGGGTGGATGGTCACCCGGGAGGCCGGCCGGTCCGGCTCCAGGTCACGCAGTCTGCGGCGCAGCCGGCTGACATGGGCCTGGAGCGCGTTGGCCTGGTTGTCGGGGACGGCGTCCCCCCACATCTCCTCGGCCAGGCTCTCCCCGGACACCGGCTGTCCCTCGCTGACCAGCAGCGTCTGCACCAGGGTGCGCTGCAGATCGCCGGAGATGTCCGCCGGGCCGACGGCGGTGAGTATCTGCAGTGCACCGAGAATGGAGAACCTCAGCATGTCTTCTCCCCCTTGAATGACAATTCCTGGCGAAGATGTTTCTCTCTGCGGTCGCGCCGTGGTCGAAGGCAAAGGGCCGAATGCGCCGCGCCCCGGCGGGCGTCTGCTCTCTGGACGGCCCGCCGGGGCGGTTGCTCCGCCGGGACGGGGGCGGCCGGCGGCTCCTGGGGCGTCCGGTCCTGCGGCGCCTTCGGCGCAGCACCGGGCGGAGAAAAGTTCATTCCGTGCGCCGGATCAGCGAATTCGAGATCACCGCTTACGGAATTCCGGTCCGACGGTGACTTCGACGGTGATTCCGGCCGTGGCGGAGAGGGCAGGATTCGAACCTGCGTGGGCCGTCGCCGACCCGACCTAGAGGCGTGCTCGTGGTCCCCGATCAGCCACTCCGGGCACCTCTCCTCGCTCCCGGCCCCGGTTTCCCGTGCCGTTCACGGGAAGAACAGTCGCAGCATCCGCTGACGGAATGCTGACACGCTTCTGACGCTGGCAATGAATTTCTTGTGGCCCTTTTCCCGGGCAACCTCTCGGTGCTGTACTCCCTTCGATGGGAAACGCTCCCGAAAGGGGTACGAGAATGACCGCGACCACCACCGAAACTGTCACGCACACCCAGGTTCTCGACGCCATACGCACCCACACGGCAGGCGAGAACCCGAGTTCGTTCCTGGCGCTCAACAGCGGAAACAGTACCTTCACCGTCCCGGGCACGGACGGTGTCGTCGTCTACCGCCGCACCGGCCGCTGGGCCGTGCAGTTCGGCGGTCCCTTCGCCGCCGAGCAGGACTACGGCACCCTCCTTGAGGCCTTCCGGCAGTACGTCCGCGACGAGGGCCTCGGCCTCGTCGGCGTCCAGCTCCAGCGCCCCGACGCCGAGCGCTACGCCCGGCTCGGCTTCACCGTCAACCAGCTCGGCGCCTCCTGGGCGGTGGGCCTCGCCGAGTTCACGCTGCGCGGCACCAGGTTCATGCAGTTGCGCAACAAGATCTCCCGCGCCCACCGCAACGGCCTCACGATCCAGGAGGTCGACGCGGGCGACGTGCAGGATGCCATCGCCACCATCGACCGGGCCTGGCTCGGCTCCAAGGGCGGCGCCCAGCAACTGGAGTTCCTCGTCGGCCAGATCGGTGGCGAAGCCCAGGCGCACCGCCGCCTGTTCATCGGCACCATCGACGGCGCCCCGGTCGCCTACATCTCGTACTCGCCGGTCTACGGCAGCCGGGCCGGCTGGATGCACGACCTCAGCCGCCGCATCCCCGAGGGGTCCCCGGGCCTGATGGAGGCGATCAACGCGCACGCCATCGAGGTCTTCCGGGCCGAGGGCGTCCAGTGGCTGCACTTCGGGTTCACACCGTTCACCGGACTGGACGCCGGCCACGAACTCGACGGCCACAGCCCCGCGTTCCAGTGGCTGATGCACGCCCTGTGGGCCGAGGGCGCGGCCCTGTACCCGGCGCAGACACAGCTGTCGTACAAGCAGAAGTGGGCCCCCGACGTGCTGATTCCGGAGTACGTCGCCTTCGACGGCCCGCAGGCCTCGCTGCCGGGCTTCGCGCACATCTTCCGTGCCTGCAACGCCTTCTGACCCCACTCACCGACAGGAGCCGACATGAGCCAGTCCACCGAGGAACTCCAGCACGCCATGGTCGAGCAGCTGATGGCCGTCATCGGGGCCCCCGACGACGAGGCGGTCGCCGAGGCCGCCGACTCGGTCGTCCGCGCCCTCGACGAGCGGCTGCGCGGCGAGGCGACCGCCTGAGCGCGGCCCCGCACACCCGGTCAGACCGGTATCAGTGCCACATCAGCGCTCCACGGAACGCTGGACACACGTTCGCCCGGCGGTCCGGGCCCGGGAGTACCGCACTGTGCTCCCGTCGCCCGGGTCCGCCGGACGGACGCCGGACCCTGTCCCGCGACGGTGACCGCGCGGGAGCTGAAGTCGACTCGCGGCGCCCGCAGGTCCGCGGGGCAGCGGCGCCGCCGCCCGATCCGGGCACTTCTCCCAAGGAGAGCAACGCATGCAGCGTCCGCACATACAAGAGGCCGGGGCCGCACTGGCCGCCGGTGCAGGCGCCGGCGCCGGGCAGCGCACCGGTGCCTCGGCGACCTTCGCCGAACTACTCAAACGGGTCAAGGCCGAGGGCCTGCTCGACCTCGACCCCCGGTACTACGTGGGCAAGCTGGCCCTCAACACCACCCTGCTGCTGATCGGGTTCGCCGCCTTCTTCGAGCTGGGCGACTCCTGGTGGCAGCTCCTCACGGCCCTGTGGATGGGGCTGTGCGGCGGCCAGTCGGCGTTCATGTGGCACGACGCCGGCCACAAGGCCATGTTCCGCAGCAAGAAGGCCGCCTCCGCGGTCGGCTACATCCACGCCAACCTGGTCAACGGGGTCAGTTACGGCTGGTGGGTCAACCACCACAACCGGCACCACAGCAACCCCAACCACCTGGACATGGACCCGGACATCGGCCGGCGCACCGCCATCTTCGACATCAAGCAGTACCCGAGCCGCAAGGGCACCCAGAAGTTCGTCGTGCGCTACCAGAGCGTGCTGTTCTTCGTGCTGCTGGTGCTCGAGGGCTTCAAGATGCTCAGGACGGCGGTCCTGTCGATCGTCCAGGGCAAGACCAAGCGGCCCGTCCTGGAGACGTTCCTCATCCTGCTGCGCGCGGCCGTCTACCTCACCCTCGTGTTCACCGTGCTCTCCCCGGGCCTCGCGATCGCCTTCGTCCTGGTCCAGCACGCCTCCCTGGGTGTCTACTTCGGGATGATCTTCGCCCCGAACCACAAGGGCATGGAGGTCCGCGACGGCGCGGAGGAGACCCTGGACTGGCTGGAGCGGCAGGTCCTCACCTCCCGCAACATCCGGCCCAGCCGGCTGGTCGACTTCCTCTACGGCGGCCTCAACTACCAGGTGGAGCACCATCTGTTCCCGGCCATGCCGCAGAAGAGCCTGCCACGCGCCCGGGAGCTGACCCGCGCGTACTGCGCCGAGCGCGGGGTGCCGTACCACGAGGTCGGGTTCTGGGCCTCGTACCGCGAGGTCGCCTCCTTCCTGCACGAGGTCAGCGCGCCCGTGCGGCGCGGTGACGTGGAGGAGCAGATCCGCCGGCGGGCCGTGGAAGCGGCCTGACCCCCGCCGGCCCCCTCGCCCGCACCGCCACTTCCCCCACGCCCCCCACACCCCGGCCCCCGGGCCGCACGCCCGGGCCCGCCGGTGGCCCGGGCGGTTCCTTCCCGGGAGCGACGCAAGAGTTCGCAAGGAGTCCCCAAAGGAGCCAGCCCCATGTCCCAGACCACTGCGGCGGCGGGCGGAGTCACCGCTCCCGCCCCGATCGGGGTCCGCCTGGACCGCATGCCGATCACTCCCCTGCACCGCAGACTCACCGCGGTCATCGGCGTCGGCCTGTTCTTCGACACCTTCGAGAACAACCTGTCGGGCACCATCGGCAAGGTGCTGCAGAGCGACTTCGGCTTCGGCGCCGCCTCGCTCAAGCTCGTCCTGGCCTCCGTGTTCGTCGGCCAGTTCATCGGTTCCCTGACGCTCGGCCGGATCGCCGACCGGTTCGGCCGGCGCCGGGCCTTCCTGGTCAACCTCGCCATCTACTCGCTGTTCTCGCTGCTCGGCGCCTTCTCCCCGAACGCCACGTGGCTGATCGTCACCCGCTTCCTCGCCGGTATCGGGATCGGCGCGGAACAGGCGCTGTCCGACTGCTACCTGGCCGACGTGCTGCCCGCGAACAAGCGCGGCCGGTTCATCGCCTGGGCCTACACCCTGGCCTTCTGCGGGGTGCCCGCGGTGGGCTTCGCCGCCCTGTGGCTGGTGCCGCTCACCCCGCTGGGCGTGGCCGGCTGGCGCTGGCTGTTCGTGCTCGGCGCGCTCGGCTCGGCCGTGGTGTGGGGCGTGCGCCGGCAGCTGATCGAGTCCCCGCGCTGGCTGGCCGCGACCGGCCGGACCGCGGAGGCAGATCGGCTGGTGGCCCGGATGGAGGCGGAGGCGGCGGGCCTCGGAGTGCCGCTGGAGAATCCCGCGCCGGCCGAGACGGACCCGGTCACCGAGCACTCCCGCCCGCGGGACGTCTTCCGTCCCGGCATGCTCCGCCGCACGCTCGTCCTCTGGCTGTTCTGCGTGCTCTCGGTCGTCGGCTACTACGGCTTCGGCACGCTCGCCCCGCAGATCGTGGCCGCCAAGGGCTACGGCATCGTCGCCGGGCTCGGCTTCACCGCGCTGTCCTTCCTCGGCTACCCGGTGGGCTCCGCCCTCGCCCTGCCCGTCGTGGACCGCGTCGAGCGGCGCACCCTGGTCGCCCTCTCTGCGACGGCGATGGTGGTGGCCGGACTCGGCTTCGGCTACGCGGACTCGGCCGCGCCGATCGTCGCCTGCGGTTTCGCGTACACGCTGTTCAGCAACGTCTTCTCCAGCGTCTCGCACGTGTACCTGTCCGAGCAGTACCCCACCGCCATCCGGGCCACCGCCTCCGGCGCCGCCTACTCGCTGTCCAAACTCAGCGCCGCGGCACTGCCGTTCGTGCTGCTGCCGGTGCTCGACACGCACGGCACCGGCGCCCTGTTCGGTGTCATCGCCGCCGCCATGGCCGTCCTGGCCGTCACCGTGCTGACCCTCGGCGAGCGAACCACCGGCACCCCGGTCAAGTGAACCCGTCCGCCCATACGAGGAGTTGAGCATGGCCTACGTCATCGGACTGCCCTGCGTCGACGTCAAGGACCGCTCCTGCATCGACGAGTGCCCCGTGGACTGCATCTACGAGGGACAACGCGCCCTGTACATCCATCCGGACGAATGCGTGGACTGCGGCGCCTGCGAACCGGTGTGCCCGGTCGACGCCATCTACTTCCAGGACGACCTGCCCGAGGAGTGGGGGAACGACCACGCGGCCTCCAACGCCGCCTTCTTCGCCGGCCTCGGCTCGCCCGGCGGCGGCAGCGCCATCGGCCCCCAGGACCATGACTCCCCGCTGGTCAGCGCCCTGCCCAAGGGGGTGTCGGTGGCATGAGCGGCATCCTCGCAGGCAAGCGGATCCTGGTGACCGGGGTCGTCACGGAGGCCTCCATCGCCTTCCATGTGGCCCGGATCGCCCAGGAGGAGGGCGCCGAGGTCCTGCTGACCGGCTTCGGCCGGCTCACCCTCATCGAGCGCGTCGCGGCCCGGCTGCCCAAGCCCGCCCCGGTGATCGAACTGGACGTCACCGACCAGGACCACCTGGCCGGCCTCGCCGAGCGGATCGGCGAGCACGTCGACTCCCTCGACGGCGTCGTGCACTCCATCGCCTACGGCCCACGGGGCGCCTTCTCGTTCCTGGACGGCACCTGGGACGACGTGTCCACGGCCGTGCACGTCTCGGCGTACTCCCTGAAGTCCCTCACCACGGCCTGTCTGCCGCTGCTGGAGCGGCGCGGTGGCTCGGTCGTGGGCCTCACCTTCGACGCGGCCGTCGCCTGGCCGCACTACGACTGGATGGGCGTCGCCAAGGCCGCCCTGGAGTCCACCAGCCGCTACCTGGCCCGCGACCTCGGCGGCCGCGGCATCCGCTGCAACCTCGTCGCGGCCGGCCCGCTGCGCTCCATGGCCGCCAGGTCCATCCCGGGCTTCTCGCAGCTGGCCGACGTCTGGGAGACCGAACGGGCCCCCGCCGGCTGGGACCTCACCGACCCGGACCCGGCCGCCCGTGGGGTCGTCGCCCTGCTGTCGGACTTCTTCCCGCGCACCACGGGCGAGATCGTCCACGTGGACGGCGGGGTGCACATGACGGGTGCGTGAATCACCGAAGGGGCGGGAGCCGAGGCCTGATCCCCGGCTCCCGCCCCTTCGTCGCGGTGTGGTTCGGCGCCTGTTTCCGTGCGTGGTTACTCGGTGCTCCCGCCCGGCAGGATCCGCCGGAACCCGGTGTACGGCACCAGGGCCTCGGGCAGCACCACGGAGCCGTCGTCCCGGACTCCCTGCTCCAGCAGCGCGGCCACCGTGCGGCCGATCGGCAGGGCCGAGCCGTTCAGCGTGGCCGCCGGCGTCTTGCGGCCGTCGGCCCGCTTGACCCGGATGTCGGCGCGACGGGCCTGGAAGGTGCCGCAGTCGGACACCGAGGAGATCTCCCGGTAGGAGCCACCGCCGGGCAGCCACACCTCGATGTCGTACGTCATCCGTGCCGAGAAGCCCATGTCGCCCGCGGGCAGCAGCACCGTACGGAAGGACAGTTCCAGCCGGCGCAGGCACTCCTCGGCATGCGCGACCATCAGCTCCAGCTGCTCCTGCGCCACCTCCGGCGCGCAGATCCGCACCAGCTCCACCTTCTCGAACTGGTGCAGCCGCAGCACACCCCGGGTGTCCCTGCCGTACGCCCCCGCCTCCGCGCGGAAGCAGGGGGTGCGGGCGGTGAACGCGTACGGCAGCGTCCGGGCGTCCAGGAGCTGTCCGGCCACCAGGTTGGTCAGCGGCACCTCGGCGGTCGGGATCAGGAACAGCTCACGGTCGCCGACCTGGGTGCGGAACAGGTCCTCCTCGAACTTGGGCAGTTGCCCGGTGCCGGTCATGGTGTCACGGCCGACCAGGAACGGCACCGACTGCTCGGTGTAGCCGTGCTCGCGGGTGTGCAGGTCGAGGAAGAAGTCGCCGAGGGCCCGCTCGAGACGCGCCCCGGCACCGTGCGAGACGCTGAACCGGGCGCCGGAGAGCCTGGCTGCCGCGGAGGAGTCGAGGATGCCGAGCGCCTCGCCGATCTCCGCGTGGTGCCGGGCGCCGTCCGCCGGACGCGGGGCGGGTCCCCCGCGCCGTACCTCCACCGCCTCCTTCTCCGAGTCGCCGTCCGGTACGGCGTCCAGCGGCAGGTTGGGAACGCCCAGCAGCAGGCCGGTCAGCTCGCCGGCGGCCGTGCGCGCGGCGCCCTCCGCCTGCTGCACCTGAGCGCGCAGCGCGCGGGCCACCTCCTTCTCCGCCTCGGTCGGCGGGCCGGAACGGCGGGCCTTGGCGGTGCGGTTCAGTTCGGTGCGCAGCCGGGTCACCTCGGCCTGCGTGGCCGAGCGGGCCCGCAGTGCCCGGCTCAGGGAGTCCAGGTCGAGGTCGTAGCGGCGGCGGGCCAGACGCCGTACGGCGTCCGGGCCGGCCTCGATCAGCTCGTTCGGATCATGCATGGCGGTCTCCTGACAGAGCGGGGGAGGCGGGGGAGAGGCCGGGGGCGGCGGCCGCGTTGTGCCGGGCGCCGAGCAGGCGATAGCGCAGGGGGTGGGCGGAGCGCAGCCGGGCGGCGTACAGCAGGCCGCCCAGGGCGACGAGCGGCAGCAGCCAGGGCAGGGCGGCGATCACCTCGGAGGGGGAGCCGGTGAGCATGTCGAAGTTGCCGACCACCAGCCACACCGAGGCGGCCAGGCCCACGAAGCCCAGCAGCGGCGCGAGGGTCTCCCGCCACCAGTGGCCGCCCCCGCGCAGCCGCAGCCCGAGCACGGACAGCGCGGCCAGCGCCTGCAGGGCGACGATGCCCAGGGTGCCGAGGCCGAGCATGCTGGTGGTCAGGTCGGCGTACGGGTCGAGACCGGCCACGGCGAAACCGCCCACGACCACCACCGTCAGCGCGCTCTGCGCGAGGCTTGCCCGGTGTGGGGAGCGGTGCCTGGGGTGTTCCGCGGCCAGCGCGCCCGGCAGCAGGCCGTCCTCGGCGAGGACCTGGGCGTAGCGGTTGGCGGCGCTGTGCAGGGCCAGCGTCGCCGCGAACAGGCTGGTGCAGAGCAGGATCTGCAGCCCGGTGCTGCCCGCCTTGCCGAGGAAGTCGTCGCCGAGGACGAAGAACAGATCGCCCATCTGCTTGCCCGCGACCTCCCGCACCCGGTCGCTGCCGACCGCGCCGACCGTCAGCCAGCTGGTGAGGGCGTAGAAACCGGCGATCAGGGTGACGGCCGCGTAGGTGGCACGGGGCACACTGCGCCGCGGGTCCTTCGCCTCCTTGCCGTACAGGGCGGCCGACTCGAAGCCGATGAAGGAGACGAACGCGAACATCAGCGAGACCCCGACGCCGTGCCCGGCCGCGATGTGCGGGGAGAAGGACGCGGCGGGCAGGGCGTGCAGGCCGTGCCGCGCCAGGATCGCCACGTCCAGGGCGGCCAGGACGCCGATCTCGCCGAGCATCAGCAGGGCCAGCACCCGGGCGCTGAGCGCGATCTCCCGGTAGCCGAGCACGGCCGTCAGCAGCAGACCGACGGCCGCGCACCACTCCCAGGACACCGTCAGGCCATGGGCGGCCAGCACCAGTTGGGTGAAGTAGCCGAGCGCGCCCGCCAGCCCGACGGTCGCGCAGTTGTAGGAGAGCAGCGCGACATAGCCGGCGGCCACCGCGGGCGGACGGCCGAGCCCGTCGGCGACGGAGGCGTAGAAACCGCCGGAACCTCCGGTACGGCGGGCGCTGACCGCGTAGCCGACCGAGAAGCACAGCAGGGTGATCCCGGCGAACAGGAAGGCCGCGGGTACGCCCGGGCCGTTACCGAAGGCGAAGGCGAGCGGAACGGTACCGACCATGGCGGAGAGCGGGGCCGCGGCGGCGACGATCAGAAAGAGGATGTGCCCGGTACCGAGCCGACCGGACTGGGGCGGGGAACCACTGGTGGACATGGCTGACTCCTGAACCGATCAAAGGGGTTGGGGAGAGGGAAACGTGCGACAGCCGCCCGCGGCGGACCGGCGGACGGCTGTCTGGCTCTGGCGCCGTACGTCAGGCGGGAGCGATCGCCAGCGCCGTGTTCTGCCCGCCGAAGCCCAGCGAGTTGCTCAGAGCAAGGTCGATGGGCATCCCGGTGACCGTCTGGGCCAGCTTGATCTCGATCCGGGGATCGGGCATGACCAGGTTGGCGACGGGCGGAATCAACTCGTGCTCGACGCTCAGCACGGCGAACGCGGCCTCGACCGCGCCGGCGGCGCCCAGCAGATGACCGGTGACTCCCTTCGTGGAGGTGACCAGAGGATCCCCGCGCAGGGTCCGCTGGATCATGCGGGCCTCCGACAGGTCGTTGAGCGGGGTCGAAGTCCCATGGGCATTGACGTGCTGCACGTCGTCCGGGTCGGCGCCCGCGTCGGCGAGGGCCGCGCGTACGGCCGCCTCGATGCCGGTGCCGTCCGGGTGCGGCGAGGTCATGTGGTGGGCGTCGGCGGTGGCGCCGTACCCGATGATCCGGCCGTGGATGTGCGCGCCCCGGGCGCGGGCGTCCGCGACGCGTTCCATCACGAGGATCCCGGCGCCCTCCCCGGCGACGAAGCCGTCCCGGTCCACGTCGAACGGACGGGAGGCGGCCGCTGGGTCGTCGTGCCGTTTGGACAGCGCGCCCATCTGTGCGAAGCCGGCCATGACCAGCGGAGTGATCATGGCCTCGCTGCCGCCCGCGAGGACGATGTCGCAGCGGCCGAGGGCGAGCAGGTCCCGGGCGGTGCCGATGGCGGTCGCGCCCGAGGCGCAGGCGGTGGCCACCACCAGGTTGGGCCCGGTCGCCCCGAACTCGATGGCCGTCTGCCCGGCCAGCATGTTCGGCAGCTGCATGGGCAGCAGCAGCGGCGACACCCGGTCGGCGCCCTGCTCGCGCAGCACATGGTGCTGTTCCTCGACCGTGCCCGGTCCGCCGTCGGCGCAGCCCAGCACCACACCCACCCGCGCGCCGTCCCAGGTCTGCGGGTCGAGGCCCGCGTCGGCCACCGCCTCGTGCGCGGCGACCAGCGCGAACTGCACGAACCGGTCCAGGCGGTGCGCGCGCCGCGCACTCAGCAGGGTCTCGGGGTCGAAACCGGGCACCCGGCAGGAGATCTGTACGGGGTTGTCGACCAGCACCGGATCCAGGGCGGCGGCCGGCCTGCCGTCGCAGACCGCCGCCCAGCTCGGCCCGACCCCGATACCACCCGGGGTGACCAGGCCGAGCCCGGTGACGGCGATGTCCATCCCGGCCATCAGACCGTCGCGCTCCGCTCCTCCATGAGCCGGACCATGTCGCCCACGGTCTCGGCCTCCAGGAGATCGTCGTCGCTGATGTCCAGGTCCAGCTCGGACTTCAGCAGCAGCGACAGCTCCACCACGGCCAGCGAGTCCAGCTCTATGTCCTCCCGGGTTGCCTCCGCAGTGATGGACTCGGGCGACACCTTGAGCTTGTTGGACAGGATTTCCTTGAGCTGCTCCAGCATGTCGGTTCCTTTCGAGGGTGTACGCGCCGCGCGTACCGCTGAATCGATATGAGTGATCGATGTGAGTTGCTGACGATCGGTCAGATGGTTTGCAGCTCCGGCCAGACGACGGTGGCGGCGCCCCAGGACAGGCCTCCGCCGAACGCGGTGAGCAGCACTCGGTGGCCCGCCGCGAGCCGGCCCTCGGCGGTGGCCTCGGCGAGCAGCAGCGGAATCGAGGCGGCGCCGGTGTTGCCGACCCGTGCGATGTTGCTCAGCTGCCGCTCGGCCGGGATGCCGAGCCGGTCCGAGACGGCCTCCAGGATCCGGGCGTTGGCCTGGTGCGCCACGAACCGGTCGATGTCGTCGAGACGCCATCCGGCGCGCTCGGCGGCCTCGTTGGACGCGGCGGTCATGCGCTCCACCGCGTGCCGGTAGGTGTCCCGGCCGAGCATCCGGAAGTAGTGGTCCTCCGGGTCGACCGGCCGGTCGCTGGAACGCTGCCGGGAGCCGCCCGCCGGTACCTCGATCAGATGGCTCAGCTCGCCGTCGCTGCCGAGCACCAGCGGGCCGATCGCCCCGTGTTCCCCGGCGCCGCCGGCCCGCAGCACCACCGCGCCCGCCCCGTCCGCGAAGATCACCGCGGTGGTGCGGTCCTCCGGGTTGATGATCGTGGTGAAGGCGTCCGCGGCGATCAGCAGCACCCGGTCGGCGATCCCGGCCGCGATGAGCCCCGCGGCCGAGGCCAGGCCGTACAGGAACCCGGAGCAGACGGCCGCCACGTCGAAGGCGGGCACCTGCCCGAGCCCCAGCCGCGCGGCCACCTGCGGCGCGGTCGCCGGGCAGGGCTGGTCGGGGGTGGTGGTGGCCAGCACCACCGCCCCGACCCGCTCGTCGCCCGCCGACTTCAGCGCCCTCAGGCCCGCCTCCACCGCGAGATCGCCGGTGGAGGTGCCCGGGGTGATGACGTTGCGCTCGGCGATCCCGGTGCGCGACCTGATCCAGGCGTCGGAGGTGTCGAGCCGTTCGGCCAGGTCGTCGTTGGTCACCACGTTGGGCGGGACGTACGACCCGATGCCGGTGACGACCGCGGCCCGGCCGGTGCTCATGCGCCGGCCTCCGAGGCGAGCACCTCGACCGGCAGGCCCATGTACGTCATGCGGACCTCGGCCATCTCGTCGGTCCACTGCTCGGCCATGTCGTAGCGCTGCTCGGCGGTGGTGTCCAGCAGCCGCACGCCCGGCCAGATCTCGTAGTCCCCGATCCGGTCGGCGTGCTGGTGCATGCCCTCCTGGAACAGCTCCTCGCGGTGGATGACGAACTCCCGGTCCGGGATCTCGTCCCACAGCTTCACGCCCGAGCGCAGGATCTCCAGCAACCGCGGCTTGTACTCCGGGTGCTCGATCAGGTGGTCGCGCAGGATGGTGCTGGCGACGGTGAGATGACGGATCTCGTCGATCGCGGTGCCGCGCGAGATCTCGCCGGTCGCCGGGGACAGCGGGGTCCACTTGCGCTCGCTCAGCTCGGCGGCCGGGGCGAGCACGCCCTCGATGATGATGGCGAACACGGCGACCCCGCCGGGGAAGTCGGCCTGGTCGCGGACGATGTCCAGGGTGAAGTCCACCACCGGGTCCAGGACCCGCTTGCGGTAGTCCCGGGCCATCTCCTCGATGTCCTTCAGCAGCGTGTCCGCCGGGACGCCCAGCTCCACCAGGTGCTGCCGGAAGACCCGCGCGTGCCGGGCCTCGTCGATCAACTGGGTGGCGTAGAACTCCATCTGGGGGATGCCGGGTGCGATCGAGACGTAGTGGCCGAGCAGTCGGGTGGCCAGCTCCTCCGCCAGTGCCCGGAAACCGAACTCCAGCACCAGCGCCTCGCGCAGCGGGCCGGGTGCCTTCAGGAAGTCGGGCGTGACGGCACTCTCGTGGTGGCCGGTCACCCCGCGGTCGCGCAGCGTGCCCTGGGCCACCGAGGTGATCCAGTAGGCGAGGTCGCACTCCTCGGGGCCGAGGGTGAGTTCCTTCGCGCCGTCCAGCAGACCGGGCGCCTTGTCCCAGTCCGCCTCGGGAGCTACGGGTGCGGTCATGATGCGGCGGCCTCCTTCGCCGGGCGCAGGGAGCCGGCGTACAGCCCGCCGGCGTAACTGAACAGGGGGAGCCCGTCGTCGGCGGTGGCCCGCACCACGTGGCCGAGCAGCAGTTCGCTGTCGCCCGCGGCGTGCGCGGAGTGGAACCGGCAGACGTAGTGGGCGAGCGCGCCCGCGATCAGCGGGGCGTGCGCGTACCGGTCCGCCGTCCAGGCCAGGCCCGCGAAGGCCTCGTCCCCGTCCGGCCGGCCGCTGTCCGCGAACCGCCGGGCCACGGCGGCCTGGTCGCCGCCGAGCACGTTGACGGCGAACCGGCCCTCGGCGGCCGCCAGCCGGGCGAAGGACGAACCCGCCCGCAGGACGACCCCGACCAGCAGGGGCGAGCGCGAGACCAGGGTCACCGTGCTGGCGGTGGTGCCGTGCATCCGGTCCTCGGGGCCGGTGGTGAGCACCGACACCGGCGAGGCCAGGTGGTACAGCGCACGGCGGCGCTCGGCCGGGTCCTGCCGGACCGGGCGGCGGGCGGCGCGTATGTCGGTCGCGGTGGTCATCGCACGGCCTCCGTCTCCCGTACGGCACGGGCGGGAACGTGCCCGACCGGGACCGGGTCCGGCACGTGCCCGACCGGCTTCGGGTGGGGCAGGCCCAGGTCGTCCAGCAGCCGCAGATAGCCCTCCTGGCGCACCGGCTCGAAGGGCAGCGCGAAGGACTTCATGAAGTTGCCGAACAGGCCGCGGTCGCCGAACAGATGGAACGGCAGCACCAGCAGCGCCCACTCCGGCTTGACCATCCAGCACCACAGTGCGGCCACCGCGCCCTGCGTGATCAGGCTGTGCATGACGTTGTAGAGGACGTAGTACGCCTTGGGGATCGGCCGGCCACCGCTCCTGCGGAACGCGAGGGCGCCCGGGACGTAGCCGATCAGGTCGATGTAGAGGAACAGTCCGATCGCCGGCAGCCAGCGGATGTCGCCGAAGTGGTAGACGATCAGGCCGGTGGTGACGGCGAGGCCCACCAGGTACTCGGCGCGGTGCAGCGAGTACGTGCGGGGTGTCTCGAAGGGGTTCGCCTGGTCCATGGTCAGCTCCTCGGCGGATTACCGGGCGCCGACCGTGGCGGGCTCGGTGAGTTCGATGCCGCCCTGGATGCGCACCGCCGGGTACAGGCCGGTCAGCGCCCAGGCGACGGTCTCCTTGATCACCCGCTCGGCGATGGGGTCGAGGATGCCCTCCAGGCTCGGGATGCCGAAGTCGAAGTCGGCGTCGAAGCGGACGGTCACGTCGTCCCCGGACTGCCGGACCGACCAGGTCCCGGAGAAGGAGTCGAAGTCGCCGTCGGACTGCTCGAAGCGGATCTCACCGCTGTCCGGCAGCACGGTGTCGTCCTCGGTCCAGCGCAGCAGGCCGCTGCGGAAGTGCAGCTCCCAGCTGGAGGAGGCCTTGGGGTCGGGGTAGGAGGCGTGCACGGTGGTCGCGTTCACGTGGGGCGCCAGGTCCGGGTACTTCTCCCAGCGCCGTACGGCGTGCAGGACCGTTTCGGCCTGCTCCGCGGGTATCAGGGCATCGAGTTCGACGTGCCGCACGATCAGTTACCGCCTTCCGGCATCTTGGCCGCGCCCCTGATCAGGTCGCGGGTGGCCAGGTCGAAGGAGTTGACGAGGAAGTCCACGTCGGTGTCGTCCAGCACGGCGGGCGGGGTGAACCGCACCACCGAGCTGCCGTTCATGGAGTGGTTGGCGACCACGCCGTGGTTGAACAGCTCGATCAGCAGCTCGCCGGCCAGGCCGGCCTCCACGAGCTCCACGCCGATGAGCAGGCCCCGGCCGCGCACGTCCACGACCAGCTCGGGGATGTTGCGGCGGGCCACCTCCGTGATCCGCGGCAGCAGCCGGGCGCCGAGGTCCATGGCCCGGGTGACCAGGCGCTCCTCCTTGACGGCCCGGATCGCGCCCTGCACCGCGGCCATCAGCACCGGCTGACCGGAGAAGGTGGCGGTGTGGACGTAGGGGTCCTTGTCGAAGGGGCGGAACGCCTTGCGGGTGGCGACGGCCGCCGACACCGGCATCACGCCGCCGCCGAGCGCCTTGCCGGTGAGCAGAACGTCCGGGACGACGCCCTCGATGTCGGCGCCCCACCACTCGCCGAGCCGCCCGAAGCCGGACTGCACCTCGTCGAGGATCAGGAAGCCGTCGTACTCGCGGACCAGCTCCTCGACCCGCTTCAGGTAGCCCTTGGGCGGGACGATGACGCCGCCCTCGCCCTGGACCGGCTCCAGGATCACGCAGACCTCGCCCGGGTGGGCCCTCAGCTCGGCCTCCAGCGCGTCGGCGTCGCCGAACGGCAGGTGCTGGAAGTCGGGAATGAGCGGGCGGAACGGCGCCTGGTAGACGTCCTTGGCGGTCGCCGACAGGGCACCCAGGGTCTTGCCGTGGTAGCCGCCGCGCATCGAGATCGTCCGCTTGCGGCCGTTCGCGCGGGCCAGCTTCAGACCCGTCTCCACCGCCTCCGCGCCGGACAGCGCGAAGTGGACGCGGTCGAGACCGGCCGGCAGCACGGACACCAGGGCCTGCGCGGCGCGGGCCACCGTCGGCTCCAGCAGGATCCGGGTCGCGGTGGGGTGGGTACGCAGCTGGCGCTCCACCTCCTCGATCACGATCGGGTGGCGGGCGCCCATGATGAACACGCCGTAGCCACCGGCGTTCAGGAAGCGCTCACCGTCGCTGGTGGTCAGCCAGGCGCCCTCGGACGCCACCTCCATGTGGCTGCCGAACAGCTCGGCGAGTGTGGCCCGGCCCTTGCTGAGGTGGGCCCGGTACAGATTGAGGATCTCCGCCTCCGTGTCGGCGGCGGTCGCCGTCGGAGACTCCTGCATGACGGTCACGTGTCGCTCACTCCAAAGGGTGGGTGGGGGAGCGCCCCGGAGGGGCGCGGGGCCGTGCTCGATGTGCGGCCGCCGCCGCGTGCGCGCGACCGGCCACAGCCGGCCCGCGGTCGCCCACTCGGCCGAACCGGCCGAGCTCTACGCCAGGACCAGCGGCCCCCCGCCGACATACGCGAGCAAGGGCTCGGCCGCGGCGATACGGGACGGCGGATGGAAGGCCAGGGCGCGAGTGGCGGCAGCGGCCTGCGCGCTCGCCGGGTTGCTGATGAAGTCGAGGCCGCCGAGCAGCTCCAGGGCCCGCCCGACGATGTCCGGCAGCGCGTTCTGCACGGCGTACCGTGCGACCAGCACACGGGCCACCGACTCCTCGTCGCCGGGCTCCGGGCCGGTGCCGCGGGCCACGCCCTCCAGCAGGGCGAGGGCGGCCTCCATGTCGACGGCGAGCGCGGCCCGCTCCTCGACGCTGCCCCGCTGCCGCTCCAGCACCTGCTCCACCAGGGCGGCGGCACTGCCCGCGTACCCGGCGGAGATCAGCATCTCGAACCAGACGAACCCGGCGGACTGCAGGTCGTCGAGGCGGGTGGGGTCATCTGCGCCGGCCCGGACGACCATCTCGGCCGGGACGAACACGTCCTCCAGGCGCACCTCGTCGCTCTCCGCGCCGGCCAGCAGGTCGTTGCCCCAGAAGGCGTGCACGGACATGCCCGGCGCGTCGGCGGGCACCAGCGCGAGCGCCAGCTCCGGCTCGCCGCCGTCCTCGCCGTGGATGGCGATGGACGCGGTGAGCAGGCTCATCGAACGGGACAGGCTGCACGGCTTCTTGGAGCCGGACAGCAGGAACCCGCCCTCCACCGGACGCGCGGTCACGGCCGGCTTCAGGATGTTCTGCGCGGTACGGCCCTCGGCCCAGCCGGAGGCCATCACCTGCTGCTCCGGCACGATCCGGTGCAGCAGCTCGGTCTGCGCGCCGGTGAGCCGGCCCGATTTGACCGCCAGCGAGTACAGCATGGCGACGGTGAAGTGGTGCATGGACACGGCCGCGACCAGCGACGGCGACAGGGCACCCAGGGCCAGCTGGACCCGCAGCGCCTCGAGCGGGGCGGCGCCCTGGCCGCCGTAGGCCTCGGGTATGAGCAGACCGACCCCGCCGTGGATGCGGAACAGGTCGATCACCGGGCTGCCGGGCCGCTCCCGCTCGGTGTACGGAATCTGCTCCAGCTCCTTGAGCAGTCCGGGGTGGAACCGCTCGCAGACGGTCCGGGCAGCATCGAGGGAACGCACGGGAAACCTCCGGAGGACGTGGACGGGGGGTCAGGCGCCGAAGACCGCGTCGTACGGGCTCACGTCGCGGGCGATGCTGACTCCCTGGACGTGGGAGGTCTTGAGCATCGGGTAGTTGGCCTCGCCGAAGGCGCCGCCGGTGCGGCCGGTGCCGCCGTGGCTGGGCAGGTACGGCAGGAAGCCGATGTGGGAGTCGTTGACCTTCAGCAGGCCGCCGTTGACCACGCGGCGCACGAAGGTCTCGATGACGTGGTCCGAGCGCGACCACAGCGAGTTGCGCAGCCCGTAGTCGTTGCTGTTGACGAACTGCAGGAACGCCTCCAGCAGCGCGTCGTCGTTGTCGCGTTCGGGGACCACGATCGGGATCAGCGGGAAGAACGTCTCCTCCCGGACCACGTCGTACGTCCGCGCCCGGTCCAGGCCGTCCACCCGCACCACCGTCGGCTGCAGGAACACACCCGTCTCGGACACCGTGCCGTCGACCTCGGTGCGGTTGCCGCCGGTGACCAGCTCGGCGCCGTTGTCCAGCGCCTGGCGCAGCAGCCGGAAGAACCGCTCGCTGCGCCTGACCGGCGACAGCAGCACGTCCTCCTCCTCCGGCAGGCCCGGCTTGATGCCCTTGACCTGCTCCTTCACCTCGGCGATCAGCGCCTCGGCGACCTCGGGGTGCACCAGCACGTAGTTGGGCACCATGCAGATCTGGCCCGAGCCGTAGAAGGCCTCCGTGATGGCCTCGGCCGCCCACTTCACGTCGGCGTCCTTCCACACCACGATGCCGTCGTTGCCGGCGAGTTCGAGGATCGGCTTCTTGCCGTGCGCCACGCAGCTCTGCTCGAAGCGCAGGCCCTCCTGGCTGCCGCCGATGTAGAAGATGTCGTTGATCAGCGGGTCGGCGATCCAGCGGTCCATGGTCTGCTTCGGGTTGGAGCACACCGCGTTGAGCACACCGGCCGGCGCGTCGATCTCCTCCAGCAGCGGGGCGACGATGTCGCGCAGCAGCCACATGGTGGACAGCGCGATGCTGCGGGGCGCCCGCACCACGACGGCGTTGCCGGCCATCAGCGCCAGCACGCACAGGGCGGCGCTCGGCAGCGGGGCGTTCTGCGGCGGGTTGAAGGCGACCACGCCGTCCGGCTGGCGGTGCAGGATCAGCTTGCGGCCGTTGTACTCCTTCTCGACCCGCATCTGCTTCAGGTACCAGCGCAGGGAGCCCGGGGCGTAGATCTGCAGCAGGCAGCTCAGCTCCCAGCGGGCCAGCTTCACGGGGTGGGACTCGGCGACCAGCATGCGCAGGAACTCGTCCTGGTGCTTGATCAGTTCCTCGCGGAACCGGGTGCCCAGCCGCATCCGCCGCTCCAGCGGTACGGCCGCCCAGTCGGGGGCGGCCGTGGCGGCCGCCTGGGTGGCCAGGTCGATGGCGGCGTCGTCCGCGATCGCGCAGCGCCCGACGACGTAGGGGTGCTTGGCCGCCTCGGACTCCGGGTCCTGTTCGAGGGAGCGCTTCAGGCTCACGCTGGTGAACACGTCTTCCAGCAGGGAGCGTCCGCTCACGGTGTAGACCCAGCCGTCCCCGGCGACGTCCTTGCCCGCGATATAGAGGTCGTAACTCTTCAATCCGGAAGGTGCCTCAGCACTCTCCTCCTGCGCGGCTTCGCGAAGCATCTTCAGCCTTTCGGATATGGCGTGTGGATTTCTTGAAGCAATGCGAGCCTGACAGCGGAATCTGACCCCGCGCTGACGCGTGACTGACCGCGTCGATCCGGCCAAGGAAGCGCTCTCGGGTCGTCAGTGGGGCGTCAGCCGGCGCTGCTTGCATGACCGCATGCCACCTGTCGACAGCACGATCGAGCGGTTGCGCGACCTGCCGCGCAGTGAGCTCGCCGAAGAAATCGAGTCAATCGTCCTGGAGAAGTTCAAGGCCGTACTTCTCATGGACGATTCCGAGGATCTCCCCCTCGACATCAGCTATTTCGATCTCGGCCTCACCTCGCTGCGGCTGACCGAGATACGACAGAGCCTGGAGCAGCTCCTGGACCTGTCGATCAACGTCAACGTGCTCTTCAACGAGCCGACGATCGCCCACCTCGTGGACCACCTGACCCAGGCCATCCAGGAAGCTTGAGGAGTCGCTCCATGCCGCGTACGGAATCAGAGCAGGCGCCCGAGCCGGTCGCGATCGTCGGAATCGGTCTGCGGTTCCCCGGCGGCAGCGGCTCGCCCGACGAGTTCGACGCCTTCCTGAAGGAGGGCCGCAGCGGAATCGTCCCGATCCCGCGGGACCGCTGGGACGTCGACGCGTTCACCCCCGAGGGCCCCGACGACAAGGGCAAGATCCGCGCCTCGGCCGGCGGGTTCCTCGACCGCATCGACCTGTTCGACGCCGCCTTCTTCAACATCTCCCCGAAGGAGGCCCGCTACATGGACCCCCAGCAGCGGCTGCTGCTGGAGACCGCCTGGCAGGCGCTGGAGCACGCGGGCATCGACCCGGCACCGCTGCGCCGCGGCAACGGCGGCGTGTACATCGGCGCCAGCTCCATCGACTACGCGCTCGAACTCGACTCGCTGCCGTACGAGGAGCTCGACGGCCATCTGGCCTCCGGCATCACCATGTTCCCGCTGTCGGGACGCCTTTCCTACTTCCTCGGCTGGCGCGGCCCGAGCATGAGCGTCGACACCGCCTGCTCGTCCTCCCTGGTCGCGCTGCACCTGGCCGTGAACGCCCTGCGGGCCGGCGAGACCGACATCGCGCTGTGCGGCGGCGTCAACGCCCTGCACCACCCGCGCATCCCGGTGATGTTCTCCAACGCCCAGATGCTCTCCCCGGACGGCCAGTGCAAGACCTTCGACGAGGCCGCCGACGGCTACGCGCGCGCCGAGGGCTGCGGGATCGTCGTCCTCAAGCGGCTCTCCGACGCCGAGCGCGACGGCGACCGGATCCTCGCCCTGGTGCGCGGCACCGCCGTCGGACAGGACGGCGACAGCGCCGGCCTGACCGTGCCCAACGGGCCCGCCCAGGAGAAGGTCATCCGCACCGCCCTGGCCGCCGCCCACCTCGCGCCCGAGGACATCCAGTACGTCGAGGCGCACGGCACCGGCACCCCGCTCGGCGACCCCATCGAGTTCGGCGCCATCGGCGACGTGTTCGTCGACTCCCACACCAAGGACCGGCCGGTGCTGGTCGGTTCGGTCAAGACCAACCTGGGCCACATGGAGCCCGCCTCCGGCATCGTCGGCGTCATCAAGACCGTGCTCCAGCTGCGCTCCGGCACGATCTACCCGCACATCAACCTCAACACCCCCTCGGGACGCATCCCCTGGGACCTCTACCCGGTACGGGTCCCCACCGCCTGCGAGCCGTGGGAGGCCGAGGTCAGGCGCGCGGTCGTCAACAGCTTCGGGTTCGCCGGGACCATCGGCGCGGTGGTGCTGGAGCAGGCGCCCGAGCCGGCCGGGCAGCCGCGGGCACAGGACGGTGCCGCGCCGCTGTTCACCCTGTCCGCGAAGAACGCCACCGCCCTGCGGGAGCACGCCGCAGGCTACCGGCAGTTGCTGGACGACCGGCCGGACCTCTCCGTGCCGGCGCTGTGCCACAGCGCCAACACCACCCGCACCCACCACCCCTACCGCGTCGCCGCCCCCGTCGCCGACCGCGCCGCGCTCGTCCGGCTGCTGGACAAGGCCGCCGAGGCCGAGCACGAGGGGCCCTCCGGCATCCGCAAGACCGCGTTCATGTTCACCGGCCAGGGCTCCCAGTACGCCGGCATGGGCGCCGCCCTCTATGCGGCCCTGCCCGTCTTCCGCGCCCAGGTGGACGCGTGCGACCTGCTGTTCGCCCAGCACCTGGACCGCTCCGTGCGCGAGCTGCTGCTCGGCACCGCCGCCGATCCGGAGGCGATCGACCGCACCGAGTACACCCAGCCCGCCCTGTTCACCCTGGAGTACGCGCTCGCCCAGCAGTGGATGGCCTGGGGCGTGCGCCCGAACGTGCTCATCGGGCACAGCATCGGCGAGGCGGTCGCCGCCGCCGTGGCCGGCCTGTTCAGCCTGCCCGACGCGGTACGGCTGGTCGCCGCCCGCGGCCGGCTGATGCAGGCCGTGCGCACCGAGGGCGGCATGGCCGCCGTCGCCGCGCCCGTCGAGGAGGTCGCGCCCCTGCTGGAGGGCCACGCCGACCTGGCCCTGGCCGGGATCAACGCCCCCGACCAGACGGTGATCTCGGGTGCGACGGCCGCGCTGGACGAGGTCGTCGCCATCCTGGAGGGCCAGGGCGTCCGCGTCGACCGCCTCAAGGTCTCGCACGCCTTCCACTCCCCGCTGATGGCCGAGGTCTACGACGACTTCCGCGCCGCCCTCGACGGCATCACCTTCCACGAGCCGAAGATCAGTCTCATCTCGAACGTCACCGGACGCCTGGCCCGGTTCCGCGAGATCGGCGACCCCGACTACTGGGTGCGGCACATCGGCGAACCCGTCCGCTTCCTCGACGGCATCCGGGCCGTCGCCAAACGCGGCCGGCACGCCCTGATCGAGATCGGGCCCCAGGCCGGGCTCACCGCGCTCGCCCGGCGCAGCGTCACGGTCGAGGACCACCTGTGGCTGGCCAGCCTGCGCCGCCGCGACACCACCACCGCGACCACCCTCACCGCCCTCGCCGACTACTACGCGGCCGGGCTGGGCGTCTCCTTCGCCGCCTACCACGCCGGCCACCCCGTGCCCGCCCGCGTGGACCTGCCGACCTACGCCTTCCAGCGCAAGCGCTACTGGCTGCCCACCGCCACCCCCCGCAAGTCCGCCGCGAACGGCACCGCACGGCACCTGCTGCTCGGCGTCGAGGAGCGGTTCGCCAGCGGAGTACGGGAGTTCCACGCGGAGTTCACCACCGAGGAACTCGGCGCGCTCGCCGACCTCGCCGACGGCGGCCGTACCGTCCTGCCGGCCGGAGCCTACGTCGACCTGCTGCTCGCCGTGCAGGACGCGGTCCAGGGCCACGCCCGCTCCGCCGTCCGCGACCTGAAGCTGCTCACCCCGCTGGAGCTGCCCGCCGAGACCCTGACCGCGCTGACCACCCGCTGGCGGCCGCGGCCGGGCGGCGGCGCCGAGGTGGAGGTGTTCACGGTCGTCGGCGGCGAGGAGAACCTGCACGCCACCGCCGTGGTCGCCGCGGAACGCGAACCCCTCGTGCCCGTCTCGGAGCTGGCCGAACTGGACGCAACACTCGCCCCGGCCGGGCAGCGGATCGACGACGAGGACATCTACACCGACCTCGCCTCCGTCGGCCGCCCCCAGGGCCCCCGCATGCGGCTCCTGCTGCGCGCCGCCCGGCACGCCGACGCAGCGCCCCAACAAACAACGTTCGCCCCGTCACGACGCCCGGCACGCTCCCCCAAGCTCTTCGAGCAGGGGGCACCCCCACTCGCCGCAGCGGCCGAAAGCCCGAATACGTCCAGTACGCAGGCTTCCGGCCGGCACGCCGAGAGCACGCACCGGACGCCGCTCCTCGAAGGGCAGACGTTGCCTGCCGGGGCACTGGTCACCGGCGAGTTGACCGGCCGCGACGCCACCGCCGTCGAGCACGTCCCGGCGGAGCTGCTGGAGGCCGCCGTCCAGGCCCTGGTCGTCCTCGACCCCGAGGGCCCGGTGTTCGTGCCGCGCGAGATCGCCTCCGTACGCCACTTCCGCAAGCCGCGCGGCGAGAACCTGCGTGTCCTCGCCCGGGTCCGCGGCGAGCAGGACCGGCGCCTGGCCGACGTGCTGCTGCTGGAGAACGGGGACCCGGTCGCCGAGCTGCTCGGGGTCCGCATGGCCCGGCCCGAGGGCCGCGGTGGCCGCCGCCAGTTCCTGCACCGCCCCGACTGGGTGCGCCGGGCGCTGCCCGCCAAGGAGCACGCGCCGGCCCGGCACGTCGTCCTGCTCGACCCGTCCGCGGTCCGGGCCGCCGAACTGGCCGCCGAGCCCGGCCTGAAGGTCACCTGGCTGCCCGACCTCACGGACCTCAAGGCGGCGCTGGAGGACCCCACCGTCACCGACGTCTGCCGGATCTGGCGGCAGCTCCCGGCCCCGATGTCGGTCGGCCGGCTGCGCGCGGAGTGCGAGGACAACTACCGCGAACTCCTCGCACTGATCGGCGTGTTGGACGCCTCCGGCACGCCCCGGCCGCCCCGGCTCTGGCTGGTCACCGAGGGCGCCCAGTGGCTGCCCGGCGACCCGGCCGGCGACGGCGGCCACCTCGGCGCGGCCACCCTGTGGGGCTTCGGCCGGGTGCTGCTGACCGAGTACCCGCAGTACCGGGCGACCCTCGTGGACCTCGCCCCGGGCAGCGGCCTCGCCCCGCTCGCCGACGAGTGGCGGTCCGAGCCGTCCGGCGAGTACCAGGTCGCCCACCGCCCCGGCCGCCGTTATGTCCGCCGGCTGCTCGCCGGTGACTCGACCCTCACCTGGCAGGGCGGCTTCGAACTGCGCGCCCCCGACTCCGGCGACCTGTCCGACCTGGCACTCGCCGCGGTCACGGACCGGGCGCCCGGGCCCCAGGAGGTCCAGGTCCGCGTGCACACCGTCGGCCTGACCGCCGAGGACGCCCGCACCGCCCTGGACACCGGCCGCGCCGAGCGCGCGGAGGAGGACGGGGCCCAGGAGGAACCCGCGCCGCTGCTGGGCCGGTTGGCCCGCGGCACGGTTCTCGCCGCCGCCGAAGGCACCGGCTTCGCAGCCGGCGACGAGGTCCTCGTCCGCCACGACGGCACGTTCCGCTCCACGCTCACCGTCCCCGCGGTGGCCGTGGTGCACGCCACCGGCTCCGACGACACCGCGCCCCGCTTCCGGCTGGACGAGACCGGCGAGGCCCTGCGCACCGCCCTGTCCGACCCCGCAGGGCGCGCCTGGGTGACGCTCCCGGAGGACCCGGCCGAGGAGCGGACCGGCCCCGTCGACGAGGGCCCCACCGGCCTCCGGGCCGACCGCACCTACCTGGTCACCGGCGGTCTCGGCGGCCTCGGCCTGGTCACCGCGCGCAAACTGGTCGCCCTCGGCGCCCGGCACCTGACCCTGGTCAGCCGCAGCGGCCGGGCCACCGACGAGGCCTCCCCGTTCCTCGCGGACCTCGCCGCCGACGCCGAGATCGACGTCGTACGCGCCGACATCTCCCGCTCGCAGGACGTCCAGCGCCTGGTACGGCACCTCGCGGCCGGCCCGTACCCGCTCGGCGGGATCGTGCACGCCGCCGGCTCCTACGACAAGAAGCTGGTCTCCGAGCTGACCTGGGAGTCGATCGATGCCCAGCTGGCGGCGAAGGCCTACGGCGGCTGGCTGCTGCACGAGGCCGCCGAGGAGTCCTTCCCCGAGCTGGAGTTCTTCGTCACCTACTCCTCCATCGCCTCCGTCCTCGGCGGCGCCACGCAGGGCCACTACGCCGCCGCCAGCGCCGCGCTGGACGCACTCGCCGAGTGGCGCGGCCGGCGCGGGGTGCCGGGGCTCTCGGTGAACTGGGGCGCCTGGGCCCGGGTCGGCATGTCGGCCCGGCTGGAGGAGCACCTCAGCCAGGAGATCGAACGCAGCGGCGTCCGCTTCTTCTCCCCGACCCGGGCCCTGGACACCCTGGCCCGGCTGTGGGGAAGGCCACGCACCCAGCGGATCGTCGGTGAGTTCGACTGGGACCGTTACGTCTCGGGCAGCGTCACCGGCGACCTGTTCTACGACCGGCTGGCCCGGCAGGCCCCCGACGACGACGGCACCGGCCTCGACCTCACGGCGCTGGCCGCGCTGCCCGGGGCCGAACGCCTGGCCGCCGTCACCGGTGTGGTCCGCGAGAAGGTCGCCGCCGTCCTGCACCTGGAGGAGGGCGACGAGCTGGACGTGTCCACCGAGTTCGTGTCGCTGGGCCTGGACTCCCTGATGGCCCAGCAGGTCAAGGCCGCCCTGGAGCAGACCTTCCGGCTGCCCCTGCCGGCCTCCCTCACCCACGACCACCCCACGGTCCGCGCGCTGGCCCAGTTCGTCGACGGGCAGCTCGGCCCGGTGCCGGCGGCGTGACGTCACGCAAGGGACGGGAAACCACGATGACTGAGATACCGAGGGAGCGCTGGACGCTCCACCACTCCGCCCGGGCCCACGCCGGGAGCCGCCCGGACCACCCGGCGATCGTCTGCGAGGGCCGGGTCACCACCTACGAGAAGCTGCACCGCGACAGCAACCGCGCCGCACACGCCCTGCGCACCAGCGGGGTCGGGCGCGGCGACCGGGTCGCCTACCTGGGCCGCGAGTCGGCCACCTACTACCTGGTGATGATCGCCTGCGCCAAGGCGGGCGCCGTCCTGGTGCCGGTCAACTGGCGGCTCACCCCGAGCGAGGTCGACCACATCCTGCGCGACTCCGGCGCCGCCCTGATCTTCGTCGACGACGAGTTCTGGGACACCGTCGCCACCGTCCGGCACCAGCTGCGCGGGCTGCACCGGGTGATCCGGGTCGACGGCACCGACGCCGACGGCGAACCCGCCCGCGGCGCGGGCCTGCTCGCCTGGGCCGCCGACCAGCCCGACACCGACCCCGCCCCCGGCACCGGTCCGGACGACGCGGTCATCCAGATCTACACCAGCGGCACCACCGGCCTGCCCAAGGGCGCGGTCCTCGCCCACCGCAGCTTCTTCACGCTGCCGCACGCCAGCCGCGAGCACGGCGTGGACTGGATCGACTGGCTGCCCGAGGACGTGGCCCTGATCTCGCTGCCGGGCTTCGGCGTGGCCGGCATCGGCTGGTTCCTGCACACCTTCAACGCCGGCGGCACGAACGTGATCATGCCGCAGTTCGACCCGCAGGAGGCCGTACGCCTCATCCGCGCCCACCGCGTCACCACCACCTTCGCCGCCCCGGCCATGCTGCAGGCGATGGCGGCCGAACGCGGCGCGGGCCCCGAGGCGTTCGCGTCGCTGCGCAAGATCGCCTACGGTGCGGCGCCCATGTCCGAGACGCTGCTCAAGCAGTGCCTGGAGACCTACCGCTGCGAGTTCGCCCAGATCTACGCGAGCACCGAGACCGGCAGCGTGGCCGTCTGCCTGCCACCCGAGGCCCACCACCCCGGCAGCCCCGTGCTCACCTCCGTCGGCAAGCCCTGCCCCGGGAACGAGATCAAGGTGATCGGCCCCGACGGCGAGACGCTCCCGCCCGGCGCCATCGGCCAGATCTGCGTCCGCGCCCCCTCCCGGATGCTCGGCTACTGGAACCTGCCCGAGGCCACCGCCCGCACCCTGGTGGGGGAGTGGCTGCACATGGGCGACGCCGGCTACCTGGACGCGGACGGCTACCTCCACCTGTGCGACCGCATCAACGACACGATCATCGTGGCCGGCCAGAACATCTACCCGGCCGAGGTCGAGAAGGCACTGGCCGCACACCCGGCCGTCGCGGACGCCGCCGTCGTCGGCCTTCCCGACGACCGCTGGGGGGAGAGCGTGCACGCGGTGGTGGTGCTCAGGCCCGGCGCGAGCGCCACACCCCGCGAACTCCTGCTGTCCCTGCGGGGCCGGATCGCCGACTACAAGATCCCGGGCACGTACCACTTCAGCGAGTCGCTGCCCCGTAACCCGTCGGGCAAGATCCTGCGCCGCGCGGTGCGGGATCAGCTGACGGCACCGGCCAGGGATCCGCTCGCGAGCACCGTATGACGTCATCCCCGAAGCCCATGTTGGAGAGGGACTTGTCCATGAGCACCGAGCCCCTGCGGATCGGCATCCTGCTCCCCACCCGGGAGCAGGCCATCAACGGCACCTACGCGGCCGCCCCCCTGCTGGACTTCGCCCGGCAGGCCGAGGCCCTCGGGTTCGACTCCCTGTGGGCCGGGGACTCGCTGACCGCCCGCCCCCGCCTCGACCCCCTCGTCGTGCTCTCGGCCGCAGCGGCGGCGACCCGGCGCATCACCGTCGGCACCGCGGCCCTCACCCCCGCCCTCCGCCACCCCCTCATCGGCGCCAACATGGTCGCGAGCCTCAGCCATGTCGCCGCCGACCGGCTGATCCTCGGCCTCGGCTCGGGCTTCCCCATGGCCGAGACCGAGGAGGAGTTCGCCTCCGTCGGCGCCTCCTTCCAGGGCCGGGTCGGGCGCCTGGACGAGATCACCGCCCTGTGGCGCACGGCGTGGCGCTCCGGCGAGGAGGGGGAACCCACCGAGTTCCAGGGGAAGTACTGGCAGCCGGAGAACCTGGACCGGCTCCCCGCACCCGCGGTCCCCGGCGGACCGCCCCTGTGGCTGGCCGGCAGCGACACCCCCAAGGTGCTCGCCCGCGCGGCGACCCGCTACGACGGCTGGCTGCCCTTCCTCCCGGATGTCGACGCCTACGCCCGCGCCCGCCGCCGTATCGCCGAACTCGCCGCGGAGGCGGGCCGCGCGGTCACCCCCGCGCTGTACGCCACGGTGACGGTCAACGGCGACGAGAGCGCGGCCCGGGCCGAACTCGAGCACTACATCAGCCACTACTACGGCCGCTCCCTGGAACAGATGCGCGGCATCCAGGCCTACGCCTGGGGCAGCGCCGAGAAGTGCGCCGAGTGGCTCGGCGACTACGTCCGCGCCGGTGCCCGGCACCTGGTCGTACGGATCGGATCCCTGGACCCCGAGCCGCAGTTGAAGGAGATCGCCGAGGTGCTGCTGCCCGCGGTACGCGCCCTCGGCCCGTCCACCACCGTTGGGAGTACGCAGTCGTGACCACCGCCATCGGCACCATCGGCCGGCAGATGTCCAGCGAGGGGCACTGGTTCCACCCCGTGGAGCCCTCGCCCGACGCCTCGATCCGGCTGTTCCTGCTGCCCCATGCGGGCAGCGGCGCCATCATCTACCGGGACTGGGAACGCCTGCTGCCGCCGGACATCTCCCCGCAGGCCGTCACCCTGCCCGGCCGTCACAACCGCCGGGACGAGCCGACCTACGAGGAGTTCTGGCCGCTGCTCGACGCCCTGCACGAGGCGGTGCTCAACGATCTCGACGAGCGCCCGTTCGCGTTCTTCGGCCACTGCCTCGGCGCCCAGCTGGCGTTCCGGCTGGCGATCCGGATGGAGGAGGAGGGCGGCCCGGTACCGGCGATGGTCGGGATGTCCGGCTGGTCGCCCGAGGGCTTCTTCCAGCCGACGGAGGAGCAGAGCCGGATGCCGGAACCCGAACTGGTCGAGTGGATCAAGAGGTTGGGGTCGTTCCCGGCCGAGATCTACGACAACCCGGAGATGCTCGCCCTGGTCGTGCCCGCACTCCGCGCCGACCTCAGGGTCGCCGCCCAGTACGAGGACGACGGCGCCGGCGTCCGCTGCCCGCTCGCCTCCTACGGCGGCCGCAGCGACCCGCTCCAGGAGGCCCCGGACGCCATGACCCACTGGGCCGGGCGCACCCCCACGTACCTGGGCCACAACGAGTACGAGGGCGGCCACTTCTACATCGACACCCACGCCCAGGCCGTCACCGCGCACTTCGCGCACCGTCTGCAGCGAGTCGTCGCCACCGCCGTGAGCTGAGCGAACGAGGCCGTGTCAGCGCCGTGTCAGCAGGGTGCGGGACAGTCACCCGATGAGCGCCGTACCGGGTGCCGTCCCGTGCCCTGCCGTGCGTCGCGCACCCCCTCGGCCCCAATTCCACCAGCGCGAAACGACCTAGGAGGGTCGTCCATGACCACCGAAGCGGAACTGACCGGCAGCGCGGCCTCGGCCGCACCGCCACCGGACATCGAGGAGGCCGCGGGCGCACCCGCCTGGGGCGCGCTCCTGGTCGTGCTGGCCGGCCTGTTCATCACCAACCTCGACTTCTTCATCGTCAACGTGGCCATCCCCTCCCTGCAGCAGGGGATGCACGCCACCAGCGCCGAGATCCAGCTGGTCGCCGCCACCTTCAACATCGGCCTCTCCGCCATGCTCATCACCGGCGGGCGGCTCGGCGACCTCTACGGTCGCCGGCGCATCTTCTCCATCGGCCTCGCCCTGTTCACGCTCGCCTCGCTGGCGTGCGGCATCGCGCCCAACATGGGCGAGCTGATCGCGGCGCGCGCGGTGCAGGGCGCCGCGGCCGCGCTGGTCATCCCGCAGGTCCTCGGCATCCTGACCACGGCCTACTCGGGCAAGGCCCGGGTCGCCGCGTTCAACGCCTACGGCCTGGCCCTCGGCGCCTCGGCCGTCTTCGGCCAGCTGATCGGCGGCCTGCTGATCAAGGCGGACGTGTTCGGCTGGGACTGGCGGACCATCTTCCTGATCAACGTGCCGATCGGCGCGGTGGTCCTGCTGCTGACCCCCAAGGTGGTGCCCGAGTCCCGGGCCGACGGCCGCACCGGACTCGACCTGACCGGTGTGGTCCTGGTGACCGCCGGACTCACCGCCGTCGTGCTGCCGCTGGTCGAGGGCCGCGAGCAGGGCTGGCCCACCTGGACCTGGGAGTGCCTGGTCGCCGCCGTGCCGCTGCTGGCCGCGTTCTGGTACACCCAGCGCCGCAAGGCCGCCCGCGGCAGGTCGCCGCTGGTCAACCCGAGCCTGTTCGAGGACCGCGCGTTCGGCGTGGGCGTGGTCTCCCTGCTGGTGTTCTTCGCCGCGATGGCCTCCTTCTTCCTGGTCCTCGCGCTGTACCTGCAGGAGGGCCGGGGCCAGTCCGCGCTGCGGTCCGGGCTGCTGTTCATCCCGCTCGGCCTCGGCTTCTTCATCGGCTCGGTGCAGGCGCCGAAGGCCGCGGCCAAGCTGGGCAAGCAGGTTCTGGCCCTGGGGGCGGTGCTGCTGGCGGCGGGTGACGTGGCGCTGGCCGAGACCGTGTGGCACCTGGACACCAGCGGCTCCGTCGCCTGGTGCATTCCGGCCATGGTGCTCGGCGGGTTCGGCATGGGCTTCGTCGTCGCCCCGCTCACCTCGCTGGTCCTGGAGGGCGTGGCCCCGCACCACGCGGCCGCCGCGTCCGGTGTCTTCTCCACCGCCCAGGAGATGGGCAATGCCATTGGCATCGCGGTGATCGGCGTGGTCTTCTTCAGCGTCGCCGGCCACCGCGTCGACGCCCACTCCTACGCCCACGCCTTCGGCACCAGCCTGCTGGTCCAGGCGGGAATCTGCGTCCTGGTGGCGGCACTGGTGCAGGCGCTGCCGCGCGGGACGGAAGCGTCCTGAGCCGGGTGCGTGGGGGCGCTGGAAACACGCTGAGGGGCGCGGGGGACCGCGCCACCGGCCCCCGGGCACCGGCACTCGCCACCGGACCTCACACGCACGGCGATTAGTGCAACTCTGAACGACGGGCACGCGGAAACAGGAACCTCCGCGTGCCCGTCAGCCGTGCGTCAGAACCAGGTCAGCCACCTCCTCCACGATGGCCGAAACAACCCGCCCCATTTCAGCCGGACCAACGGAGGAAACCATGACTGACTCCTGCGAGCCCCTTCCAGCCTGGCCCATGCCCCGGTCCTGCCCGTACGGCCCCCCGGACGCGTACGAGGACCTCCGCAAGGAGCCCCCGCTGAAGGTGCGCATACGCGGCGGCGAGGCGTGGCTGGTCACCCGGCACGCGGACGTTCGCCGGGTGCTCAACGACAACCGCTTCAGCGCGGACGACCAGAAGCCCGGCTTCCCGATCCGGATCCAGCTGCCGCCGGAGCCCGGCGTGATGTCGTTCAACCGCATGGACGACCCCGAGCACGGCCGGCTGCGCCGCATGGCGATGACCGAGTTCACCGCCCGCCGCACCCGTGCCCTGCGCCCCGAGGTGGAACTCCTCGTCGAGCAGCTGCTGGACGAGCTGGAGCGGGGCCCCCGCCCGGTCGACCTGGTGGAGAACTTCGCGGTGCGGCTGCCCTCGCTGGTCATCGCCCGGATGCTCGGCGTCCCCGAGGAGGACGAGGCGACGTTCACCGAACAGAGCCGGGTCATCCTCTCCCAGGACGCGACGCCCGAGGAGACGTACGGCGCGTTCGTGGAGATGAGCCAGTTCCTGGACCGGCTGGCCGCGCAGCGCACCGCGGACCCCAAGGACGACCTGATCAGCCGGCTGGCCACCCGCTATGTGGCGAGCGGGGAGCTGAGCCACCAGGAACTGGTGGCCATGGCCCGGTTCTTCCTGGTGGCAGGGCACGAGACCTCCGCCCACCAGATCAGCCTGAGCGTCCTCAGCCTGCTGCGCGACCCGGACCAGCTGGCCGAACTGCGCGCCGAACCCGCCCTGTTCAAGCCGGCCGTCGAGGAACTGCTGCGCTACTGGTCCATCTCGCAGGACAACCAGGTGCGGGCCGCGGTGGCCGACGTCGAGCTAAGCGGGGCGCACATCCGCAAGGGCGAGGGCGTGATCGTGGCGATCCCTGGCGCCAACCACGACGAATCGGTCTACCCCGACCCGGGCCGCCTGGACATCCACCGCAACGCCTCCGGCCACCTCGCCTTCGGCTTCGGCGCACACCTGTGCCCCGGCGCCTCGCTGGCCCGCATGGAGCTGGAGGTGTGCCTGAGCCGGCTCTTCGCCCGCTTCCCGACGCTCCGCCTGGCCATCCCCGTCGAGGACGTCCGCTTCCGCGAGAACACCCTCGTCTACGGCTTGGAGGAGCTCCCCGTCACCTGGTGACGGCCGCTCCACCCGGCTGACAGGAGGGCCGTGCCCCACCACGACCCCGCCTCCCTCCCGGCCGGCCCGTCCACCCCCCGTACCGCGTCAGCACCACGTCAGCCCCGTGACAGCGCCCCCCGGCAGAGTGGGGATCGCCGCGACGCCGGGGCGCACCAGCCCGGTCCTGCGGTGCCGTCCGACGAAGGAGTACGCCCGACATGGCAGACACCGCAGCCCCGGCTCCCACCCGGGCACTCGTCCTTGGCAACCCCGCATCCGGCAGTCACTCGCGCGAACTGGTCGAGGAAGTACGGCAGTTGTGCGCCTCCTACCTGGAGCGCGCCGAGGTGCACCGCACCACGGGACCGGGTGATGCCACCGTCGCCGTGCGCCGGGCCCTGCAGCGGCCGGCCGGGGCGCCCGACCTGATCGTCGTGATCGGGGGCGACGGCACCGTTCGCGAGGCCGTGCAGGGCCTGGTGCCCGTCACCGGGAACGCCACCCTCGCGGTGGTGCCCGGCGGCACCGGCAACTCCGGGTACAAGATGCTGTGGGGCGACCGGCCCTGGAGCGAGTCCCTGAAGGCGATCCTGACCGACCACGGCATAGGTGGCAGCGCCCGCCTGCGCCGCCTGGATCTGGGCCGCCTCGCCGAGACCCGCAACTACGTCTACCTGGGCGCCTGTTCGGGCGTGATCGCCGATGCGCTGATCACCGCCCGGGGCCTGCCGCTGACCGGACGCGAGCGCTACGCCCGCGCGTTCGCCGACACGGCCGCCGGCTACGAGCCGTACCCGGGCCGGGTCACCGTCGACGGCCGGGTCGTGCACGAGGGCCCCACGGTCCTCGCCAACGTCGGCGGCGGCCGGTACCGCGGCGGCCGGTTCCTGGTGCTGCCGGACTCGCTGCTCGACGACGGACTGCTCGACGTCTGCGTCATCGGCGGCGGGATCGCCGCGGCCGACGTACCCGAACTGACCCTGACCGCCGCGCACATGGACCACCGGGCGACCGTGTACGCGCGCGGCCGCAGGATCACCGTCGAGCGCACCGACGGCCACCGGCTGCCGCTGGAGCACGACGGCGAGTACCAGCACGGCATCGGCGCCTCGGCCACCTTCGAGGTGCTCCCCGGAGCCCTCCCGGTCTGGGCGCCGGCCACCCCCTGAAGCCCGTACGAAGCCACCTGTCCGAAGAACAAGTCACAGCACGTCACAGAGGAGAACGCCCGCATGAGCGACCTGACCACCACCGTCTCCCGCTACCTCGACATCTGGAACGAGGCGGACGCCGACAAGCGCGCCGCGGCCATCGCCGAGCTGTTCACCGCCGACGCCCCGTACATCGACCCGCTCGCGGCGGTCGAGGGTCACGAGGGCTTCGCGGCCGTGGTGGCCGGTGCCCGCGACCAGTTCAAGGGCCTCGCCTTCGAGCTGCACGGCACCGTCGACGCCCACCACAACCAGGCCCGCTTCCAGTGGGGCCTGGTGACCGAGCCGGGTGCCGAGCCGATCGCCATCGGCTTCGACGTCCTGGTCACCGACGACGAGGGCAGGATCAAGGCCGTCTACGGCTTCCTGGACAAGGTCCCGGCCGCCTGAGCACGGCACTCACCGCGGGAGCACCGGCTCGCCGGTGCTCCCGCAGTCGTGTTCCGAGCAGTCGTGTTCCCGCCCTCGACGCACGCACGGCAAGGAAGGTAGCCGCCTCATGACCGCTGTCCTCGGGGAGAGCGTCGCCCGGTCCCTGTGCGCCGACTGGGCCGAGCAGGCACACACCCTGCCCAGGGCCGCCCGCGGCCGCGCGCCCGCCGACACCCCGCTGCGCGAACTCTCGCACTGGGCGGCCGCCTTGCGCCCGCAGCACATCCCGTGCCGGGTGCTGAAGCTCGCCGCGAGCCAGGTGCTGTCGCAGATCGCCTCCATCCGGGCCGGTCTCCAGCACCCCCTCGGCAGAAAGCTGGTGGCGGCCTTCGGGCACCCCATGCAGCGCGACCCGCGGCAGGCCGCGGGCGTCTTCGCCGCCCTCGGTTCCTGGCTCAACCTGGACGACACCGCGTACGCCGGACACCTGTCCAACTCCACGGTCGCGGTCCCGCTCGCCTTCGCCTACGCCCGCCAGCTGGACGGACCGTCGCTGCTCAGCGCGGTGGTCGTGGCCAACGAGTGCGCGGCCCGCATCACCGCCTCCGCGACCCTGGGCCCGCTGCGCGGGCAGAGCGCCGTGCACACCCACCTGGCCGGCGCGGTCGCCGGCCGCCTGCACTGCGACCGGGCCCCCGCCACCCTCTTCGAGAACGCCTTCGGACTGGCCTTCGCCATGCCCAACTGGCCGCTGATGCGCGCCTTCCTGGCCAGCGACGCCCGGCTGTTCAACACCTTCACCCCGGTGCGCACCGCGATGGACGCCTGCGACGCGGCGTACGCCGGGCTGCGCGGTGCCCCGGACATCATGGAGCACAGCGACGGCTTCCTGGCCCGGTTCGCGACCGTGCCGCTGCCGCAGGCGGTGGCCAAGGGGCTGGGCCACCGCTGGCACACCGACACGCTGTCGTTCAAGATGCATCCCGGCGGCCCCGGCATCGACGCGGCCGTGGACTGCGCCGCCGAGATCCACAAGGAACTCGGCGCCGTCAGGCCGCAGGACGTGGCCGAAGTGATCGTGGAGGCCTCCCTGTACACGCTGTTCGCGGGGGAGCGGGCCGCCCAGTACGTCACCGGCCCCGGCTCCCCGCTGGGCGCACTGGTCCTGGACGTGCCCTACCCGGTCGCCACCACCCTGCTCACCGGCGAGTTCTCGGTGGACGACTTCTCCCCGCCGTCTCTGGACGACCCCGACCGCTGGGCGCTGGCGAAGCGGATACGGCTGGAGCACGACACGGAGATGACCCGTGAACTGTTCCTGTCCGACGCGCCCTTCGGCGAGGCCGTGCGCGAGGCCGGCGAGCTGGCCGTGCCATGGCTGCGCGGTTTCGGCGGGGACGAACTAGTCGACCTGATCGGCGCGTTGCAGACCGACGACCGGGACTTCTCCCGGTCCACCAAGGCCACCGGCGCCCGGGTCACCGTACGGCTGACGGACGGCCGTACGGTCTCCCGCACCCGGCTGATACCGGTGGGCGCCGCCGGTCCCGAGACCCGGGCGGGCCACGCCGACCTGGTACGGGAGAAGTTCCTTTCGGTGGGCGGTTCGCAGCAGGTGGCCGACACCGTCGACCGCCTGCACCGGATGCGTCCGCGGGCGGTGCGCCGCTGGATCGAGACGGCGTTCCTGGACTGAAGCGCGGCTGCGCGCAGGTCGTACGACGTTCCCTACAGGCCGTGCAGGTGCCGCGTGCGGGGCAGTGCGGTGCTGTGCGCCGCGTACAGGCGTACCGCGTCGTACAGGCGGTAGCGGATGCGCCCGTCCCGGTCCGGTTCGCCGGCCCGGATCATCTGGCGGTGCAGCAGCTCCTCGAGCAGGTCCACGGCAAGCCGCCGGGACGGCGTCACCCGGGTCGTCATCTCGTGAAAACCGAAGTCCCCCTGCACGGCCGCCAGTTGCCGAAGGGCGATGCGTAACGGGGGCGGCAGTGAGCGGTAGTAGGCTCTCACGCTGGCGAGCAGGGACAGGTCCCCGACGCACAGGGAGCGCAGCCGGTCCCGCTCGTCCGCCAGCCGGTCCGCGAGGTCGCCCAGACAGCGGTGCGGGCGCGCCGTGAGCCACAGGCCCGCGATGTGCAGGGCCAGCGGCAGCCCCGCGCAGGACTTCACGATGCTCAGCGCCGCCGGCCGCTCCGCCCCGGTACGGGCGGCACCCACCAGATCGGCCAGCATCCGGTAGGAGGTCCCAGGGTCCAGTGGGCCGATCGGACGGCAAAACCGCTCCGGCAGTGCGGACAGTTCACGGCGCGCGGCCACCAGTACGGCGCTGCGCCCGCCGTCCACGAGCAGCGGCCGGACCTGCGCCTCGGAGACGGCATTGTCGAGGACCACGAGCACCCGCCGGCTGCTGAGCGCGTCCCGCAGCCGGGCGCGAGCCTCCTCCGGGTCCCGCGCGGCGCAGGCGTCGCCGAGGGAGCGCAGGACGCGGTGGACCAGCAGGTCCGAGGTGAAGGGGAGGCCGGACGCGGAGTGCAGGTCGACGAAGACCTGCCCGTCCGGGAACCGGTCGCGCACCGCGTGGGCGGTGTGCAGGACCAGCGCGGTCTTTCCGGCGCCCGGGGGCCCCACGACGACGGCGGGTCCGCCGGGTCCGGGGAGGCGGGCCGTCAGCGCTTCGGTGAGCCGCTCCCGTCCGACGAGGCGGCGGCGGGGTGCCGCGGGCAGTTCGGCCGGCACGGCCCGCCCCGCCCACGCGGCCGGCCGGTCGCCCCGGGGCAGCCGTAACAGCTGCCGCACCTCACCGGGTGACAGCCCGAGCGCCTCGGCGAGCAGGACGAGCGACTGCCTGCGGGGTCGGGCGGTGCGCCCGGTCTCCAGATTGCGTATGGCCCGCACGCTCAGCCCCGACCGCACCGCGAGCTCGTCCTGCGTGAGACAGGCCGCCTCCCGCGCCCGCACCAGCGCGACGGCGAGGCTCGGCCCGGGCCCGGCGGGGTGCGGAACGCTCACCCGTTCTCCCGGACGCGCCCGCCGGACGAACCCGCCACCGGACGGCGCAGCGCGGCGACGAACTTGTAGCGGGAGCCCCGGTACACCGAGCGCACCCATTCCACCGGTGTGCCCTCGGCGTCCCGCGAGTGCCGGGACAGCAGCAGCATCGGCAGGCCCACGTCGGTGGCGAGCAGGTGGGCCTCGCGCGGCGTCGACAGCGAGGTCTCGATCGTCTCGTCGGCCTCCACGAGATGGACGCCGTACACCTCGGCGAGAGCCGTGTACAGCGACGGGTACGTCGCCAGTGACCGGCGCAGCCCGGGAAAGCGCCGCGCCGACAGGTGGGTCGTCTCGATCGCCATCGGATCGCCGCTGGCCAGCCGCAGCCGCTCGATGCGCAGGACGCGTTCGCCGACATCGATGCCGAGGAGGCCCGAGAGCTTCGCGGCCGCCGCGACCTCGCCGATGTCCAGGACCTGCGAGGCCGGCTCCAGGCCCTGGGCGCGCATGTCCTCGGTGTGCGAGGTGAGTTGGAGGGTCCGGTACAGCTTGGGCTGGGCGACGAAGGTGCCCTTGCCCTGGATGCGGTCGAGCCGGCCCTCCCCGACCAGCTCCTGCAGCGCCTGCCTGATGGTGGTGCGCGAGGTGCCGAACCGGACGGCGAGCAGCCGCTCCGCGGGCATGGCCGAGCCCGGCTCGAGCGCCTGCGTGATCTCCAGCACCTGCTGTTTGATCCGGTAGTACTTCGGCACGCGCGCGGCGCGGCGGGGCGCCCCCTTGGGGTGCTGGGCGCTGCTGACGTCGGTGGCCATGCCTGCCTTCCCGGCCGAGGGTGTGGGGGCTCCCGTTATAGCGACCAACTGCCCTATGGTCTAGTCCAACTGATGCGGGAGGTCTAGTCCAGCAGGCGCGCCGCCGCCGAGGGGCCGGAGGCACTCCCGGTGACTTTCTCGTAACGGCCGGATCGCCTTCCGGAACCACCCTTGACACCTCAAAAGGTCTAGGCCAAGCTCCACCGTACTGGTCTACACCATTAGTGGCCAGGTCCCGAGCCCTACGTGCAACAGCGTCGTACGCAGGTCACCGCCGAGGGCGTGGGGGGATAAGTGGCATCCCTGAGGAGGGTGGCGTGAAGCGCAAGCTGGCTGCCGCGATCGTGATCGCGGGCATGATGGTCTCCGTCTCGGCGTGCGGCGACGACGGCAAGGACACGGGGAAGAACGCGGGACCGGACAGCTTCAAGGGTCAGACGCTGACGGTCTGGACGATGGACGGCTCGGCGCCGCCCCAGTGGTCCAAGGACGTGCAGGCCGCCTTCGAGAAGAAGACCGGCGCCAAGCTGAAGTTCGAGGTCCAGAAGTGGGACGGGATCCAGCAGAAGATCACCACCGCCCTCTCCGAGTCCAACCCGCCGGACGTCCTCGAGGTCGGCAACACCCAGACCCCGGCCTACGCCGCCACGGGTGGCCTCGCCGAACTGGGCGACCTGAAGCAGCAGATTGGCTCGGACTGGACCCCGTCGGTCTCGCAGTCCTCCGTCTACGACGGCAAGCAGTACGCCGCTCCCTGGTACTTCGCCAACCGCGTCGTCATCTACAACAAGAAGATCTGGGCCAAGGCCGGCATCAAGGACACCCCGAAGACCCGGGACGCGTTCTTCCAGGACCTGGAGACCATCGGCAAGAAGACCGACGCCGAGCCGCTCTACCTGCCCGGCCAGAACTGGTACTTCTTCGACGGCCTGACCATCGGCCAGGGCGCCGACCTGGTGAAGAAGGAAGGCGACAAGTACGTCTCCAACCTCGGTGACCCCAAGGTCGCCGCGGCCATGACGATCTACAAGAAGTACGCCTCCTACTCCAAGGCCCCCAAGGACAAGGACGAGGCCACCCCGCAGCAGGCCCAGGTGTTCGCCAAGGGCAAGACCGGCGCCTTCATCGGCATGGGCTGGGAGGCCGGCACGGCGATCCAGGCCAACAAGGCCATCGAGAAGGACCTCGGCTACTTCACCATCCCCGGCGCGACGGCCGGCAAGCCCGAGGGCGTCTTCCTGGGCGGCTCCAACCTGGCGGTCGCCCAGGGCAGCAAGAAGCAGGCCCTGGCCAAGGAGTTCCTGAAGATCGCCCTCTCCGACCAGTACGAGGGCGAGCTGGCCAAGCTGAACGGCGTCATCCCGAACAAGCAGTCCCTGGAGACCAACCTCAAGGGCAACGCCGTCGCCGAGGCCGCCGCCCCGGGTGCCGCGGCCGGTGGTACCACCCCGCTGATCCCCGAGTGGGCCGCGGTGGAGAACACGCCGAACCCGATCAAGTCCTACATGACCGCGGTGCTCAACGGCAAGGCTCCCGCTGCCGCCGCCAAGGAGGTCGAGGGCGAGATCAACAAGCGCCTGGCCCAGCAGAACTGATGACCCGCGCCGGGGGCGTCGGCGGACGCCCCCGGCTCAGTCGTTCGTACGGCCGGTACGGCCAGTACCGCCACGGAAGAGATGGCAACTCATGTCAGTGCAGACCGAAGGCACGGACACGGCCGGGGAGCCCGCTGTCCGCAAGGCCCGGACACCGGCGCCGCTCGGGGGTGAGGACCGCACCTCCGGTTCCCCGTCCGGCCGCCGCGGTGCCACCGCCCCCTATCTGCTCCTGCTGCCCGCGCTGCTGGCCACAGTGGTCCTGCTCGGCTGGCCCCTGGTCAAGAACGGCATGCTGTCGTTCCAGAACCTCAACCCGCGGCAGCTCATCCAGCACCTCACCGAGTGGAACGGTGTCGGCAACTACCGCGACGTCCTGGCCGAGACGGAGTTCTGGCACGTCGTCGAGCGCTCCGTCGTCTTCACCGCCGCCAACGTCGTCCTGATCATGCTGCTCGGCACCCTGATCGGACTGCTGCTGGCCCGGCTCGGCAAGAAGATGCGGCTGCTGCTGATGGCGGGGCTCGTCCTCGCCTGGGCCATGCCCGTCATCGCGGCCACCACGGTCTACCAGTGGCTGTTCGCCCAGCGCTTCGGCGTCGTCAACTGGGTGCTGGACAAGCTCGGCCGGCACTCCATGGCCGACCACAACTGGCTCGAGACCCAGCTCTCCACCTTCGCCGTGGTCACCCTGCTGATCGTCTGGCAGTCGATCCCGTTCGTGGCGATCAACCTCTACGCCGCCACCACCACGATTCCCAAGGAGCTGTACGAGGCCGCGTCCCTGGACGGCGCGAACGCATGGAAGAGCTTCACCTCGGTGACCCTGCCCTTCCTGCGGCCGTTCCTCTACGCGACGACCTTCCTCGAGGTCATCTGGGTCTTCAAGTCGTTCGCGCAGATCTTCGCGATGAACCAGGGCGGACCCGACCACCTCACCGAGACCCTGCCGATCTACGCCTACGTCGAGGGCGTCGGCAACCAGCACTTCGGAGTCGGCGCCGCCATCTCGTTCCTGACCGTCCTGGTTCTGCTCGTCATCACCTCGTACTACCTGCGCATGGTGCTCAAGCAAGAGGAGGACGAGCTGTGAAGCGCTCGGTCTTCGGCCGTATCTGGCCCAACGCGACCGCCGTCGTCCTCTTCGTCGGCTTCGTGTTCCCCGTCTACTGGATGTTCGCCACGGCCTTCAAACCGACCGGCGACATCATCTCCGACGACCCGGTGTGGTTCCCGACCGACGTCACCTTCGGTCACTTCAAGAAGGCGATCGACGCCGACCACTTCTGGACCCTGGTGGGCAACTCCGTCACCGTCACAGTCCTGTCGGTCGTGTTCTCGCTCGTCATCGCCCTGTTCGCCGCCTTCACCCTCGCCCGGATGCGGTTCAAGGGCCGGCGCGGTCTCATCGTGACCTTCATGCTGGCGCAGATGGCCCCCTGGGAGGTCATGATCATCGCCATCTACATGATCGTCCGCGACAACGACATGCTCGACAGCCTCGTCCCGCTCACCGTCTTCTACACGATGATGGTGCTCCCCCTGACCATCCTGACGCTGCGCGGCTATGTCGCCGCCGTGCCCAAGGAGCTGGAGGAGTCGGCCATGGTCGACGGCTGCACCCGTATCCAGGCCTTCCGCAGGGTGATCTTCCCGCTGCTGGCGCCCGGACTCATGGCCACCTCGCTGTTCGGCTTCATCACCGCCTGGAACGAGTTCCCGCTCGTCCTGATCCTCAACAAGGACAACGAGAAACAGACCCTGCCGCTGTGGCTGTCCCAGTTCCAGACCGCCTTCGGCGACGACTGGGGCGCCACGATGGCCGCCTCGTCCCTGTTCGCGCTGCCGATCCTGATCCTCTTCATCCTCCTGCAACGCAAGGCCGTCAGCGGTCTGACCGACGGCGCCGTGAAGGGATGACACCGCCGATGACAACTCTTGCCACTGGCTCCGACACCCTCACCCGCGACGCCCTCGCCGTGCTGCAGCCGGGGTTCGACGGCACCAGCGCACCGGACTGGGTGCGCCGCCGCCTCGGCGAAGGGCTCGCCTCCGTCGCCCTGTTCGGCCGCAACGTCGTCACCGAGGAGCAGGTCACCGCGCTCACCGCCGAGCTGCGCGCCGAGCGGGACGACCTGCTCGTGGCCATCGACGAGGAGAGCGGCGACGTCACCCGCCTGGACGTCCGCACCGGCTCCTCCTTCCCGGGCAACCACGCCCTGGGCGCCGTCGACGACCCCGGCCTCACCCGGGGCGTGGCCCGCGAGCTGGGCCGGCGCCTGGCCGCCTGCGGCGTCAATTTCGACTGGGCGCCGTCTGCCGACGTCAACGCCAACCCGGACAACCCCGTCATCGGCGTGCGCTCCTTCGGCGCGGACACCGACCTGGTGGCCCGGCACACCGCCGCCTGGGTCGAGGGCCTGCAGTCCACGGGCGTCGCCGCGTGCACCAAGCACTTCCCCGGGCACGGGGACACCAACGTCGACTCCCATCACGCCGTCCCGCGCATCGACGTGGACGCCCAGACGCTGTACGAGCGCGAACTGCCCCCCTTCCGCGCCGCCATCGCGGCCGGCACCCGGGCCGTCATGAGCGCGCACATCCTCGTCCCCGCCCTCGACCCGGACCGCCCCGGCACCCTCTCCCGCCGGATCCTCACCGATCTGCTGCGCGGCGAACTCGGCTACCGGGGCCTGATCGTCACGGACGGCATGGAGATGCGGGCCATCTCCGGCACGTACGGCCTGGAGCACGGCGTGGTCCTCGCGATAGCGGCGGGCGCGGACGCGATCTGCGTCGGCGGCGGTCTGAGCGACGAGGCCACCGTGCTGAACCTGCGGGACGCGCTCGTGGCCGCCGTACGCTCCGGCGAGCTGCCCGAGGAGCGACTGGCCGACGCGGCGGCCCGGGTGCGGGCGCTGGCGCGGTGGACCGCCGAGGCGAGCCACGGCGCCGAAGCCGTCGTACCGGAACCGCAGATCGGCCTGGTCGCGGCCCGCCGTGCGCTGAGGGTGACCCGGGGCGCCTGCGCCGCGCCGGTGACGGAGCCGGTCTACGTCGCCCGGTTCAACCCGGCCCCGAACATCGCAGTCGGCGACGAGACTCCCTGGGGGGTGGCCGCCGAGCTGCGGCGGCTGCTGCCGGGCAGCACGGCCGGAACCTTCACCGGGCCCGACGCGGGCCGGGAGGCGCTCGCGGCGGCGAGCGGCCGCCGGGTCGTCGCCGTGGTCCGCGACGAGCACCGGCACGACTGGATGGGGTCCGCCCTGGACGCCCTGCTCGCCGGCCGCCCGGACACCGTGGTGGTCGAGATGGGCGTACCACAGGCCCCGCCGCGCGGCGCCCTGCACATCGCCACCCACGGCGCCGCCCGCGTCTGCGGTGTGGCGGCGGCGGAGGCCGTCGTCGCGGGCTGAACCGCACGGCCCGTCCCGCGGCCGGCACCGAGCGCCTCCCCGAGGCCCGGCGCCGGCCGTTTCCTTTGCCCAAAGGGCGGCAGTCTTGCGGCACTTGGGCGGCACTTTCCCGGGGGTACCGACCGGTAGTCGTTGACACCCGCAATTGGTCTAGTCCAGCTTGAGGGAGCACTTCTGTTCGATCACCACGGAGTGACGGCATGCACCAGCCCTCCCCTTACCTCCACCGGGCGGCGTCCGACCGCCCCTACTTCAGCGCGGACGGCGAGACCTACCTCGCCCCGACACCGCTGCGCCACCTCGAGAAGTCCCGGCCCCTGCGGGTGCTGTCCGAGGAGGACTTCGCCTTCTGGCAGACGTACGGCTATGTCGTCGTCCGGGAGGCCATCACCCCCGGCGAGGCCAAGAGCCTGCTCGAATTCGCCTGGGACTTCCAGGGACTCGACCCCGACCGCCCCGAAACCTGGTACGAGCAACCGGAGTTCCGCTCCGAACTCGACCAGCACCTGTTCATCTACGGCTTCGTGGAGGCGTACCACCACCAGCTCATCTGGGACAGCCGCCAGAACCAGCGGGTGTACGACGCCTTCGTGGACGTGTGGGACTGCGAGGAGCTGTGGGTCACCCTCGACCGGCTGAACCTCAACCCGCCCAACGTCCGCACCCGTTCGCGCTCCCTGATCGATCCCACCGACGAGGGCTTCGACATCGAGTTGCACTGGGACGTCGACACCACCCTCGCCGTGCTGCCGCAGCGGGTCCAGGGCATCATCGCCCTCAACGACACCGGGCCCGAGCTCGGCGGCTTCCAGTGCGCCCCGCAACTGTTCCGCCGCTTCGAGGAGTGGCGCATCGCCCAGCCGGCCGGCCGCGACCCGATCCGGCCCGCGATCGACCGCGCCGATCTCCCCGTGGTCCGGCCCGACCTCCAGGCCGGTGACCTGCTGATCTTCAACGGGCTGCTGGCGCACGGCGTGGCACCGAACCACTCCGACAACGCTGTCAGGGCCGTCCAGTACCTGTCGATGATGCCCGCCCTGGAGGAGCACACGGAGCTGCGGACGTCGCGCGTCGAGTCCTGGCGCACCCTCGGCACGCCCGACTGGAACGCCACCCTGCTCGGTGACGCGCGCCGGCCGGAGGCCCTCCGGTACGGTCCCGCGGAGCTGACCGGCCTCGGCCGGAAGCTGCTGGGCCTCGACTCATGGGCCGCCGCGGAAGGGGCACAGTGAACCGGATCTGCCTGTCCCTGCCCACGAACCGGGCCTGCCCGGCCACCATCACCGCAATCCACCGGGAAGCCGTCCACGCCGCCACCCACCTCGGCGCCGACGTCCAGCTCCTGATCCTCGACTCCTGCGAGGACCGCACCCGCGCCGAGCACGCCCGCGTCGCGGCCGCGCTGCCCCGCGCGGCCAACGTCACCGTGCACCACCTCGGCGAACAGCCGCAGCGCGCCTTCCTGCGCCACGTGATCCGGCGGGCCGGCCCGCCCGACCCGGACCGGCTGCTCGGTCTCCTGCTCCCGTCCGGCGTCTCCTACGGCTCCTGCACCGACCGCGCCTTCCTGCTGGCCGCCGCGCTCGGCTGCCACTCGGTGCACCGCAGGGACTCCGACAGCACCTACCAACTCCTCGGCTCCGAGCCGGTCTTCCCGGTCCACCACGAACTGCCGTGGCTGGGCAGACCCGCCGCCGAGGCGTCGGCCGCGGTCACCCGCACGGACCTCGACCCGGCTCACGCCCACCGCCCGGTGTCGATGGCCGGCGCCTCCTTCATCGGCGAACTCTCCGTCGACATAGGGGAGATACGGCGTCTGGACGAGGATCTCTACCACGAGGTCGTCGGCCTGTGGGCGCCCGCCGACCGGCCGGCGCGGGCCAAGCGGCAGCTGGTCGAGGAGTCCTTCACCGGAGCGGGGACGGAGCCCTTCACCGGCGACCGCTCCACGCTGACCCTGGTGGACCCGATGCGGGTCGACATGTGCAACATCGCCTTCCACCACGACGTCTACGATCGCGTCCCGCTGCCCCCGGCCACCGACACCATCGGCAGCGACTACTTCCTCATCCACCTCGTCCACGACGCCACACTCCCCGGCATCCTGCACAACCGGCACATCGAGAACTTCTACACCCCCGAACGCCGCACCGACGCGGGCTTCCTGGCCTATCAGACCCGCTTCGTGAAGTTCCTGCTCTCGATGCTCTACTTCCACCACGTCTACGACCGGATGGCCACCGAGGGCGCCCGGCTCCTGGACGACCGGCAGCACGTACGGGCCGACAGGATCGTGGAGTTCCTGCGCGAGAGCACCGGCCTGGACCATGCCGAGAACGTGTGGCGCCTGGACCGTCTCGACACCGCCTACCGCAAACTGGGCGGCCGGTACGAGGAGTTCGCCGAGCGGCTGACCGCGCGCCGGACACGGTTGCTGGCCGAGGCCCGACGCGACATCGAGGACTTCGCCCTGCTGACCGAGGCCTGGCCCGCGCTGGTCGACGCGGCCCGGTACACCGTACCCGGGCACGAGGACCGGTGACCGTGGAGATCGGCGCGCGGCTGGCCGCCGCGCTGGCCGCCGCCCCGGCGGACCGCATCGTCTACGACCTCGACGGCATCGCGGCCCAGTACGACCGTCTGGCGGCCGAGCTGCCCGGCGTCCAGGTCCGCTTCGCCCTGAAGGCCTGCCCGGTGGACGAGGTGCTCACCTGCCTCGCGGACCGGGGCGCCGGCTTCGACGCGGCGAGTCCCGCCGAGATCGTCCAGGCCCTGCGCACCGGCGTGCCCGCGAGCCGGATCCACTACGGCAACACCGTCAAATCCGACGCGGACATCGCCGAGGCCCACCGGCTCGGCGTCCGCACCTTCGCCACCGACAGCGTGCAGGACGTGACGGCCATCGCCGGACACGCCCCCGGCGCCCGGGTGTTCTGCCGCCTCGCCACCAGCGGGGACGGCGCCCTGTGGGGCCTGAACCGCAAGTTCGGCTGCTCGGGCGAGGACGCCGTCCGGGTGCTGACCACGGCCGCCGCGTCCGGACTCGTCCCGGCGGGCCTGTCCGTGCACGTCGGCTCCCAGCAGATGACCGGCGAGGCCTGGCAACAGGCCCTCGACTCCCTCGCCGGGGTGCTCGGGACGCTGAACGGGCTGGGGATCGTACCGGACCACGTCAACCTCGGCGGCGGCCTGCCCGCGCTGGGCTGCCTCGACCGGTACGGCAACCCCCTGGAGCCGCCCCTGGACAAGATCTTCACCGTGATCCGCGAGGGCATGGAACGCCTGAGCGGCCTCACGGCGGCCCCGCTCGGCTTCGTCGTGGAACCGGGCCGGCACCTGGTCGCCGACCACGGCGCCGTCCGCGCCCATGTGTACCGGCTCACCGAGCGGACGCAGCCGGACGGAACGCACGCCCGCTGGCTGTACCTGAGCGTGGGCAGGTTCAACGGCCTGTACGAGATGGACCAGTTGAGCTACCGGCTGATCTTCCCCGCCCAGGCGGACCAGGGCGACGCGGCGTACGTCTGCGCCGTCGTCGCGGGCCCGACCTGCGACAGCGACGACGCCTACGGCGGCGGCCGGCACCCGGTACGCGTCCCCGGGGCCGTCGCCTCCGGCGACCCGGTCTGGATCCTGTCCGCCGGCGCCTACGCCACCAGCTACACGACACAGGGCTTCAACGGCATCAGCCCACTGCCGTGCGTGTGCGCACGCGGCTCGGAAGGACCAATGCCGACATGAGAAGAGACGTCATACGGGGCCTCACCGAGGCCGACTGGCCCCAGGTCGCGGCCCTGGAGGCCGGGGCGTACGCGGACACCCCGCTGACGGAGGGCGAGGCCGCGCTGCGGTCCCGGGCCGCGGCGGGCACCTGCTTCGTCCTGGACCTCGACGGCCGGATCGCGGGCTACGTACTGGCCCTGCCCTACCCGATGTTCCGCTACCCCGACCTGGCCCGCCCGGAACGGGTGGTCCACCACTCGCCCAACCTCCACCTGCACGACCTGGTCGTCAGCGCGCCGCTGCGGCGCAGGGGCCTGGGCAGCGCACTGGTGCGCCATCTGACGGACGCGGCCGGGGCGCGCGGCTTCCGGACCCTCTCGCTGATCGCCGTCGGCGGCAAGGAGCCCTTCTGGCGGGCCAACGGCTACCGGGCCCACCGCGAGGCCCGGCTGCCCGCGGGGTACGGCAGCGACGCGGTGTACATGTCGGCCCAGGTCACCGCCGGCCACCGGGAGGCGAGCTGATGGCCGCGACGCCGGACCACACGGGTTTCCGCCGCGCCAAGTGGGCGATCGCGGCCCTGTTCTGCTTCCTGGGCTTCCAGTACGCCACCTGGGCCGTCCGGCTGCCCGCGCTGAAGACCAGGCTGGATCTGGGCGCCGGCGAACTGGGGCTGTTGCTGATGGCCTGCGGCGCGGGCGCGGCGGCCTCCTTCCCGCTCGTCGCCCACCTGATGCGCAGGCTCGGCTCCCGGCGCCTGTCCCTCGCCTCCGCCCTGTGCCTCGCGGCGCTGCTGGCGGCCCTCTCGGTGGTGCCGAACTACCCGCTCGCCCTGCTGGTCATCTGCGGTGACGGAGTCGCCGTCGGTTGCCTGAACGTCGCCATGAACGCCCAGGGCGCCGCCCTGGAGGCGGCGTACGGCCGCACCGCCATGTCCCAGCTGCACGCGATGTTCAGCGCGGGTCTGCTGGCCGCCGCCCTCCTGGCCTCCGGCCTCACCACGCTCACCCCGTCCGTTTCGGCCCACTTCGCGGTGGCCGCCGCGCTGTCGCTGCTGCTCCTCGCCCACGCCCGCCCGGGCCTGCTGACCGACGAAACCCCCCGGGCGGCGGACCCGGGCACACCGAGGAAGCGGGCCCGCCCGGCGCTGCCCTCCGGGAAGACGCTGCTGATGGGCTGTGCCATGGCGTTCGGCACCATCACCGAGGGCGCCATGAACGACTGGTCGACGCTCTACATGAAGGACGTCGTCAAGGCCTCCTCGGCGGTGGCGCCGATGGGCATCGCGGTCGTCTCGGTCATGATGCTGCTGGCCCGCGTCCGCGCGGACCGCTGGCGCAGCCGCTGGGGCGACGGACGCGTCGTGCGCACCGGCAGCGCCGTGGCCGGCCTCGGCCTGGCCCTCGCCCTGCCGGCCGGCGGGGTCGTGCCCACCCTGCTCGGCTTCGCCTGCGTCGGGCTGGGCGCGGCCGCCGTGACCCCCTGCGTGTACGTCGCCGCCGCCGAACGCGGCCCCGACGGGCTGGCCCTGGTCGCCGCGATGGGGACGACGGGACTGCTGGCCGGCCCCGCCCTCATCGGCTTCGTCGCGGGCGCCGGCGGCCTCACCCTCGGCATGGCCACGGTCGCGGCCTCGGCCCTGATCGTCACCCTGGCCGCCACCCGCATCCCGTGGCGGGACGCCGTCCCGGCCCCGGCCGGGTGAGGCGGCGGCCCCCTGGACGGCGTGCCGGAACCAGCTCCGGAACTCCCTGGGTGTCGTGTCGAGCCCGCGCCGGACCGCCCAAGCACTTGTCCCGCTCGCCGTGCCGCTCCCCAGGCCGCCTTCGTGCCCGCCGACCGGGGACCCTTGGACATACCCCCGTCCCCGACGGCCAGGTGGGGGTGCACCTGCGCGGGCGGGATGCGCGCCGCCGTTGCCGCTTCCCTGCTGGACGCGGCCGGCCGCCCCCGCGATGCTGGGCGGCGCGCTCGCCGGGCGGCTGCCCGCGGCCGCCCTGACGGCCGCCTTCGCCGTGGTGGCGGGGGTGGCCGCGGTGCGCATGCCGTGGCCCCGTCCCGCGTCCGACACGCGCGGTGCGCATGCCGTGGCCCCGTCCCGCGTCCGACACGGTCGTGCCGGTGCGACCGGGCAGGGCGGCGGCCGCGGGAGCGGGCTCGGCGCGGTCACCGGTGTCCTCGGCGCCGGCGGCGGCTTCCTCGCCGTGCCCGCGCCGGCGAGCGTGCTCGGCCTGCGGATGCGGGACGCCGTGGGCACCAGCCTGCCGGCCACCACCGTCGACTCGCCGGCCGCGCCGGCGATGCGGGCCGGTACGGCCGACGGGCTGGACCGGGCCGTCATCGCGCCCTTCGCCGGGGCGGCGATCCTCGGCGCGTGGGACGGCAGACGCCTGGCCTCCAAGAGGTCCGGGAGCGCGCTTCAGCGCATCTGCGCCCTCGTGCTCCTGGCCGTGACCGCGTTCATGATGATCGACGCGTTGGTCTGATGCGCGGGCGCCCGCCGCCCCGCGCGAGCCCTCACGCCAGTGACAGGAAGAGCCTCTCCAGACGCGCCCGCATCTGCTCGGGATCCTCGCCGTTCCTGCGGCCGGACTCCACGTCGGTGAGGCACTGCTGCAGTCCCGTCGCGATGAGCGCGAAACCGGCGCGGTCGAGCGCCCGTGACGCGGCGGCCAGCTGCGTGATCACGTCCTCGCAGTCGCGGCCCTCCTCGATCATCCGGATCACGCCGGAAATCTGGCCCTGCGCGCGGCGCAGACGGTTCAGGACGGACTTCAGCTCCGCACCCGCGAGTTCCAGTTCCACTATCGCTCCTCGACCCATACCCCTAGGGGTACTGTACGTCCCGGTTCGGGGCGGCGTCGACCATGGAGGATCACACTGCCATGACCGGCCCCCTCGCCCCCGTCACCCTGCGTACCGACCTGGTCGGCGGCCGGCTGCCCGGGCTGACCGTCATCGACGTGCGCACCCCCGGTGAGTACGCCTCCGGCCGTCCGCCCGGCGCCCTCAACGTCCCCCTGGACCGGATCCGGCACGCCCTGCCCGAGATCCGGCACGCCGCCGAGCGCGGCGACGTCCTGCTCGTGCGCGCCTCAGGAGCCCGCTCCGGGAACGCCGGCAAGCGGCCGGCCGAGCAGGGCGTCCGCACCACCACCCTGGCCGGCGGCACCGGCGCCTGGGCCGCCGCGGGCCACGACCTGGAGCGGTCGGCGCCCTGCTCCACCCGGGCCGCGTGGAGCATGGAGCGGCAGGTCCGTCCCACCGCGGGGGTGCTGGTCCTCGCCGGGATCGTCCCCGGGCTGCTCGTGGTGCGCTCCAGGCAGACCGGCGGCAGCGGGAACCAGCGCATGCGCTCGAAGTCGGCGGGCAGCCCGGTGGGGCCCGCGTCCAGCCGGCCCGGACGGGAGCGCAGCAGCTCGCGCGCCTGCTCCAGCTGACCGGCCAGCGCCTCCTCACCGAGCCGGCGACGGTGGGAGGCCGGGCCGGTGATCCGTCCGTCGGCGGTGAAGCCCACCTCGGTCAGCCGCAGCAGGTGATCCTCGGTGACGGCGTGGTGGTGCCACTGGCCCGTGCGCGGGTCGAAGCGGTAGTCGGGCAGGAGCCGGTGGCCGTGCGTGGCGATCAGGTCGACGGCGTCGACGAGGTAGTCGCGGACGGTGTCGCTGATGAAGTAGTTGAAGTTGAGCCGGATCCAGCCGAGTTTGATGCCGTCGCAGCCGCGGGCGACCTCGTCGAGCAGGGCGTGCGAGGTGGCGGAGTCGATCGCCAGCAGACGGTGGCCGTACGGTCCCGCGCAGGAGCAGCCGCCACGGGCCTGAATGCCGAACAGGTCGTTGAGCAAGGCGACGACGTAGTTGTGGTGCAGATGGGTGCCGTCGTCGTGGCGGATGCGGAAGGAGACGATGGACAGCCGGCGGGCGTATCGGTTGCCGAGGATCTCCAGCCGGGGATGGGCGTCCCAGCGGGCCAGCGCATGGCGCCAGTGGTGTTCCTCGGCGGCCTGGATGGTGTCGGTGCCGACCGCCTGCTTGAGCGTGAAGACCAGCCCGGCGCGGACGGATTCGACGATCGCCGGGGTGCCGCCCTCCTCGCGGGCCACCGGGTCGTCGAGGTAGCGATGGACGAGGGGGTCGACGAAGGTGACCGTGCCGCCGCCGGGCGCCGTGGGCACACGGTTGCGGATCAGGTCCCGGCGTACGACGAGTACACCCGGAGTCTGCGGGCCGCCGACGAACTTGTGCGGGGACAGGAAGACGGCGTCCTTCCGGTCACCCGCGCCCGGCCCGCTCGCCGCGACCCGCATCGGAACGTAGGGGGCGGCGGCCGCGTAGTCCCAGAAGGACAGGGCACCGTACGCGTGCAGCAGACGGGCCACGCGGTCGGTGTCGGTCAGGATGCCGGTGACGTTCGAGGCGGCCGAGAAGCTGCCGATACGCAGCGGGCGGCCGGCGTACCGGCGCAGCCCCGCCTGCAGCGCACCGAGGTCGATGTGGCCGTCGGGATCCTCGCCGATCACCACGACGTCGGCGACGGACTCGCGCCAGGGCAGTTCGTTGGAGTGGTGCTCGTACGGGCCCACGAACACCACGGGCCGTTCGGCCGGGGGCGGCGGGTCGGGGCGGCGCAGTTCCAGGATGCCGACCAGTTTGTTGACCGCGGCGGTGGCCCCCGAGCCACAGAAGATCACCAGGTCGTCCTCGGTGCCGCCGACCGCGTCCCGTACGATCCGGCGGGCGTCCTCGCGCAGCCGGGTCGTCTGCAGTCCGGTGCGGGAGCTCTCGGTGTGCGTGTTGCCGTAGGCGGGCAGCACCCGCTCACGGACGAAGTCCTCGACGAAGTCGAGCGAGCGGCCGGAGGCGGTGTAGTCGGCGTAGACGATCCGCTTCGGGCCGTACGGGCCGTCCAGCACCTCGTCGTCGCCGATGAGCCCGCGCCGTATGCGCTCCAGCAGCGGCGACGCGGTCGGTAACGGCAAGGCGCTCACGACTGCGGCCCGAGGGCGCGCGCGGGCGGTTGCCGGCGTGGGTCCACTCTGCGGGGCTGCGCTGCGGTGCCGGTCATGGCCGGGCCCTTTCGCGTCGGCGCCGACCGCTGCCGACGTCCAGTCGACCGCGGAGAGCGCGGCGGATCGAGAGGTCGACGGGGAGCGACGAGGACCGAGACGCCCTCGCGCGGGCCGCCGCGCCACATACCCTACTGGGTATTTTTCCAGGGGTGCCCGTGGCGAGGCCTTGGCCCACGAAATGACCGAGAGCAGACGCGTGCTTTCTCGCCCACGCCCGTTGGTGCAGCCGGAAGTCCGGAAAGGCCCCAGGGGGCTCCCAGCGGCGGTGGCAACCCTTTCGAACAGTGCGGCCCGAGGGGGGTAATGCCGGGCCCCGGGGCGGGGAGCCTGCCCTGGGGCCTGTCCGAACGGCTGTGAACCTCACCGAAGCGGACGGAAACCGAGACGGCCCGTGACCGGCTGCCGAAGCCACTGTCACGGGTCGGAGCTAGCTTGCCCTGTGGTGAGCCGTCCCCATGTCCGAGACGGATGCGCCCGCATCCTCGAACAGGAAAGTCTCGTTCTCCCCGAAGTCCGGGGCCTGGAAGGGGTTCGTCGCCGGAGGCGGCGATGCCGCGGTGGCGTAGCGGGACTTCTCCTCCGGAGCGGAGAACAGCGAGGTCAGGTCGATGAGAGGTCTTCCATTCGTAATCGGGCCATGAGCGGAGCCGGCGTGCCGCGACCGGGCACAACAGTCCTACAGCTTGCTCATCTTGGTGTACGGACTCAAGATCCGCTGGCGCACCGAGCCGAAATCGACGAGTACCGCGATTCCGTCCTCGATGCCGATCACGCGGCCGAGGCCGTACATGTCGTGTGTGACCTGGTCGCCCACGGCGAACTGCTTGGGGGGCGGCGCCACCGGGGCCTTGAAGGGGCTGGTGGGCAAGTGTCGCTTCGGTGCAGATGGCTTTGTCATTGTGACCAGTATGCGCCTACGCGCCTGCCTTCGCGCCGGCCGTCCGCCTGCCGGTGTTCGGCACGGGCCCCGACAGCGATCACCGCTTTGGGGACGAAGTGGGGCCGACACGGCTCTGACCTGCGGAATCTCCGTGTGGGGACCGGGGCCGGCCACCCGACGGCCCTTGCCGTTCCCCGCGGCTCCCGCATCAAACAGGGACGTCCCAGCAGAGTCCAGGGACACCGCCGGACCCGGAAGCGCGCTCCTGTGACTGATGACGCCCATGTTCCATGGGGCCTGCTGTGTGTCCGGCGTAGCCCTTCGGGCACTCGGCCTCGGGGACCAGTGGAGGAGGAAGCGTGCAGCTGTCATTCCTGGAACCGGTCTCCGACCGCGCCGGCCCGTGGGCCACCGTCCATTTCGGTCCCGCTCAGAACGACGAGTCGGTGGCCAAGCGGCCCGACCAGGTGGCGGTGCGCCGAAGCGACGTACGGATCCTGGGCGAGACGGATCCGGTCCCGGTACGTGCCGACGCACTGCTCCGGGCGGCAGCCGTCACCGCCGCCGACGTACTGATCGTTCCTCCTGCCGACGGGGACGACGCGGAGGACGTTCCGGCAGGTGGTCTGGGCGCACTGCTGCGCTGGACGTACGAGCCGACTGCCGTCTGACGGCGGAGTACGGAAAGAAAGAGGAAGGTGTCGGACGTGGAGCGAGGCAGCAATCCCGTCAGTCCCCGTAAGGACGACGAGCTGAAGCACGAAATGGAAGGTCATCTGCGGTCCGGCCGGCCCACTCACGTGGAGGAGGCGTACCAGCCCGAGCCGCCGGCGGACGACGACGTCCGTGTGGACCCGGGCGGACCGGTGCCGCCGCCCGGTGAGGAACGTGAGCAGACTCAGGCGGATGCCGAAGCGGAATTCTTGCGTAGCGAACTGGCCCGCCACCTCGAACGAGCCGCTTTCCCGGCCGACCGGCAGACAGTGCTGGACGTCCTGGAAGCGCACCACGCGCCGGACGCGGCGTTGGATGCCGTGCGACGGCTGCCGGACGGCGGCGAGTACCACAACGTGACGGAGATCGTCCGCGCGATCGATCGCAGGCACAAGGGATGAGTCTTCCGGAAGACCGGCCGGGATCCCGTCGGCCACCGGAGTCAAGCGTCGGACCGGCGTGAGGTCGCTGCCACGCGCGTGGCAGGTATCCGTGCCCCGTGGCGCGCCGGAGCGTTGGACGCAGCCGGTCGGCCTCTGGCCTCGGAACGACAATGAGTGGAGAACCCGCGACCTGACCGCCGAGGGGCCGCCACGGTCCCGACGCCCGCCGCGCCCTGCGCGAGGCCCGCGCGTGTCTGCCCGCCGCACTGCGGGTGCGCAGGCCGCTGCCCCCGTAGGTCGAGCGGGCCGCTCGCACCCTGACACCGCAGCCGCAGCCATGGGAGCAACGGTATGACCGACCCCCGCACGACCGTCGTCGTCATCACCCACAACCGACGCCCCGAACTGCTGCGCACCCTCAACCACCTGGCCGAACTGCCGGAACGCCCCGGCGTGATCGTCACCGACAACGGCTCCACCGACGGCACCGCCGCCGCCGTCGCCCGCCACCATCCCGAGGTACAGCTGCTGCTCCCCGGCCGCAACCTCGGCGCCATCGGCCGCAACCTTGCCATGCGCCACGTGCACACGCCGTACGTGGCCTTCTGCGACGACGACTCCTGGTGGGCGCCGGGTGCCCTCTCCGGGGCCGCCGACCTGCTCGACCGGCACGCCACAGTCGGCGCGGTCACGGCACGCATCGTCGTCGAACCGGACGGCACGGAAGATCCGATCGTCACCGAACTGCGCAACTCGCCCATCACGGGGCCGAGTTGGCTGCCAGGGCCGGCTCTCGGCTCCTTCCTGGCCGCGGCGACTGTGCTGCGCGCCGACGCCTTCCGGGCCGCAGGCGGCTTCCATCCCCGGCTGTGGCTCGGCGGCGAGGAGGAGCTGCTCGCCGCGGACCTCGCCGCCGACGGCTGGTGGCTGACGTACGCCGACCACCTGACGGCTCATCACCAACCGTCGGTCGTCAGAGACCCCACACTGCGCCGGGCCCACGGCATCCGCAACACGCTGTGGTTCACCTGGCTGCGCCGCCCGGCCGGGCCCGCGCTGCGCCGTACCGTGCAGCTGGCCCGCACGGTCCCGCGCGACACCGTGTCCCTGCGGGCCTTCGCCGAGGCCGCGGCCGCGCTGCCGTGGGTGCTGCGAGAACGGCGGGTGCTGCCGATGGAGGTCGAGTCCCGGCTACGGCTCCTGGAGGACCCCCAACGTCAGTCGACCGCTCGCCGGTACACGGGCTGAGCGGGGCCGCGTCCCGGGCGGTCCCGCTCATGGGGGTGCGACCGGTGGCTTCAGCCGACTCCGCTCCTACGGATACCGTTGCGGAAAGTCCCTGGCGGCGTCGTTGGCGTCAGGGACTCCCGACGGTTCCGCCTCCTTGCGCAGCCTGGCCCACTTGGTGTCGTACTTCCTGCTTTCGGGCCGGGGCACCACGAGCACCTCCTGCCGCCGGCTGTCGCGCGCCTGGCGGGCCCGTCGGGCACGCTCACGGTTCCGTCCACCGGCACAGCAGCCGGAACACCGAGTAAAGGGTCACGGGCCAGGTGGCGGCGAAGGCCCAGATCACCGTCGGCTCCGAGGTGATGCCGGCTGCCATGAGGGCGACGGACACCACCAGCAGCACCGCGACGGCCCATGGGCGGGGCCGGTAATAGCGCGCCACGACGCCAGCACGGGCCGACGGCGCCGGCCCAGCGTGCGCAGCTGCCGGTCGAGGCGGCGGTCGCGGCGCAGGGCGCGTTCGATCTCGGAGAGTATGTGCTGCTCGTCATCGCGGAGCGGGCCGGTCGTCACTGTCTCTCCTCGTCAAGCGCCGCCGGGGATGAGACGCGGGTGCCCCGTCACCCCTCGATAACCGCCGCCGCCCTGCCCCAGCGCCCGGAGAAGCTCATCGGCGCGGTCCGCCACCGCCCTCTGGCGGAATCCGGCGCCGATCTCGCGGGCGAGCCCGCGGCCGGTGGTCGCACACCATTCCCACCACTGATCCAGCACGGATTCGTCGAGGCGCTCGACGGGCACCAGCGCGGGCCAGCCGCAGGCGCGCGCCTGCGCTGTCACCTTCGCGCCGCCCTCGACCGGGTCGACGGCCACCGCCGGAACTCCCGCCCGCAGGGCGAGCACCATCCCGTGCAGCCGATCGGTGACGACCAAGTCGAGGCGGGAGAGCACCGACTCCAACTGGGCGGCTGTCGCACTCAGCCGCCAGTCGCGCACGTCGAGCCGGGTCTCTATCTCCAGGCGCGCGCAGTCCAGGCCGGACAGCCAGCGTGTCACCTCTTCGGCGACCCGCGCATGCCGCCGACGTGCTCCGTACTCCTGCTGGCCATGGGTGAGGATGACCCCGGCCACGGGGCACGCGGGGAGGGCGGGCGCGCCGGCCGCCAGGTCCGGCGTCGGCTCCGTGTCGGGAGCGTCCCGCGCCAGCACACGGTGGAAGCCGGCGACGGCCGGGCTCCCGGCGTCGATGACGGAGGTTCCCACGGCGATCCGCACGCAGTGCGCGAACCGCCGGTGCAACTCCTCGATCTGCGGACCGTGCAGGGGACCGCAGACGAACACCAGGTGGGAGTAGTCCCCGGGACGAACCTGCGCCAAGGACGGTCCTTCGGGGCGGAAGCCGGGGCTCCAGGCGACATCGTGGTCCAGCCCCGCCCGCCGGAGCGCCTCCTGCACTCGGTTCAGCGCCAGCACGTCCCCGGCGGTCACCTCCCCGTCCAGAAAGCCGAACCACCCCGTCAACAGGATCCGCGGTCGCTTCGCCACAGCGACCGGGTGCCCCTGCCGTCGTACAGGCAATCACCGTGACCGCACCGGCAGCGGTGGCTGTCGCCCTGGACTGGCTTCGGCGCCTCCGTCCGGCTGCTCCAACACAGCTCACCGGAATCCAAGGAACTGGACAAGGCCGGCACCGATTCGGGGACGAGGACCAGATGGTGGGCAGGCACGCGGACGCCTGGAGCATGCGCACGGTTGCCGCACAGCCCTTCGGGTAAGTGCGGGAACAGGGGCGGGGAACGCTGGTGAACGTCTCCTCGGTCGTCGAGGTGGTGAGTCACCCGTTACACCCACGCCTACGGCATGTCGCAGTACGCCGTCCGCGCGCTGAGCGCGAGCCCGGGCCGGGAGCTGTGGCTGGAGGACACGTCGACGTGTGCACGGTGCTGCCGCGCACCATCAGTGCACGGGACGGCCGGCACTGCAACGGAGTCCGTTCAGGAGGTTGGATGCGTCTTTACCACTGCCGTCCTACCGACCCCGGGTTCCGCCGCCTGCGCCATGGACGCGGCTTTCGTTACCTCGACACCCGAGGGGAGCCGCTGCGCGATCCGGCCGAGCTGGCTCGGATCCGGGAACTGGTCATACCGCCGGCCTGGCGGGACGTGTGGATCTGCACCAGGGCCAATGGGCATCTGCAGGCCGTCGGTACTGATGCCGCCGGCCGCCGCCAGTACCTGTACCACCCGCAATTCCGCGCGGAGCAGGAGCAGGCCAAGCACGAGCATGTTCTCGAGGTCGCCGATGCTTTGCCCGCGGTACGCGAGGCTGTCGAGGGGCATCTGCATGACCGCGGACTGACCCGGCACCGGGTCCTGGCCACGGCGGTACGTCTGCTCGACCTGGGTTTCTTCCGCATCGGCAGCGACCGCTACACGGAACTGAACAACAGTTACGGCCTCACCACGCTGCTCCGCGAACACTCCCGCTGCCACGCGGGTGCGGTCCTGTTCACCTACACCGGCAAGCACGGCAAGGAGCTCGTCCAGACCATCGCGGACCCCGCCGCCTGCCGCTGCCTTATCGCGCTGCTGCGGCGCCGAGGCGGCGATGACCGGCTCCTGGCCTACTGGCAGCAGCGCTCCTGGCATGCCGTGACCGGCGAGGACGTCAATGCGTATCTCAAGGAACTGGCCGGCCTCGAGATCACCGCCAAGGACTTCCGCACCTGGCACGCCACCGTCATGGCCGCCGTGGCACTGGCCGTCTCCCACCCCGTCGCCCGTAGCGAGAGCGCCCGGCGCCGGGCCACCGCCCGGGCGGTGCGCGAGGTGGCCGGGTATCTCGGCAACACGCCCGCGGTCTGCCGTGCCTCCTACATCAACCCACGGGTGATCGAGTTGTACGAGGAGGGCGTCACGGTCGCCGCCGCGCTGCCCCGCCTCGGCGCCGAGGGCGCGTACGGCGTCCCCGCCACCCACGGGCCCGTCGAGAGGGCGGTGCTGCGCATGCTGCGCAACCTGTCCGAGGGGAGTGAGAGGCATTCCGGCCTCGGCGTCGACGCCGAGGGGTAGCCGGCTCGTTCACGCGCTACGCACTGGGCAAGTGGTTTCTTCAGATACGTCGGCCTGCACCCCTGTCGCTGATGAGCCGGACGGTGACGACATGCACACCCGCGACCGTCGCCGGCCATCCATCGCAGCCACCGCCGCCGCAGCGCAGCCACGCGAACGTGTGGCGTCACATCCGGATGCTCGGGGCGGATCAGAGCAGCGCCGAGAACTAACGGGCCGTACGCCGCCAGAGCGCCTGGCTGGGCGGCGGCCTCCGGCAGATGCACACCGAGGGCCTGCCCGGCGGGCTTGTCGTCGGACAAGCCCGCGACCGACTGCTTTCCCGCGTACTCATCCTTTGCGCTCTCGCTCTGACCGCTGGTAGATGGGGTCTGGTCCGGAGGTGATCAGTCGATGTCCGGATCATCGGCCTCTTCGAGGAGACGGGCCGCCAGGTCGTCGGCCCACTCCACGGCCCAAGAGCGGAGAGCGGTGATGGTGGCGTCATCGAGCCCATAGGCGGCGAAGGCTTCATCGTCGGTCCACTCGGCGCCTGTGAGGTTCGCTTGCAGGTCCTCGCGCTCGAAGCGGCCGCGGGCGTGGCGGCGGCCGAACTCCTCGAGCTCGGTATTGGTCCAGCGGTGGGAGGCTGCGAACACGTCGATCAGGTCGCGGGGCGCTCCGCGGTCGGCGAGGGCGCGGACCTTGGTCCCGATCACGTCCTCCTCCGCGAGGACGGGCCCGTACGGGCTCTGGGCGACCGGCCGCCAGAAGATCTCCTTGAGGATGTCGACTTCGCATTCCTGCCCGGTGGCCGGGTCGGACACGGTGAAGCGGGCGGACAGCGGAGCGGTCTCCAGCGCGTGCACCTTCCAGCCGCGGGCTTCCAAGCCGGCGCGGAGCGTGGCGGCGATGTCGGCCATGGGCGCCGGGTTCTCGGTGGCGACGTCGAGGTCCTGGCTGGGGCGGTCCACGAGGCGGTGTGCCCGCACGGCGTATCCACCGGTGAGAACCAGTGGATACGGGGAACCGAGCGCGATCACATCCGCCAGGAGCCGCGTGTGCAGCTCCGGCATGTCCGTCACGCAGCCGCCCGGGTGCGGGAGGCGAGCTGGGGGAAGGCGTCTTCCCACACGGTCCGCACGGTACGACCGACGAGGGTGCGCAGCACCGGCCACAGGTCGAGGAGTAGATCCCGGTTGAGGTAGCGGGGCAGATCGTCGTGCAGGCCCTCGTGCAGAACGGTGCGGTACAGGCCCATACGCTGGCGCGGCTTGTCCAAGTCGTATGAGGTCATCCCGGACCAGGCCATGTGCAGCGGAAGTTCCACGACACCGTTGGCCGGCCCGTGCAGCTCGTCCAGCGACTCCGGTAGACGGCGGCGGAACTTCTCCCGGTACCGCGCGAGGTCCTCGGCGTCCGCGCCCGAGACGTTCCTCGGGGCGGGTGCGGGGTGCTGTGGGCTGGAGGGCATGACTCCATTATGGCGGCCGGAGACGTTGCGAGGGTCATGATCCGCGAGCTGGCGTCCGGAGCGGATGGGGGCGGATCCCCGGGCGAGCTGGTCGCCGCAATCTGCTCAGCCCTGAGCAGGACGGACTCTCGGCCTTGACGCTCGTTGGACGCTCTGCGCGTCTGCACGAGGGACGATAAGCCGAGAAACCGAGTCTGACCAGGGATTTTCTGGGACCCGTTCAGGTCGACATCCTTCCGATGACGGATCACGTGACGTGCATGTCACTCAAAGACTCCGCGCCCGGCCAGAAGTCCAGACAAGTCCCAGAGGCACCTACGAGTTCCCTCTTCCCCGCATTTGCGCAGGTCAGGAGGGTTTTCACGCTGCTTTTTCCCAGAGCCGTCAGATGTCCCGGAAGATCTCGATCTGTGCCCCGATCGAGTTCAGGCGCTCGGCGAGGTCCTCGTAACCCCGGTTGATGACGTACACGTTGCGCAGGACCGAGGTGCCCTCGGCGGCCATCATCGCCAGCAGGACGACCACGGCGGGGCGCAGGGCCGGCGGGCACATCATCTCGGCGGCGCGCCAGCGGGTCGGGCCCTCGACCAGGACGCGGTGGGGGTCCAGCAACTGCAGGCGGCCGCCCAGGCGGTTGAGGTCCGTCAGGTAGATCGCGCGGTTGTCGTACACCCAGTCGTGGATCAGCGTCTGGCCCTGCGCGACCGCCGCGATGGCCGCGAAGAAGGGGACGTTGTCGATGTTCAGGCCCGGGAAGGGCATGGGGTGGATCTTGTCGATCGGCGCCTCCAGCTTGGAGGGCCGGACCGTCAGGTCCACCAGGCGCGTACGGCCGTTGTCCGCGAAGTACTCGGGGCTGCGGTCGTGGTCGAGGCCCATCTCCTCAAGGACGGCCAGCTCGATCTCCAGGAACTCGATCGGCACCCGGCGCACCGTCAGCTCCGACTCGGTCACCACGGCGGCGGCCAGCAGGCTCATCGCCTCGACCGGGTCCTCGGAGGGGGAGTAGTCGACGTCGACGTCGATGTTCGGCACGCCGTGCACGGTCAGCGTGGTGGTGCCGATGCCCTCGACCTTGACGCCGAGCGCCTCCAGGAAGAAACACAGGTCCTGGACCATGTAGTTGGAGGAGGCGTTGCGGATGACCGTCACGCCGTCGTGGCGGGCCGCCGCGAGCAGCGCGTTCTCGGTCACCGTGTCGCCGCGCTCGGTCAGGACGATCGGGCGGTCGGGGCGGACCGTGCGGTCCACCCGCGCGTGGTACTGGCCCTCGGTGGCCGCGATGTCCAGACCGAACCGGCGCAGCGCGATCATGTGCGGTTCGATGGTCCGGGTGCCGAGGTCGCAGCCGCCGGCGTAGGGCAGCTTGAAGTGCTCCATGCGGTGCAGCAGTGGACCGAGGAACATGATGATCGAGCGGGTGCGGACGGCCGCCTCCGCGTCGATGGCCGCCATCTCCAGCTCGGCGGGCGGGACCAGCTCCAGGTCCACCCCGTCGTTGATCCAGCGGGTGCGCACGCCGATGGAGTTGAGCACCTCCAGCAGGCGGTACACCTCCTCGATCCGGGCCACCCGGCGCAGCACCGTGCGGCCCTTGTTCAGCAGCGAGGCGCACAGCAGGGCGACGCAGGCGTTCTTGCTGGTCTTCACATCGATGGCGCCGGACAGTCGACGGCCGCCGACCACGCGCAGATGCATCGGGCCCGCGTAGCCCAGCGACACGATCTCGCTGTCCAGGGCTTCACCGATTCGGGCGATCATCTCAAGGCTGATGTTCTGGTTGCCGCGCTCGATGCGATTGACGGCGCTCTGGCTGGTTCCGAGCGCCTCCGCGAGCTGCGTCTGTGTCCAGCCACGGTGTTGCCGGGCATCACGGATGAGCTTGCCGATGCGTACGAGGTAGTCGTCTGCCATGGGGTTGAGGTTATCTCAGATATGAGATGGCGCCCGTTGGGGGGTCCGTTCGGGTGATGCCCCGTCAACGGTCCCTGGTCGTCCGGGTGCGACGCCATCCGAAAGGTCCGGGCAAATCCACTGATGTCGTACGCCGTCCGGTGCTGCTGTGGGTGTGTCGCGGGCCGTGCTTGCCGCCGGTGGTGAGCGACCAGGAGTGCCGGTTGATGTTCAGTCGCACGCCGGGCAGGATCCGGAAGCTCTTGCGGAAAGTGAACGGCATGGATGCCTCCTTCGGTGGGGGTCGGGCCGGTTGCGCTCAACTCGGATACCCCGTACTCGCGCAGGGATGGCGGACCGGTCGCGAGGTGGTGTCCGGTGTGCGCGGATCCGCCCTGTGCGGGAGGCTCCGCTGTGGCGGACGCCACCGGGAAACGGCGGGACCGGGCCCGGCCGGACATGACCAGCCGGTCCCCATGTACTAGAGTTATCTCGACATCGAGATATCTGCCGAGGCGCGCCGTGGTCGCCACATCGGTAAGGCTTACCTAACTTAGCCTGCCCTCACTGGATCGGCCAAGCCGGTGTGGCGGCACGATTGACGGTGGTACGCGCACATCAATGAAGGAGACTGTCGTGTCGGCGAACAGCTTCGACGCCCGCAGCACGCTGCAGGTGGGCGACGAGTCGTACGAGATCTTCCGGCTGGACAAGGTGGAGGGCTCGGCCCGGCTGCCGTACAGCCTCAAGGTCCTGCTGGAGAACCTGCTCCGCACGGAGGACGGCGCGAACATCACCGCCGACCACATCCGCGCCCTCGGCACCTGGGACTCCCAGGCCCAGCCCAGTCAGGAGATCCAGTTCACGCCGGCCCGCGTGATCATGCAGGACTTCACCGGCGTTCCCTGTGTCGTGGACCTCGCGACCATGCGCGAGGCCGTGAAGGAGCTGGGCGGCGACCCGGCGAAGATCAACCCGCTGGCGCCGGCCGAGCTGGTCATCGACCACTCCGTCATCGCCGACAAGTTCGGCACCAACGACGCCTTCAAGCAGAACGTCGAGCTGGAGTACGGCCGCAACAAGGAGCGCTACCAGTTCCTGCGCTGGGGCCAGACCGCTTTCGACGAGTTCAAGGTCGTACCCCCGGGCACCGGCATCGTCCACCAGGTGAACATCGAGCACCTGGCCCGTGTGGTGATGGTCCGCGACGGCAAGGCCTACCCGGACACCCTGGTCGGCACCGACTCGCACACCACCATGGTCAACGGCCTCGGCGTCCTCGGCTGGGGCGTCGGCGGCATCGAGGCCGAGGCCGCGATGCTCGGCCAGCCGGTCTCCATGCTCATCCCGCGCGTCGTCGGCTTCAAGCTGACCGGCGAGCTGCCCGCCGGCACCACCGCCACCGACCTCGTGCTCACCATCACCGAGATGCTCCGCAAGCACGGTGTGGTCGGCAAGTTCGTCGAGTTCTACGGCGAGGGCGTCGCCGCCACCTCGCTCGCCAACCGCGCCACCATCGGCAACATGTCGCCGGAGTTCGGCTCCACCGCCGCGATCTTCCCGATCGACGACGAGACCCTGAAGTACCTGCGCCTGACCGGCCGCTCCGAGCAGCAGGTCGCGCTCGTCGAGGCCTACGCCAAGCAGCAGGGCCTGTGGCTGGACCCGAAGGCCGAGCCGGACTTCTCCGAGAAGCTCGAGCTGGACCTGTCCACGGTCGTCCCGTCGATCGCCGGCCCGAAGCGCCCGCAGGACCGCATCGTCCTGGCCGAGGCCGCCCAGCAGTTCGCCAAGGACGTCCTCAACTACGTCGAGGCCCCCGTCGCGCAGTCGCCGGACACCGCCGCCTCCCCGGTCGACGAGGCGAGCGCCGAGTCCTTCCCGGCCTCCGACGCCCCGGCCTACGGCCACCAGGAGAACGGCGCCGGCGCCCCGCAGCACGGCCAGCGCACCGGTGCCGTACCGTCCAACCCGGTCCGGGTCACCGCCCCCGACGGCACGACCTACGAGCTGGACCACGGTGCGGTGACGGTCGCGGCCATCACCTCCTGCACCAACACCTCCAACCCGTACGTCATGATCGGCGCCGCCCTCGTCGCCAAGAAGGCGGTCGAGAAGGGCCTCACCCGCAAGCCGTGGGTCAAGACCACCCTCGCCCCGGGTTCGAAGGTCGTCACCGACTACTTCGAGAAGGCGGGCCTGACCCCGTACCTCGACAAGGTGGGCTTCAACCTCGTCGGCTACGGCTGCACCACCTGCATCGGCAACTCCGGCCCGCTGCCGGAGGAGGTCTCCAAGGCCGTCAACGACCACGACCTCGCCGTCACCTCGGTCCTCTCCGGCAACCGCAACTTCGAGGGCCGCATCAACCCCGACGTCAAGATGAACTACCTGGCCTCCCCGCCGCTGGTCGTCGCGTACGCCATCGCGGGCTCCATGAAGGTGGACATCACCCGTGACGCCCTGGGCACCGACCAGGACGGCAACCCGGTCTACCTGAAGGACATCTGGCCCTCCGAGGCCGAGGTCAACGAGGTCGTCGCCAGCGCCATCGGCGAGGACATGTTCAACAAGTCCTACCAGGACGTCTTCGCGGGCGACGCCCAGTGGCAGGCGCTGCCGGTCCCGACCGGCAACACCTTCGAGTGGGACCCGCAGTCCACCTACGTCCGCAAGCCCCCGTACTTCGAGGGCATGGCGATGGAGACCACCCCGGTCACCGACATCGCCGGCGCCCGCGTCCTCGCCAAGCTGGGCGACTCGGTCACCACCGACCACATCTCCCCGGCCGGTGCCATCAAGGCCGACACCCCGGCGGGCAAGTACCTCACCGAGCACGGTGTGGAGCGTCGTGACTTCAACTCCTACGGCTCCCGCCGAGGCAACCACGAGGTCATGATCCGCGGCACGTTCGCCAACATCCGCCTGCGCAACCAGATCGCGCCGGGCACCGAGGGCGGCTACACGCGTGACTTCACGCAGGAGGGCGGCCCGGTCTCCTTCATCTACGACGCCTCGCAGAACTACCAGGCCGCCGGCATCCCGCTGGTCGTCCTGGCCGGCAAGGAGTACGGCTCCGGCTCGTCCCGCGACTGGGCGGCCAAGGGCACCGCGCTCCTCGGCGTCAAGGCCGTCATCGCCGAGTCGTACGAGCGCATCCACCGCTCGAACCTCATCGGCATGGGCGTCCTGCCGCTGCAGTTCCCGGAGGGCGCCTCGGCGGAGTCCCTCGGCCTGACCGGCGAGGAGACCTTCTCCATCTCCGGCGTGACCGAGCTGAACGACGGCACCACGCCGCGCACGGTCAAGGTCAGCACCGACACCGGTGTCGAGTTCGACGCGGTCGTCCGCATCGACACCCCCGGTGAGGCCGACTACTACCGCAACGGCGGCATCATGCAGTACGTGCTGCGCAGCCTGATCCGCAAGTAACACCAGCACGCGCTACGGCACGGCAGTCGAGGGCCGCATCCCCGGGGGGTGCGGCCCTTCGCCCTGTCCTCCCAGAGCTCTCGGCTCCGCGCGATGACCAGCTGATTGCGGCCGCCACCCGCAGGTGGTCGCTGCCGGTGGCCGGCGGCACCCGCGAGCCGTCCGGCTCCACGCCGCGGACCAGGATCTGGGCGACCCGCACCACCGGGAACTTCGCCGGCCAGGTGAAGCCGAAGCCGAAGCCGTGCCCGGCCGCGTCCTGGGCCGAGTGCGTCTGCGAGGTGATGCCGTCGAACACGCGGTCGCACATGGTGCCGTTCAGGTCGCCAAGCAGCACCACCCGCTCACTCGGATCGGCGGCGACGGCCCTGCCGAGCGCCTGCACGCCTGTGTTCCGCGAGGCCGTCCGGAAGCCTCCCCTGGGCATCACCCGCACGGACCCCAGGTGGGCCGCACAGACCGCCGGCGGCGCGAACGTGGCACCTTCGCGAGTCAACCGGTGCAGTCCGCCATCACGAGGGTCGCCGTCCCGCGGCGCGCCGACGATCCTTGCCGGACCGGCGCCCGGGGCCGGCCTACGCCCGTGGCCGGAGCACCACCGCCGGACGGAGTGCCCGACCCCGCACAGGGCTTCACGGCCGCTCGGAAGCCCGGTCTGAGGCGCTCCCGGTCGCTAGGGAGCCCGGTCTGAGGCGCTCCCGGTCGCTAGGGAGCCCGGTCTGAGGCGCTCCCGGTCGCTGGGGAGCCCGGTCTGAGGCGCTCCCGGCCGCTGGGGAGCCCGGTCTGAGGCGCTCCCGGCCGCTGGGGAGCCCGGCCTGACGCGCTCAGCCCGCGGGGAACTCCGGGATCTCCGGCAGCGCCACCTCGGCCCAGATCACCTTCCCCTGGGGCGTGTACCTGGTGCCCCAGCGCTCGGTCATCTGCGAGACCAGGAACAGACCCCGTCCGCCCTCGTCGGTCGTCGCGGCGTACCGCAGATGCGGCGAGGTGCTGCTGCCGTCGGCCACCTCGCAGATCAGCGTGCGGTCCCGGATCAGCCGTACATGGATCGGCTCGGAGGCGTAGCGGATCGCGTTGGTGATCAGCTCGCTCAGGACGAGCTCCATACCGAAGCCCAGCTCGGCCAGGCCCCACTCCTCGAGCTTTTCGGACACGGCGCCGCGCATCCCCGACACGGCGGCCGGGTCGCGCGGCACGTCCCAGTCGGCGACGTTCTCGGCCGGCAGCGCCCGGGTGCGCGCGATCAGCAGAGCCACGTCGTCCCCGGGCCGCTCGGGCAGCAGCTCGTCCAGTACCGCCCGGCAGCTCTCCTCCGGCGTCCGGTCGGGGTGACCGGCCAGCGCCCCACGCAGCAGCTCCATGCCCACGTCCAGGTCACGCGTGCGGTCCTCGATGAGCCCGTCGGTGTACAGGACGAGCTGGCTGCCCTCGGGGAGGTCCAGCTCGGCCGTCCGGAACGGCATGCCACCGAGGCCCAGCGGCGGCCCGGCCGGCACGTCCGGGAAGGTGACGCTGCCGTCGGGGTGGACCAGCGCCGGTGCCAGATGCCCCGCACGCGCCATGACACAGCGGCGCGTCACGGGATCGTAGATCGCGTACAGACAGGTGGCGCCCACGATCTCCCCGGCCGTCTCAGGACAGGCCTCGTCCTGATCGATGCGGCCGACCAGGTCGTCCAGATGACTGAGCAGTTCGTCGGGCGGCAGGTCGAGCGTGGAGAAGTTGTGCACCGCGGTCCGCAGCCGGCCCATCGTCGCGGCCGCGTGCAGGCCGTGACCGACCACGTCTCCGACGGCCAGCGCCACCCGGCTGCCCGGCAGCGGGATCACGTCGAACCAGTCCCCGCTGACGCCCGACTGGGCGGGCAGGTAGCGGTAGCCCACGTCGAGGGCGCTCTGCTCGGGCAGCGCCCGCGGCAGCAGGCTGCGCTGGAGGGTGACCGCCAGCGCGTGCTCACGGGTGTACCGGCGGGCGTTGTCGATGCTGACCGCCGCCCGGGCCACCAGCTCCTCCGCCAGCGACAGCTCCTCCTGGTCGAAGGGCTCCCGCTTGGAACGCCAGAAGTTGGCCATGCCCAGCACGACGCCCCGGGCCTTGATCGGGGCGGAGATGAGCGTGTGGATGCCGAAGTCCAGGATCTGCCGGGTGCGCTCGGGGTCCTGTGCCTGCCAGCCCGTCGAGGTCGACAGGTCGGTCACCAGCTCGGAGCGGCCGGCGTCGAAGCCGCGCGCCTGCGGGGTGGAGGGCAGGAAGTCGATCAGCCGGCCCTTCTCGTAGAGCGGATGGTCGTCGCGGATGCCGCCCACGGCGACGCGCCGCATGTCCGTCGCCGTGGGGGCCGGTTCCTCGCCGTGCAGCACGGCGTCGGCCACGTCCACGGTGACGAAGTCGGCGAAGCGGGGGACGGCGAGCTGTGCCAGCTCGTCGGCCGTGCGGACCACGTCCAGGGTGGTGCCGATGCCCAGTCCCGCGTCGTACAGCAGCTCGAGCCGCTCCCGGGTGACCTCGGCCCTGCCGGACACGGCCTGCAGCTCGGTGGAGTCGCGGAGCGTCACCACGGTCCCCCGGGGTCCTCCCGCACGGTCCGTCGGCCGCTGGTTGACGGCCAGTAGCCGTCCTCCGGCGAAGTGCACCTCGTCGGTGGCCTCCCGTCCGGTGACGAGCAGTTCCATCATCTCGGGGTCGAGGCCCGACAGCTCCCGCACGTTTCGTCCCTCGGCTTCCGGGGGGAGCTCCAGCAGCCGCCGGGCCTCGTCGTTGGCCAGCAGCAGCCGGCCGCTGCCTCCGACGATGAGCACTCCCTCCCGCACCGAGTGCAGCACCGTGTCGTGGTGCTCGTACATGCGGGTCATCTCGTCCGGGGCCAGGCTGTGGGTCTGCCGCCGCAGCCGCCTGCCCACCAGTGCCGTCCCGCTGGTCGACGCCACGAGCGCGGCCGCACCGGCGCCCAGGATGATCGGCAGCTGCCGGTCCACCTCGTTGGTCACGTTCTTGACCTTCAGGCCGGCGGAGACGAGGGCCGTCACCTTGCCGTGGGAGTCGTAGATGGGGACGGTCGCCTGCACCTCGTGGCCGAGTGGGCCGTGGACGCTCTCGGTGTACACCTTCCCGGCCAGCGACGGCTCGATCTTGCCCACGAACCGCTTTCCGATCTTGCTCGGAATGGGGTGCGTGTAGCGGATGCCCTTGGTGTCCATGACCACGATGAAGTCGACGCCGGCGGTCTTGCGCCCCGCCTCGGTGAGCGGCTGGAGCACCTTGGAGGGCGCGGGCGAGTGCAGCGCCTGCACGACGCCAGGAGAGTGCGCGAAGGTCTGTGCGACGGCTATGGACCGGCGCCTGGCCTCCGTGCCGGTGTCACGTTCCGACTGCAGGACAAGGGCGAAGACGGCGCAGACCACGAGCACCACGACCAGAGCCGCCTGCAGGACGAAAACCTGCCCGGCAACACTGCGCGGGATCTTGCCGATCAACGAGCGACACGAGTTGTGCCCGGATCGGCCGATTCGGTCCGACATGCGACATTTCTAACACCGGCGTTTCCAGGTGACTATGGCCGGTCCAAGCGATGGACATCACATTTGTCGGCCAAGACCGTATGGGAGCGCTCCCAAAAACCTCATCACCCCTTGTCAGCCGGTCGGTTGAGTCGCTCTGGGCGGACCCGGTGGCCGTGCTCACCGGGTCCGCGAGCCGGGCAGGGGAGGGGGGTGGCGTCCCTGCCCGGGTGGTGCTGGCTTGTGAGGTCGAGGTCTTGGGCGGGCCTCGACCGAGTGGGCGCGACAACGTTGTCGAGTGGTCTGTACATGACTTTACCGCCTCAACCGACAACGATGTCAACCCACTTGTGGTGGCCCGACGGGGTGATCCCGGGGTGTGCATGCGCGGGCGTACGCGGTCTTCCGTGCTACCGGTGGCGCACGCTACTGTCCCTGCGGCTTGTGCGACCAGTGGTGCGCGACCCGTCCGACAGGAGGAAGGGCCGCGCCATGCGTTTCCGTCCCACGTCCCTGCTGCTGGCCGCGCTGCTCGCGACCGGCACTTCCCCCGCTCTGGGCCTCGCTCGAGCGGGGGGACCCCCATCCCTGGCCCTCGCGGCGACCGCAGCTCCACCCGAGCTCGTCAAGGATCCGACCCCGTACGTGGATCCGCTGATCGGCACCAAGAACGGCGGCAACGTCTTCCCGGGCGCCGTCGTGCCCTTCGGCATGCTCTCCTGGAGCCCGGAGAACACCAGAGGCGACGCCACCCGCACCGCCGCGCCCGGCGGCTACCAGTACGACGCCACCCGCATCCGCGGCTTCAGCCTGACCCACATGTCCGGCACGGGCTGTGCGGGCGGCGGCGGCGACATCCCGTTCTTCCCGTACGCGGGCGAGGTCACCTCCTCCCCGGCGAGCGACACCAAGGACGCCGTCTACGCCTCGGGCTTCAGCCACGGCGACGAGACCGCCGAGCCCGGCCACTACAAGGTGGGTCTCGTCTCCGGCGTCACCGCCGACCTCACCGCGACCACCCGCACGGGCTCGGCCCGCTTCACCTACCCGGCGGACAAGCCCGCCTCGCTCCTCGTGCGCACCGCCGGCTCCGAGGTCGGCTCGGAGGACTCGACGATCATCATCGACCCGGCGACCCGCACCATCTCCGGCTCGGTCACCTCGGGGAACTTCTGCGGCTACCTCGACCCGGAGGGGCAGCGCTCCTACTACACGCTGTACTTCACCGCCCGCTTCGACCGCGCCTTCACGGCCACCGGCACCTGGCAGGACGACACACTGAGCCCGGGATCCCGGGAGGCGTCCGGCGGCACGGGCGGCTTCTCGCACGGCGGGCGGCCCGTCGCCGGCAAGGGTGCCGGCGGGTACGTGCGGTTCGCGCCGGGCCCCGGCCCGGTGAACGTCAAGGTCGGCATCTCCTACGTCAGCCGGCAGGCCGCCGAGGCCAACCTCGGGGCGGAGAACCCGCCCGACCGCTCCTTCGAGGCGGTGCGGGCCGCGGCCCGGCGGGCCTGGCGCGACCGGCTGGCCGCCGTCCGCGTCGGCGGCGGCACGGACACCGACCGCACCACCTTCTATACCGCCCTCTACCACGCCCTGCTCCACCCCAACGTCATCAGCGACGCCGACGGCCGCTACCGGGGCAGTGACGGGAAGGCGCACCGGGTGGGCCGCGGCCACCGTGCCCAGTACGGCACCTTCTCCGGCTGGGACGTCTACCGCGACCAGGTGCAGCTGCTCACGCTCCTCGACCCGCGCACGGGCTCCGACGTCGCTCAGTCGCTGTACGAACTCGCCGGGCAGAACGGCGGCGTCTGGGACCGCTGGCTGCACGGTGCGAGCGGCACCCACGTCATGAACGGCGACCCCTCACCCACGGCACTGGCCGGCATCCACGCCTTCGGCGGCACCGGCTTCGACCTGAAGGGTGCCCTGGACTCGCTGGTCAAGGCGGCCACCGTGCCCACGCGGCAGGACCTGTCCGCGGCCGGCAAGCCGGTGCTGTCGGTGGGCCAGCGCCCCTCGCTCGACAAGTACCTCCAACTGCACTACATGCCCAGCGTGTCCAACGCCTGGGGCGGTGCCGCCGAGACCCTGGAGATGTCCACCGCGGACTTCTCCCTGGCCCAACTGGCCGCGGCGGCGGGGGAGAAGGGCACGGCGGCGGCCTTCGCCCGCCGGGCCCAGTGGTGGCAGAACAACTTCGACGTCGCGGCCGACCCGAGCGGCGGCTACATCGCCAACCGCAAGGCCGACGGCAGCTGGGTCACCGGCTTCACCCCGGACACCGGCAACGGGTTCGTGGAGGGCACGGCCGCCCAGTACACCTGGATGGTCCAGCACGACCCGGCCGGGCTCTTCGCCGCGCTGGGCGGGCGGGACCAGGCCCTGGCCCGGCTGGACGACTTCTTCCACACCGCCGACGGCGGCTGGGCCTTCACCGGCGACGGCGGCACCAAGTCCGAGCTGGACAACGAGCCGTCGATCAACGTGCCCTACCTGTACGACTACGCGGGCGCTCCCTACAAGACGCAGGAGACCGTCCGCGCGGCCATGCGGCGGCTCTGGTCGACCGAACCGGGCGGCATCCCGGGCAACGACGACCTCGGCGCGATGTCGTCCTGGTACGTCTTCTCCGCGCTCGGGATGTACCCCCAGGTGCCCTCGCGCGCCGAACTCGTCCTCGCCTCACCGCTGTTCGAACGGATCGAGATCGACCGCCCGCACGGCAACGACATCTCCGTGCGCGCGACCGGAGCGGCCGCCGACGCGCCGTACGTCCAGTCCCTGAAGGTCAACGGCCGTAGCAGCGCGCGGCCCTGGCTGCCCGCCTCCTTCGTGCGCGACGGCGGCCGCCTCGACTACACCCTCGCCACCACCCCGAACCGCACCTGGGGCACGGCCTCGCCGCCGCCGTCCTTCCGGGAGGGCGAGCAGCCGTACCAGATCGGCGTCGGCCCCACCGCCGCCACGGTGGCACCCGGCGACAGCACCGAGATCGGCATCCGTGCGCTGGCGCTGAGCGGCGGCAGCGGACCCGAGGTGCGCTTCCGGGTCCAGGCCCCGGCCGGTGTCACGGCCACGCCCGCCGAGGGCACGGTCACCGACGGCTCCCAGGAGATCACCCTCACCGCGGCCGAGGACGCCACCCAGGGCTTCTACGCCGTGAAGGTCACGGTGACCTCGGGCGACACCTCCTACGAGCAGCCGGTCTCGCTGACCGTGGCCGCTCCCGGCACCCTCCTCGCCGCCTACAACAACACCGGCATCTCCGACGACGAGGGCGAGCACGACGAGGCCGACTACGACGGCGGCGGCTGGAGCTACTCCCGCCAGGCCCTCGCCGCGGCCGGCCTGACCCCGGGCGGCCAGGGGACGCTCGACGGCCTCACCTTCACCTGGCCGAACTCGCCGGCCGGCCGCCCCGACAACGCCACGGCCGCCGGTCGGACGGTCGAACTCGCCACCCCCGCCACCCGGTTGTCCTTCATCGGCAGCGCGGTCAACGGCAACCAGCAGACCAAGGCGACCGTCACCTACACCGACGGCACGACCGACACCGTGGACCTCTCCTTCACCGACTGGACCGTCGGCGGCGGAGGCGGCACCGTCCAGTACGGCAACCAGGTCGTCGCCAGGACCGCGTACCGCAACGTCGCGGGCGCCGACAAGGACCCGGTGGCGACGTACGTCTTCGCCACCAAGCCGTTCAGCGCGCCGGAGGGCAGGAGCATCAAGAGCGTCCGGCTCCCGGAGAACACCGATCTGCACGTGTTCACCCTGGCCACCGGCTGAGCCGCCCATGACGAAGGGGCGGGCCCCGCGGGACCCGCCCCTTCCTCGTGCCCGGAGCGTCAGGCCAGCAGCTCCACCTCCGCCAGCGTCGACCGGCCGTCGAGGACCAGGCGGTACCTGGTGTACGAGCCCGGTGCGGCGATGGTGAACGCCCGGGTCTGACGGTCCCAGGCGAACGATTCCCCGGAGCGGTGGTCCAGGGTCTTCCAGCCGGTGCCGTCCGTGGAGCCCTGCAGGGTCCATCCGGCCGGCGCCGACGCGTGGTCGGCCGACGAGGTCAGCGTGTACTGGACGGCTCGAGTGGCCGCACCGACCGGGAGGTCCACCGAGGTGACGGTGGCGCTCGTCTCCGACGTGTTGTCGAACAGGGCGCCGTCACCCTTCAGCACGTCCGCGCGGGGCGTCGGCACCTTGTCGTCCTGGGTGATGGAGACCGGGGCCGCGTTGCGGCCGCTGCCCCATGTCGAGGGCTTGGAGCCCATGAAGAACTCCACCACCCCGCCCTTGGCCAGCAGCGAGTGGGGGAGCGAAGTGGACGTCCAGGGGCGGCCGTTGACCTTCACGCCCTGCACGTACACGTTCTTCACGCTGTTGCGCGGGGCCTTGATCACCAGGTCCCGGCCGTTCTCCAGGTGCACGGTCGCCTTCTTGAACAGCGGGGAGCCGATGGCGTACTCGCCGCTTCCCATGACCAGCGGGTAGAAGCCGAGCGAGGAGAAGAGATACCAGGCCGACTGCTCGCCGTTGTCCTCGTCGCCGTGGTAGCCCTGTCCGATCTCGCTGCCCGTGTAGAGGCGGGACAGCGCCTCGCGGACGTCGGCCTGGGCCTTCCAGGGCTCGCCGGCCGCGTCGTACATGTAGATCACGTGGTGCGCGACCTGGTTGGAGTGGCCGTACATGCCCATCCGGACGTCCCGTGCCTCGGTCATCTCGTGGATGACACCGCCGTACGAACCGACGTAGTCCGGCGAGGCGGTCTCCGGGGTGGCGAAGTACTCGTCGAGCTTGTCCGCGAGGCTCTGCCGGCCGCCGTACAGGTTGGCCAGGCCCCGGCTGTCCTGCGGCGCGGTGAAGGCATAGCCCCAGCCGTTGGTCTCCGTGTAGTCGTAGCCCCACACGCGCGGGTCGTACTTCGAGGAGTCCAGGCGCCAGTTCCCCTTGGCGTCACGGCCCTGGAAGAAGCCCGCCTTGGAGTCGAAGAGGTCGACGTAGTCCCGAGCGCGGTTGAGGAAGTACTGCGACTCCTCCTGGTAGCGCTTCTCGCCGGTCTTCTTGTACAGCGCCTCGCCCATCCTGGCGATGCCGTAGTCGTTGACGTAGCCCTCCATCGCCCACGACAGGCCCTCGTGCGTGTCGGTGCTGGTGTAACCGAGGAACGGCGAGGTGCTCATGCCCTTGCGACCCACACCCGAGGACGGGGGGACGACCGTCGCGTTCTTGACCGCCGCCTCGTACGCCGCCTTCGCGTCGAAGTCCACACCCTTGACGTACGCGTCGGCGAACGCCACGTCCGAGGAGGTGCCGGTCATCAGGTCGGCGTAACCGGGGGAGGACCAGCGGGAGGTCCAGCCGCCGTCCTTGTACTGCTGCACGAACCCGTCGACCATCTCGCCCGCCTGAGAGGGGGTCAGGAACGAGTAGGCCGGCCAGGTGGTGCGGTAGGTGTCCCAAAAACCGTTGTTGACGTACACCTCGCCGTCGACGATCTTCGCGCCCGTGTGCGTCGGGGTGTCCGGGCCCGGCATGGGGGAGAACGGCGAGGCGTACTGGTACTTTCCGCCCACCTTCTCGAAGCCGGAGTTCGGGTACAGGTACAGCCGGTACATGCTGGAGTACAGCGTGGTCAGCTGGTCCGGGGTCGCGCCCTGCACCTCGACCTTGCCGAGCAGCTTGTCCCAGGTCCGCTGGGCCCGTGCCTCGACGGTGCCGAAGGACGTGCCGTCGGGGATCTCTTGGCTCAGGTTGTCCTTGGCCTGGTCGATGCTGATCAACGAGGTCGCCAGACGCAGACCGACCGTGTGGTCCGCGCCCGCGTCGAACCGCAGATAGCCCTTCACCCCGCTGGAGCCGCCGTCCGTCACCGGCTTGTCGAAGACGCCGTACACGAACAGCCGCGTGGCCCCCGTCGACAGGCCCGACTTCACGTCCGAGTAGCCGGTGACGACGCCGTTCTCCTTGTCCAGGGTCAGGCCCGCCTGCTCGGTGACGTTGTCGAACAGCACGCTCGCGTCGTCGCCCGGGTAGGTGAAGCGCAGCGCCGCCGCGTGGTCGGTCGGTGCTATCTCGGCCTTCAGGCCGTTCTCGAACCGGACACCGTAGTAGTACGGCCGCGCGGTCTCGTTCTCGTGCCGGAAGGCCAGCTCCCGGGCCTCACGCCCGGTGTCCGGGGTGCCGGACGCGGCGGAGGGCATCAGCTGGAAGGTCTGCCGGTCGCCCATCCAGGGGCTGGGCTCGTGGCTCGCGCTGAACGCCTGGATCGTGGGCAGATTGTCGTCGTTGTTCGCACGTGCGTACTCGTACAGCCAGCTCAGCGAGGACGCGTTCGTCACCGGCGTCCAGAAGTTGAACCCGTGCGGGAGGGCCGCCGCCGGGAAGTTGTTGCCGCGCGAGAAGCTGCCGCTCGAGTTGGTGCCGCGGGTGGTCAGCGCGTAGTCCGACAGGTGTGCCTTCGGCGTCTGAGGGGCCGCCTGCCCGAGCGAGACGTCGTCTATCCAGCCCCGGAACTTCGCGGGGCCGTCCGGGGAGTCGTACGCCACCAGGATCCGGTCGACCGTCTTGCCGGCTGCCACCGAGCCGATCCGCGAGGCCACGTTGTTCCACTGGTTGACGTACAGCACCTTCGCCGCGCCCTGCCCGCGCGGCGACAGCGGGAAGCCGTGCTGGTCGGTCGGGCCCAGGCCGCTCAGGTAGGTGCCGTCGGTGAAGGCCAGGTCCACGGAGACGTTGGTGGCGTCGTAGTCCCGGTCGCCGTCGGCCATCGACGGGAAGATGCGGTACGACAGCTGCGTGTCGGCGCCGACCTTCACGTTCACGTCGAAGACCTTGTTGGACGAGTACGCCCGGCCGGCCGCGGTGTGCCGTCCGGCGTAGCGCAGCGCCCGCTTTCCGGTGAAACCGGCCCGCGCCTTGGCCGTCGGGGAACCACTCGGGCCCTTGTCGACCAGCGACAGCATGTCCTGCGGCACCGGGCCGCCCCCGCCGCCGGTCGAGAACTGCACGTCGGCGATCTGCAGGATGTCCGAGGCGCCGTTGTTCCTGCTCACGTCCAGCCGGAAGTGCTGGTACTCGGCCGGCTGGGCGAGGTCGTACGACTGCGTACGGAACCGCTCCGAGAAGGACTCGCCCGAGCGGGAGTCGACCGTCTTCCAGTCCTTGCCGTCCGTCGAGCCCTGGAGCGTCCAGTCCTTCGGGTCGCGCGCGTCGTCGTCGTTGGCCGAGGTGAGCGCGTACGTCACCAGCTTGATGGGCTTGTCGAGGTCGAACTCGACCCAGCCGGTGGGCTGGAAGGTCAGCCACTTGGTGCCGGGCTCGCCGTCGACGAGGTTCTCCTTCACCTCGCCCGCGCCCGCGTTCTCGCCGCTCGCCCGGACCTCGGTCACATGGTCGGTGACATTGCCCGGAATGCCCGTGCTGTAGCCGCCGTCCACGCCCGAGGCGCGCTTGCTGCCGTCCGGTCCGGTGTCGACGGTGTTCAGCCAGTCGGGTGCCGGATCCCCCGCCTCGAACGAGGATGCGAACTCCCGGTCGAGGGCCTGTCCCTGCGCGGGCAGGGCGACCGCCGCGCCCTGTGCGCCGACAGCCATGACAAAGGCGGCCGTGAGGACGACCGCCGGACCGCATCTGTGCCGAGTTCTCCGCTGCATGTACGGATTCCCTCCCTGCGCCGGCTTTGGACAACGTTGTCAATTTCGGGACGCAGGAACCAGTAGGGCGTCAAGTGGCCCATGATGTCAAGGGTGTTGGGTGCGGCATTCAGGGTCCTATGTCGGGAATTTTTCCCGCAGAGCGCTCACCGGGCGCTCATATTTCCAAGAGGTCTCAACTCGGAAAAGACCCATGGCCAACCTTGCATTCGATCTTGCTCCGTCGGCCGGAAGTGGACTATACCTGTCGGCGTTTCCCCGCATGACCCTGCACTACCCGACCGCGGTGCCGGGCAGGATCCGGTTCACCGCCTGAGTCCTGGAGAAGGCGAGGACTTGAGCATGGGATCCACAGCGCACCACGGTGGCGAAGGTGTCGGCCGCCGCGATCTGATCAAGCGTTCGGCCGCGCTCGGTTTGGTGGCGGCCCCCGGAATGGGCCTGCTGTCCGCCTGCGCGAGCAGCGGCGGCGACGGACAGGACAAGGCGAAGGCGGGCAAGAAGACCGCGAAGAACCCGCTCGGCGTCAACGAGAGCGCCAAGATGGAGTTCGTCCTCTTCGACGGCGGCTTCGGCAAGGAGTACGCCCAGGACGCGGTGAAGATCTACCAGAAGGACTTCCCCAAGGCCACGGTGAAGTTCGCCGCCACCCAGAAGATCCAGTCCACCCTGCAGCCCCGCTTCAACCAGGGCAACCCGCCGGACCTCATCGACAACTCCGGCGCCGAGCAGATGGACATGGGCGTGCTCGTCGGCAAGAACCAGCTGGCGGACCTCACCCCGCTGCTGGACGCGCCGTCGTACGACGACCCCGGCAAGAAGGTCCGCGACACGCTGCGCCCCGGCATCGTGGAGATGGGCCAGTTCGACGGCAAGCCGGTCTGGATCCTGTACTACGCCTACACGGTCTACGGCGTCTGGTACTCGCAGAAGGCCCTGGACTCGCTGGACGCCACGTACCCCGAGACGTGGGACGAGATGCTCGCGGTCTGCGAGAAGGCCAAGAAGAAGGGCATGGCGGGCTGGACGTACGCGGGCAAGTACCCGTACTACATCCCCTTCTCGCTGTACCCCATGATCGGCAAGGTCGGCGGCCGCGAGGTGCTCGACGCCATCGACAACCTGGAGCCGAACGCCTGGAAGCACCCGGCGGTCAAGGCGTGCTTCGAGGCCTACTACGAGCTGTACAAGAAGGGCTACATCCTCAAGGGCACCCCGGGTCTGGACCACATCCAGTCGCAGACTGCCTGGGCCAAGGGCAAGGCGCTGTTCATCCCGAACGGCTCCTGGGTGGAGAACGAGTCGGCCAACGTCATCCCCGCCGACTTCAACCTCGCGGTCTCCGCGCCCACCGGTATCGACAGCTCCGACAAGTTGCCGTTCGGCACCATCTGGGCCTCCGGCGGTGAGCCCTTCATCGTCCCGGCCAAGGCGGCGAACGCCGAGGGCGGCATGGAGCAGCTGCGCATCATGCTCTCCGAGGCGTCCTCGAAGAACTTCACCGCCAAGGTGAAGTCGCTGACCGCGTACAACGGCGGCACCACCGGGATCCCTCTCACCCCGGGTCTGAAGTCGGGTGTGGCGGCGCTGGACAAGGCAGGATCCAACGTAGTGAATCCGCGCATCCAGGACTGGTATGTGCAGCTGCAGAAGGAGAAGATCGGTGTGGCCGGTCTCGGCGAGATGATGGCCGGCCGTCTCACCCCGGCCGAGGCCATCAAGAAGATCCAGGGCTTCGCCGACGAGGCCGCGAAGGACACGTCCATCAAGCACTACAAGCACCAGTAACCAGCACCTCTACAGCACCGGAGTGGCGATGCAGCACGGCAAGTACCGGTTCATCGTGGGGTTTCTGGCACTGCCCCTGGGACTGTACGCGCTCTTCGTGGTGTGGCCGTTCATCCAGTCCATCTATTACTCGTTCACGGACTGGACCGGCCTGAGCCCCGAATTCAGGATGGTCGGCTTCGACAACTACAAGAGGATGTTCCACGACGACATCTTCTGGAAGTCGTTGCAGCACAGTCTGCTGTTCGCCCTGGTGCTCCCGCTGGTGACGATCAGTCTGGCGCTGTTCTTCGCCTTCATGATCAATGTGGGCGGACGGCGGAGAAGGGGCGGCCCCGTGGTCTCCGGGGTCCGGGGCTCCTCCTTCTACAAGATCGTCTACTTCTTCCCGCAGGTCCTGTCCATCGCGATCGTGTCGCTGCTGTTCGCCTTCGCGTACAACCCGGACAGCGGCGCGATCAACTCACTGCTGCGCGGCATCGGCCTCGACAGCGTCCAGCCGCTCTGGCTGGGCGACCCGAGCCTCGCGCTGTGGTGCGTGATGGCGGTGCTCGTGTGGTCCACGGTCGGCTTCTTCGTGGTCCTGTTCTCCGCGGGCATGGCGTCGATCCCGGCCGAACTGTACGAGGCGGCCCTGCTGGACGGCGCGAGCCGCCTGACCACGTTCTTCCGCGTCACCCTGCCGCTGCTGTGGGACACCGTGCAGTCCGGCTGGGTCTACATGGGCATCCTCGCGCTCGGCGCCGAGTCGTTCGCGGTCGTACAGATCATGACGACCGGGCCGGGCGGTCCCGACTACTCGACCACCGTGATGGTCCTGTACGTCTACCAGAAGGCGTTCCGGGACGGTCAGGCCGCCTACGCCACCACCATCGGCGTCGCCCTGCTCGTCGTCACGCTCGCCTTCGCGGCGATCGTGATGCGGCTGGGCCGTCGCGAGCGGCTGGAGTACTGAAGCGATGAAGACGACCGAGACCCCCGCGCCGCTGCCGGCCGAGTCCGGAGCGACCGTCTCCAAGGTCGACGTGGCGCCGGCCGCGCGGCCCTCCGGGCAGAAGAGGGAGGGCGGCGTCCTCAACGCCTTCTCCCACGGCATCCTGGTCATCTGGGCGATCATGGTGGTCATGCCGCTGCTGTGGGCGGTGATGACGTCCTTCAAGGACGACAGCTCCATCTTCGGCTCGCCCTGGTCCCTGCCGGACAAGCTGCACTTCGACAACTGGGCGCGGGCGTGGACCGACGCCAACATGAGCGACTACTTCCTGAACACCGTTCTGGTGGTGGGCGGCTCGCTCATCGGCACCCTGGTCCTCGGCTCCATGGCGGCCTACGTCCTGGCGCGCTTCGACTTCCCCGGGAACCGCTTCATCTACTTCCTCTTCATCGGTGGCATGAGCTTCCCGATCATGCTGGCGCTGGTCCCGCTGTTCTACGTCGTGAACAACATGGGCCTGCTGAACACGATCCACGGCCTGATCCTGGTCTACATCGCGTACTCGCTGCCGTTCACGGTGTTCTTCCTGACGGCGTTCTTCAGGACGCTGCCCACGTCGGTGGCGGAAGCGGCCTTCGTCGACGGCGCCTCGCACACCCGTACGTTCTTCCAGATCATGCTGCCGATGGCCAAGCCGGGCTTGATCAGCGTGGGCATCTTCAACTTCCTGGGCCAGTGGAACCAGTACATGCTCCCCACGGTCCTCAACACCGACCCCGACAAGCGCGTCCTCACCCAGGGCCTGGTCCAGCTGGCGGTCAGCCAGGGCTACAAGGGCGACTGGTCCGGCCTCTTCGCGGGCCTGGTGATGGCGATGCTGCCGGTCCTGGCGGCGTACATCGTCTTCCAGCGCCAGGTGGTGGCGGGGCTGACGGCGGGCGCGCTGAAGTAGGCCGCCGGGCCCCTGCTACCGTCCGCCCGTGCCCTGCGAACCGACGCCAGACATACCGCGCCTGGTCGCGGAACTCGTCACCGGGATGAAGGCCGGGTCCTTCCGGCCCGCGCCGGCACGGCTGGGGGAGGCGGCGCGGGCGGCGGATCCGGACGCCCTGACGGCCGTCGTGGAGGCCCTCGCTCCTGGCTGCCCGGGCTCAGCGGGGACTTCGCCATGACCGCGGTCCTGGCGGGCGCCTGCGTCGAGTGGGGCGCGTCGCCCCTGGCCCTGGTCGACGTCATGCCCCGGCGCGCGGCGGAGGCCATGATCCGCAACGCGGCCGTGCCCGAGCTGGGGGCGAAGCCGGCACCCGGACGGCCGCTGCCGGAGCCGGTCAGCGAGTCCGCGCCGGACCTGCTGCGCACGCTGCTCCGGCGCAGGAGGTGGCGCCGGCGGTCGCAAGAGGGGGCCGTGGCCCGGGTCGCCATGTCCTGGTTCGACATGGAGGACTGGCTCAAGGCCCTGATCACCCTCATGGCCGACGCCCGTTTCCGTAGGGCCGTCCCCGCCGGCGTCAAGGCCGAGCTGCGCGAGGCGGCCGCCCTGGTCGCCCACCGCTCCCAGCGAGCCGCCTGGGCCGACTCGCTCACCGCCATGCTGGACGACGAACCGCTGATCGTCGTCGACCCCCGCACCCGCCGGGCGTACTCCCTCACCATGAGCGGCGTCGGCGACAACGGCCAGCTGCACATCCTCCGGGCCGACCGGCTCATCGGGGACCCCGGCCGGGGGCTGCTCGCCGGGGACCGTCCCGCCCGGTCCTGGGTGGCGGCGGCCACGGACGGCGACCCGCACCTCGGCCCCACCGACCCGGCGGTCCGCGCCTTCCGGCTCTTCGACGGCCGGGGCGCCTACGTCCACCCCGAGGGGATCCCGGCCGACATCGCTCCCGTGGACGGCACGCGGGTCCTCGCCGTGCACCCGCCGAACGGCACCTACGGCCTGGGTGCGGGGCGCGTGTTCACCCGTATGGCGCCGGCCCTCCGCCTGGAGCGGATCCTGGAACCCGCCGAGGCGGAGACGTGGCTGAGCCGGGTGGCTCCCGCGGTCGAGGACGACCTCATGGCGCAGGGGGAGGACGGCCCTCCGGGGCCGGCCCGCTCCCGGCCGTGCCGCACATCCGTCTTCGCCGGACGGCCCTTCGCACCTGCGATTCGCACATCGAGCGCGTTCCACCGGGTTACGACCCGGTCACGACCCGGTCACGACCCGCATCCCGGATTCCGCGGCTGAACGAACCGCCCGCTCCCGCCTCCGCCCCGCCGCGGCAGTCCGCGTACCCGGGCGGAAGGCCTGCCGGAACCGGTTTCCGCCCTGCTCCCGGTGGCCCGGGCATGTTCGGGTGACGTCCGCACCGGAACGAGTGAAGTGACAGCGATTTCCGTCAAGGACTTGACTGCGGTAACCCGTACAGCCGAGCTTGGAGTTCATAACTTGTAAGTGGCCCGGTTCCGCAGATGTGACCTGGGCCACGGGCGGCGCAGGGGCCGCCCGGCCGATGGCGGGAGTGGATGGGTCGATGGAGACTCCGGGGTCGCAGTCGTCGCTGCACCGAGCCAACCTGGAACGAGTCGTACGGGCCGTGCGGCTGGCCGGGTCGCTCACGCAGGCGGAGATCGCGCGGACGACCGGCCTGTCCGCCGCTACGGTCTCCAACATCGTGCGGGAACTGAAGGAGGGCGGGACCGTCGAGGTCACGCCCACCTCGGCGGGCGGCCGGCGGGCCCGCAGCGTCTCGCTCAGCGGGGACGCGGGCATCGTGATCGGCGTCGACTTCGGGCACACCCACCTGCGCGTCGCGATCGGGAACCTCGCGCACCAGGTGCTGGCCGAGGAGTCCGAGCCGCTGGACGTCGATGCCTCCTCCACCCAGGGCTTCGACCGGGCCGAGGAACTGGTCGATCGCCTGATCGCAGCGACCGGCGTCGACCGGGCCAAGGTGGCCGGCGTCGGCCTCGGCGTGCCCGGTCCGATCGACGTGGAGTCCGGGACGCTGGGGTCCACCGCGATCCTGCCGGGCTGGGGCGGCACCAAGCCCGCCGAGGAGCTGCGCGGGCGGCTCGGCGTGCCCGTGCACGTGGACAACGACGCCAACCTGGGCGCCCTCGGGGAGCTGGTCTGGGGCAGCGGCAAGGGCGTCCGTGATCTTGCCTACATCAAGGTAGCCAGCGGTGTCGGCGCCGGCCTGGTGATCGACGGCAAGATCTATCGCGGCCCGGGTGGCACGGCTGGAGAAATCGGACATATTACACTCGATGAATCCGGCCCGGTCTGCCGTTGCGGGAACCGTGGCTGCCTGGAGACCTTCACGGCCGCGCGCTACGTGCTTCCGTTGCTCCAGCCCAGCCATGGCACCGATCTGACGATGGAGGGCGTCGTACGGCTGGCCAGGGACGGAGACCCGGGCTGTCGTCGGGTGATCGCCGACGTCGGCCGCCACATCGGCAGTGGAGTGGCCAACCTCTGCAACCTTCTGAACCCGAGCCGGGTGGTCCTGGGCGGTGATCTCGCCGAGGCCGGAGAGCTCGTCCTCGGGCCCATCAGGGAGTCCGTCGGCCGCTACGCCATCCCCAGTGCGGCGCGCCAACTGTCCGTTCTCCCGGGAGCACTTGGGGGCCGTGCGGAGGTACTCGGAGCGCTCGCTCTCGCCCTCAGCGAGATGGGCGATTCGACCCTCTTGGACGGTTCTGTCGCCGGCGTCTTGCCTACGGTGCACCCTGCCTTCACTTAGAGAACGGATGGCACCGTTGCCATCTCGTTAAGGATTTACTTCTTGACGTCGCACGTGTGGCCGAGTTGACTTCCAGCCACCTCGGCCGCAACGACGCGGCCTCGTCAGGGAGGTTTAACAGAGTGAACACGCGTATGCGTCGTGCCGCCGTTGCTGTTGCCGCTGGTGCGATGGCCGTCTCGCTGGCCGCCTGTGGCAGTGCCAAGGAGTCCAAGGGCAGTGACAGCTCTTCTTCGGCGTCCGCCAAGAAGGGCGACAACATCAAGGTCGGTCTCCTCCTTCCGGAGAACAAGACCGCCCGCTACGAGAAGTTCGACAAGCCGCTGATCGAGAAGAAGATCAAGGAGCTGACGAACGGCAAGGCGGACTTCCAGTACAACAACGCCCGCCAGGACGCGAACCTGCAGGCCCAGCAGGTCGACACCATGATCACCAACAAGGTGGACGTCCTGATCCTGGACGCGGTGGACGCCAAGGCGATCCAGAACTCCGTGCAGAAGGCCAAGGACGCCGGCATCAAGGTCGTCGCCTACGACCGCCTCGCCGAGGGCCCGATCAGCGCCTACACCTCCTTCGACAACGAGGAGGTCGGCAAGACCCAGGGCGAGGCCCTGCTGAAGGCGCTGGGCAGCAAGGCCACCAAGTCCTCCAAGATCGTCATGGTCAACGGCTCGGTCACCGACCCGAACGCCGCCCAGTTCAAGAAGGGCGCGCACTCCGTCCTCGACGGCAAGGTCACCGTCGCCAAGGAGTACGACACCAAGGAGTGGTCGCCGGACAACGCCAACTCCGAGATGGAGTCGGCGATCTCGGCGGTCGGCAAGGGCAAGATCGCGGGCGTCTACTCCGCCAACGACGGCATGGCCGGCGGTATCATCACCGCGCTCAAGGCCGCGGGCCTGAACGTCCCGGTCACCGGCCAGGACGCCGAGCTGGCCGGTGTGCAGCGCATCGTCGCCGGTGAGCAGTACATGAGCGTCTACAAGCCGTACGCCCCCGAGGCCGACGCCGCCGCCGAGATGGCCGTCGCGCTCGCCAAGGGCGAGAGCCTGGACTCCGTCGCCAAGGACAAGGTCTCCTCCGGCTCCGCCAAGGACGTCCCGTCGGTCCTGGTCCCGGTCACCGCGCTGACCAAGGACAACATCAAGGACACCGTCATCAAGGACGGCGTCTACACGGTCGCCGAGATCTGCACGGGCAAGTACAAGTCCGCCTGCGACAAGCTCGGCCTCAAGTAAGCAGCAAGTCCCTTCCCAAGTACGGGCATTCGTCCTTGAATGCCCGTACGGGAACGGACGGACTGCCCAAGGCTCCTCCGGTGCCCCGCGCAATCAGACAGCCCCGCAAGCTCGGCGCGGGGCGCCGGACGGAAAATCCCCCCAAACTTCTGCACAACCTCCCGCCGGGTCAGGCGGCGAAGGAGATGGTTCACGTGTCCGCTACGCCCGTGCTGGCGTTGCGCGGGGTCTCCAAGCGGTTCGGTGCCGTTCAGGCGCTCACCGACGTAGAGCTTGAGGTCCACGCCGGTGAAGTGGTCGCCCTGGTGGGCGACAACGGCGCCGGAAAGTCCACGCTGGTCAAGACGATCGCCGGCGTGCACCCCATCGATGAGGGCGCCATCGAGTGGGACGGCAAGCCCGTGTCGATCAGCAGGCCGCACGACGCCCAGGCCCTGGGCATCGCGACGGTCTACCAGGACCTCGCGCTGTGCGACAACATCGACGTCGTCGGCAACCTGTTCCTCGGCCGCGAGCTGCGGAAGTGGGGCGTCCTCGACGAGGTCGAGATGGAGCGCCGCTCCCGCGAGCTGCTCACCACGCTCTCGATCCGCATCCCGAGCGTCCGCATCCCGATCGCCTCGCTCTCCGGCGGTCAGCGCCAGACCGTGGCCATCGCCCGTTCGATGCTCGGTGACCCCAAGCTGGTCATCCTCGACGAGCCCACCGCCGCCCTCGGTGTCGAGCAGACCGCCCAGGTCCTCGACCTCGTGGAGCGCCTGCGCGAGCGCGGTCACGCCGTCATCCTCATCAGCCACAACATGGCGGACGTGAAGGCGGTGGCCGACAAGGTCGCCGTCCTGCGCCTCGGCCGCAACAACGGCGTCTTCGAGGTCAAGACGACCTCGCAGGAGGAGATCATCTCCGCCATCACCGGCGCCACCGACAACGCCGTGACCCGCCGTGCGGCGCGCACGAACGGGGAGGTTTCCAAGTGAGTATCGACAAGACCTCCGCGAACGTGGACAAGACTCCCGGCAAGCCCGTCGTGAACCCCGAGGCCGCGGCCGCCGCGGTCACCGCGGTCGACCCGCGCCTCCTGGTGCGCGAGCAGGGCCTGCTGGGCTACTGGAGCGAGTTCAAGCGCAAGATCAAGGCGGGTGAGCTGGGCTCCCTCCCCGTCGTCCTGGGCCTCGCGATCATCTGCATCATCTTCCAGGTCCTGAACTCCGAGTTCCTCTCCGCGCAGAACATCAGCAACATCACGGTCACGATGGTCGGCACGGGGATGATCTCCGTCGGCATCGTCTTCGTGCTGCTGCTCGGCGAGATCGACCTGTCGGTCGGCTCGGTCAGCGGCGCGGCCAGCGCCCTCGCGGCCGTCCTCACGGTCAACCAGGGCTGGCCCGAGTGGCTGGCCGTGCTCGTGGCCATCGCCGTCGGTGCCGCCATCGGCGCTCTGCACGGCTTCTTCTTCGCGGTCCTCGGCGCCCCCGCCTTCGCCGTGACCCTGGCCGGTCTGCTGTTCTGGCTGGGCTTCATGCTGAAGGTGCTGGGCGAGGACGGCACGATCAACCTCGACAGCGACGGTCTGATCGGCAAGCTGACCACCTACACCTTCACCGACGTGGCCGCCGCCTACGGCCTGGCCGTCGTCGTGGTCGCCCTGTTCTTCGTCAGCTCCTTCCTGGGCAACCGGCGCCGGGAGACCGCGGGTGTCCCGTCCCGGCCGCTCAGCGACACCGTCCTGCGCACGGCGCTGCTCGCGGTGGCCTCCTTCGCCGGCGCCTACATGTACAACCAGTACAAGGGCCTGCCGCTGGCCACGGTGATCTTCCTCGCCTTCCTGGTGGGCACCGACTTCGTGCTGCGGCGCACCCCGTACGGCCGCAAGATCTTCGCGCTCGGTGGCAGCGTGGAGGCGTCCCGGCGTGCGGGTATCAACGTCACGGCGGTGCGGATCTCCGTGTTCGCCATCTCCGGTGGGTTCGCGGCGATCGGCGGCCTGTTCCTGGCCTCGAAGATCGCCTCCGCCAACCAGAGCGCCGGTACGGGTGACCTGCTGATGAACGCGATCGCCGCGGCCGTCATCGGTGGCACGTCGCTCTTCGGTGGCCGGGGCCGCACGTGGAACGCCCTGCTCGGTGTGCTGGTGATCGTGTCGATCCAGTACGGACTGCAGCTGGAGTCCATCGCGGAGCCGGTGAAGTACATGATCACCGCGGCGGTCCTGCTGACCACCGTCGTCATCGACTCCATCACCCGCAAGACGCAGAAGACCGCCGGTCGCGCGTAGCGACTCGGAGGCGGAACAGTGCCCGGCGCCTGAAAGGTGCCGGGCACTGTCGTGTCCCACAAACCCGGAACATTAGACTCGACAAGCCCGGCAACAGCTCGATCAGCTCTACTGCAAGGAGGCACGGGTGCCGCTGCTGACCCGCATCAGGGGACCGCGCGATCTGGACCGGCTCAGCCTGGAGGAGCTGGACCAGCTGGCAGAGGAGATCCGGACCTTCCTCGTCGACGCCGTCTCCAAGACAGGCGGCCACCTCGGCCCCAACCTGGGCGTGGTCGAGCTCACCATCGCCCTGCACCGCGTCTTCGAGTCGCCGAAGGACAAGGTCCTGTGGGACACGGGCCACCAGTCCTATGTGCACAAGCTGCTCACCGGCCGGCAGGACTTCGCCCGGCTGAAGATGAAGGGCGGCCTGTCCGGCTACCCCTCGCAGGCCGAGTCCGAGCACGACGTCATCGAGAACAGCCACGCCTCCACGGTCCTCGGCTGGGCCGACGGCATCGCCAAGGCCAACCAGCTGAAGAAGCGGGACAGCCATGTCGTCGCCGTGATCGGTGACGGCGCGCTCACCGGCGGCATGGCCTGGGAGGCGCTGAACAACATCGCCGAAGCCAAGGACCGCCCGCTCGTCATCGTCGTCAACGACAACGAGCGCTCCTACGCCCCGACCATCGGCGGGCTCGCCAACCATCTGGCGACCCTGCGCACGACCGACGGCTACGAGCGCTTCCTCGCCCGCACCAAGGACATTCTCGACCGCACCCCGGTCGTCGGAAAGCCGCTGTACGAGACCCTGCACGGTGCCAAGAAGGGGCTGAAGGACTTCATCGCCCCGCAGGGCATGTTCGAGGACCTGGGCCTGAAGTACGTCGGCCCGATCGACGGGCACGACATCGAGGCGCTGGAGTCGGCGCTGGCCCGGGCGAAGAGGTTCCGCGGCCCGGTCATCGTGCACTGCCTCACCGAGAAGGGCCGCGGCTACCAGCCCGCCCTCCAGGACGAGGCCGACCGCTTCCACGCCGTCGGCAAGATCCACCCGGACACCGGCCTGCCGATCGCCTCCTCCGGCGCCGACTGGACCTCCGTGTTCGGCGAGGAGATGGTCAGGCTCGGTGAGGAGCGCGAGGACATTGTCGCCATCACCGCGGCCATGCTCCAGCCGGTCGGCCTGGACCGGTTCGCCAAACGGTTCCCTGAACGGGTGTACGACGTCGGGATCGCCGAGCAGCACGGTGCGGTCTCCGCGGCGGGCCTCGCCCACGCCGGGGTGCACCCCGTCTTCGCCGTCTACGCCACCTTCCTCAACCGCGCCTTCGACCAGGTCCTGATGGACGTGGCCCTGCACAAGTGCGGCGTGACCTTCGTGCTGGACCGGGCCGGCATCACCGGTACCGACGGCGCCTCGCACAACGGCATGTGGGACATGTCGATCCTGCAGGTCGTGCCGGGGCTGCGGCTCGCCGCCCCGCGCGACGCCGAGCAGGTGCGGGCGCAACTGCGCGAGGCCGTCGCCGTCGAGGACGCGCCGACCGTGGTGCGCTTCTCCAAGGGCGCGGTGGGCCCCGCCGTACCGGCCGTGGGCCGCGTCGGCGGCATGGACGTGCTGCGCGAGCCGGGCACCCACCGGCCGGACGTGCTGCTGGTCTCGGTGGGCGCCCTCGCCCCGATGTGCCTGGAGGTCGCCGCCCTGCTCGACAAGCAGGGCATCTCCACCACCGTCGTGGACCCGCGCTGGGTCAAGCCCGTCGACGAGGCGATGGCCCCGCTCGCCGAGCGCCACCGGGTCGTCGTCACCGTCGAGGACAACAGCCGCGTCGGCGGTGTCGGCTCCGCGATCGCCCAGGCCCTCAGGGACGCGGGAGTGGACGTGCCGCTGCGCGACTTCGGCATCCCGCCGCGCTTCCTCGACCACGCCTCGCGCGCCGAGGTCATGTCGGAGATCGGGCTGACCGCACCCGACATCGCCCGCCAGGTCACCGGACTGGTCTCCAAGCTGGACGGCCGGTTCGACCGTACGGCCGACGAGGTCGACTCCGTGGAGTCCGCTCGCGACTAGCCGAAAAGCGGTCCGACGGGCCGGTTCCGCCCTTCCTTGCGGTGGCGGAACCGGCCCGTTTGCGTGAACCTGCCTGTGCCGGGGCATACGCATCCCCGGCCCTCTCGATCATGTTGAGCCATATCGGGGGCCCACAAGCGTGGGAGGTAGGCACGTGAGCACGCTCTTCAGGACGAAGAACGTCGAGCAATCCATCCGTGACACCGAGGAACCGGAGCATTCGCTCAAGAAGTCCCTTTCCGCCCTGGACCTGACCGTCTTCGGCGTCGGCGTCATCATCGGCACCGGCATCTTCGTCCTCACCGGACAGGTGGCCAAGAACAACGCCGGCCCGGCGGTGTCCCTGGCGTTCGTGGCGGCCGGCGTGGTCTGCGCGCTCGCCGCCCTCTGCTATGCCGAGTTCGCCTCCACGGTCCCCGTGGCGGGCTCCGCGTACACCTTCTCGTACGCCTCGCTCGGCGAACTGCCCGCCTGGATCATCGGCTGGGACCTGGTCCTGGAGTTCGCGCTCGGCACGGCGGTGGTGGCGGTCGGCTGGGCCGGCTACATCCGCTCGCTGCTGGACAACGCGGGCTGGCACCTGCCGGACTACCTCGCCGGCCGGGACAACGCCTCCGGCTTCGGCTTCGATATCCTCGCCGCCGCCCTGGTCCTGGTGCTCACCTGCATCCTCGTGCTCGGCATGAAGCTGTCCGCCCGGATCACCTCGGTCGTCGTCGCCATCAAGGTGGCCGTCGTCCTCCTCGTGATCATCGCCGGTGCCTTCTTCATCAAGGGTGGCAACTACCAGCCGTTCATCCCTCCCGCGAAGGCGGTGCCGGCGGGCGGCAACCTCAAAGCCCCGCTCATCCAGCTGATGTTCGGCTGGGCGCCCGCCAACTTCGGTGTGATGGGCATCTTCACCGCCGCCTCGGTGGTGTTCTTCGCGTTCATCGGTTTCGACATCGTCGCCACGGCCGCCGAGGAGACCCGCAACCCGCAGCGGGACATGCCGCGCGGCATCCTCGGCTCGCTGCTCATCTGCACCGTGCTCTACGTCGCCGTCTCCATCGTCGTCACCGGCATGGAGAAGTACACCCGGCTGTCGGTGGAGGCACCGCTCGCCGACGCCTTCAAGTCCATCGGGCACCCCTGGTACGCCGGCGTGATCAGCTTCGGCGCCGCCATCGGCCTGACCACGGTGTGCCTGATCCTGCTGCTCGGCCAGACCCGGGTCTTCTTCGCCATGAGCCGCGACGGACTGCTGCCCCGCTTCTTCTCCCGCGTCCACCCGCGCTTCAAGACCCCGCACCGGCCGACCATCCTGCTCGGTGTGGTCATCGCGATCGTCGCCGGTTTCACCAGCCTGAGCGAGCTGGCCGAATTGGTGAACATCGGCACGCTCTTCGCGTTCGTCGTCGTCGCGATCAGTGTGATCATCCTCCGCAAGACCCGTCCCGACCTGCCCCGCGCCTTCCGTACCCCCTGGGTCCCGTTCGTCCCGATCCTGTCCGTGTGCGCCACGCTGTGGCTGATGCTCAACCTGCCCGCCGAGACCTGGATCCGGTTCGTCGTCTGGATGTTGATCGGCTTCGTGGTCTACTTCCTCTACGGCCGTACGCACAGCCGGCTCGCCCGGCAGGCCGAGGCGCCGGCGGGTGAGGTCCCGGGCCCGCCGCCCGGAAACGCCCGTTAATCCCTGACACTCCCTCCGGTCCCGTATGTCCTGCCCCGGCTGGGAGTGCGTGGCCGGATAGCGTGCCGACCATGCTCGCCCTCCCGCTCGCCCCCGCACGCACCGTGGTCACCCGAACGGCGTACTGGGCGCGGCTGCTGCCCGCCCTCGCGGCCCTGGCCTGCGTCACCCGGGCCCCGTCCTTCGCCCGGCCGCTGTGGAACCCCGACGAGGGCTATCTCGCCGTACAGGCACGCCTCCTCGCGCAGGGCGGCCACCTGTACGAGACGGTCGTGGACCGCAAGCCGCCTCTGGTGCCCTGGCTGTACGAGGCCGCGTTCGCGGTGTGCGGCTCCGGCTCCCTCACCCCGGTCCGGGTGCTGGCGGTCCTCGCGCAGACGCTGACGGCCGTACTGCTGGCCTCCCTGGCCCGCCGCCGCTGGGGCGACACCGCGGGCCGCACCGCGGGGGTGCTGTACCTGCTGGTCTCGGTCGGGCTCAATCCGGAGGACGCGCAGGCCGCCACCTTCGAGGTGTTCATACTGCCCTGCACGGCCGCCGCCCTGTGGTGCGCGGACCGCGGCCGCTGGGGTGCGGCCGGGGCGGCCGTCGCCTGTGCCTTCCTCACCAAGCAGACCGGTGGCGCGGTGCTGCTGCCGGTGGCGTGGCTGCTGCACGGCGCCGGCACGCCGCGTGCGGGCGTGCTGCGGCTCGCGGTCGGCCTCGCCGTGCCGGTCGGGTGCGCGGCCCTGGCCACGGACCCCGCCGGTTTCCTGTTCTGGACGGTGACCGGCTCCGCCGCCTACGCCTCCTTCACCGGCTCCGAACTCCACGTCCTCGGCCGGTGCCTGACCAACACGGCGCTTCTCGCCGTAGCGTGCGCGGGCCTGCTCCCGCCGGTGCTGCGGACCCTGCGCACCGCCCGCGCGGCAGCGACCGACCTGTGGCTGTGGCTTGCCTCCTCGGCCGCTGCCGTCGCCCTCGGCTTCCACTTCTTCGGCCACTACTACCTGCAACTCACCCCGCCCGCGGCCCTGCTGGCCACGGCCGCGCTGCGGATCCTGCCCCGGGAACGGCTGACGACCGCCGTCCTCACCTCGGTCTGCTGCTGCGCCCTGTTCCTGACCTGGGGTCTGCTCGCCCCGCGCCCCGAACTCGCCCACGCCCAGCGCCTCGCGGCCGCCCTCGCCCACCGCACGGCGCCCGCCGACCGCGTCCTGGTGTGGGGCATACACCCCGAGACGTACTGGCTGGCCGGCCGCACCCCCGCCACCCGCTACCTCACCGCGGGCCTGCTCACCAACTACAGCGGCGGCCGCGACGGCCCTCAAGTCGGCGAGCAGTACGCGGTCGAGGGCACCTGGCCCGTCTTCCGGGCGGAGATGGCCGCGCACGCCCCCGTCCTGGTCGTCGACGACTCCCGCGGCAAGCCGTACGCACTCGACCGCATCCCGAGCCTGAGCCGGCTGCTCGGCGCGCGGTACGAGGAGGTGGGAAGAGTGGACGGGGCGGTGCTGTACGCCCGGACCCGGCGCCGCTGAACGGGGGGTGACCGGTACCGGGGCCGCACCCTGCTCAAGCCCGACCGGCGCCGGCAACGTTCGTGGTCGCTACACCTGGGGCCGGCCCTCAGCCGAGGACGGCGCGCGGGCCGGTGACCTCCGCGCCCAGTTCGGTGACCCGGCGCCGCAGTTCGCGGTCGGCGGTGACGACCAGGCGGGGCCGGGCGGAGTTCTCCGCGGTCAGTTCCACGATCCGGTCGTCCCCGCTGCCGGGCGCCGCGACCACCCGTACCCCCGGCACGGACTCCACCCCACGGGCAGCGCCCTCGACGACGAGCACGATCTCCACGGCGCCGTCCCGACCCGGCAGCCCCTCGCGGGCCAGCCGGTCCCGCAGCCGTTCCGCGGCGGCCCTGCGGTCCCGCCACCAGCCGTCCGGCCGGGACCCGACGACGTTGGCGCCATCGACGATCACGAGCAGCGGGCCGTCCGCGTCCGGGGAGCCGAAGGAGTCGTTCATATGCCCAGGGTCCCACAGCGCCCCCACCGGGGGCGGAACCCGGCGGCGGCTTAGAGTGACCGGGTGAACGGCGACTGGCTCCTACGCGGCCGCGACGGCCGGCTCAGTGTCTACCAGCTGTCGGGCGACGCCGTCCTGTGCCGGGCGGAGCGCGGTCCCGGCGGCCCCTGGACGGACCCGCGCACGGTGGGCGGCGACCAGCGACTCCACCCCGTCCTCGGCATCGGCCAGGGCACCGACGGCTACGCCCACCTGGTCTCCTGGCGGCCCACCACGAAGGGCGAGTCGGGCCTGGTGCACTCCACCCACTTCCGCCCGCGCCTCGCGGCGCTGGACTGGAACCCGATCGGCCACCCGGACAAGAAGGGTGACCGCACCGGCACGCCCGCCGTCGCCGTGGACGCACAGGGCCGGGCCCATGTCTTCGTACGCGACCGCGGCGGCGGGGTGAGCCTGCTCGCGCAGAAGGAGAAGGGCGGCTGGGAGCCCTGGCGGGACCTGAAGGGCCGGGAGGTCCAGGACGGCCTCGCGGCGGCGACGGGGGAGTCCGGCAGGGTCGAGCTGTACGCGGCCGCCCCGGGCGCCGTCCTGTACTGGCGTCAGGAGGAACCCGGCGCCCAGCCGGTCCTCCGGGAGTCCCTGGAGACCGGGGTCCGCCCCGGCACCCTGCACGCGCTGGCCACGTCACCGGACAGCACGACCGTCTTCTACACCGACGACGCGGGCGACCTGTGTGCCTGGCGCCCCGGCAGCAAGCCCGCCGTCCTCCTCCCCTCGGCGGGCCCCGGCCCGGTCACGGCGGTCCGTTGCGTCCTGGACGGCCACGACTGCACGCTGCTGGCCCAGCGTTCGGCGAGCGGCCGCGTGGCCTTCGCCGCCTATCCCACCGAGCGGGAGTCGGCGGGCGCCTGGTGGTCGGAGTCGGGCCCGCAACTGCCGGCGGACGCGTCGGTGTCCCTGGCGACGGACGAGAACGACCGGGTGGTCGCGGCAACGCTGTCACCGTCCACCGGCCAGCTCCTGCTCACCCGCCGGAAGGACGAGCCGGGGCTGGCACTGGAGGCGTGGCGGCAGCTCTGAGTGCGCGATGATGGCCGCTGTGGACACCGAGACACTCATCAACGCTTGGCGGCGTCTCCTGACCGGCTCCGGAAAATCGTGGGTGCTCTTCGAGCACGGCACCTGTGTGGTGCTGGAAGAGTCCGGGGGCGGGCTCGCCGATCGGGCCACCGGCATCCTGCGCGAGTTCGGCCCCGTGAGCGTGGGCGGTCCGGCGGGCGACTTCCGCGTGCTCGAACTCAAGAACGGCGAGGGCTGGCTGGTGACGGGCCATCACCCGGACGTCGTCACCTTCGTCGCCCTCGAGGAGTCCGAGGACCCCTCGCACCTGGCCGTCGGGATCCATGGACGGTCCAAGCGCGACCGGGACGGCACGGAACTCCACGTCGTCCATGTCGAGGACGCCCGTCCGCCCGCCGACTGAAACGCCGATGCCCGGCACACCACTCGGTGCGCCGGGCATCGTACGACCGTACGGAACGGATTACGCCGGGACGCTCGCCACGCCCGGAGCCAGGAACCTCTTGCCGTTCACGCGCTCCGAGACGCCCTCGCGGTCCAGGTACGGCGTGATGCCGCCCAGGTGGAAGGGCCAGCCGGCACCCGTGATCAGGCACAGGTCGATGTCCTGGGCCTCGGCGACGACGCCCTCCTCGAGCATCAGGCCGATCTCCTGGGCCACCGCGTCCAGGACGCGGGCGCGGACCTGCTCCTCCGTCAGCACGCTGTCGCCCTGCTTCAGCAGCGCGGCGACCTCCGGGTCCAGCTCCGGCTTGCCGCTGTCGTAGACGTAGAAGCCGCGCTTGCCCGCCTTGACGACGGCGGCGAGGTTCGGGGAGACCGTGAAGCGGTCCGGGAAGGCCCGGTTGAGGGTCTCCGAGACATGCAGGCCGATCGCCGGGCCGACCAGCTCCAGCAGGACCAGCGGGGACATCGGCAGGCCGAGCGGCTCGATCGCCTTCTCGGCGACCTCGACCGGGGTGCCCTCGTCGATGACGTTCTGGATCTCGCCCATGAAGCGGGTCAGGATGCGGTTCACGACGAACGCCGGAGCGTCCTTGGTGAGGACCGCGGTCTTCTTCAGCTTCTTGGCGACGGCGAACGCCGTGGCCAGCGAGGCGTCGTCCGTCTTCTCGCCGCGGACGATCTCCAGCAGCGGAAGCACCGCGACCGGGTTGAAGAAGTGGAAGCCGACGACCCGCTCGGGGTGCTTCAGCTTCGACGCCATCTCGGACACCGAGAGGGAGGAGGTGTTGGTGGCGAGGATGGCGTGCGCCGGGGCGACCGCCTCGACCTCCGCGAACACCTGCTGCTTGACGCCGATCTCCTCGAAGACCGCCTCGATGACGAAGTCGGCGTCCGAGAAGCCCTCGGCCTTGTCCAGGACACCGGTCACCAGCGCCTTGAGGCGGTTGGCCTTGTCCTGGTTGATCCGGCCCTTGCCGAGCAGCTTGTCGATCTCGGCGTGGACGTAGCCCACACCCTTGTCGACGCGCTCCTGGTCGATGTCGGTCAGGACGACCGGCACCTCCAGGCGGCGCAGGAAGAGCAGGGCGAGCTGCGAGGCCATCAGACCGGCGCCGACGACGCCGACCTTGGTGACCGGGCGGGCCAGGTTCTTGTCCGGAGCGCCGGCGGGACGCTTGCCGCGCTTCTGGACGAGGTTGAACGCGTAGATGCCCGCGCGGAGTTCGCCGCCCATGATCAGGTCGGCGAGGGCCTGGTCCTCGGCGTCGTAGCCCTGCTGCAGGTCGCCGTTCTTGACGGCGGCGATGATGTCCAGGGCGCGGTAGGCGGCCGGTGCGGCCCCGTGCACCTTGGAGTCCGCGATGAAGCGGCCCTTGGCGACGGCCTGGTCCCAGGCCTCGCCGCGGTCGATGACCGGACGCTCGACCTCGACGTCGCCCTTGAGTACCTGGGCGGTCCAGATCAGCGACTGCTCCAGGAAGTCGGCGCCCTCGAAGATGGCGTCGGCGATGCCCAGGTCGAAGACCTGCTGCCCCTTGAGCTGCTTGTTCTGGTTGAGGCTGTTCTCGATGATGACCGAGACGGCCTTGTCGGCGCCGATCAGGTTCGGCAGCAGCGTGCAGCCGCCCCAGCCGGGGACCAGGCCGAGGAAGACCTCGGGCAGGGAGAACGCCGGGATGGCCTTCGACACCGTGCGGTAGGCGCAGTGCAGGCCGACCTCGACGCCGCCGCCCATCGCCGCGCCGTTGTAGTAGGCGAAGGTCGGGACCGCCAGCGCCGACAGGCGCTTGAAGACCTCGTGGCCGCCCTTGCCGATGGCCAGCGCGTCCTCGTGCTTTGTCAGCAGCTCGACGCCCTTGAGGTCGGCGCCGACCGCGAAGATGAACGGCTTGCCGGTGACGCCGACGCCGACGATGTCGCCGTCGGCGGCCTCCTTCTCGACCTGGTCGACGGCGGTGTTCAGGTTCGCCAGCGACTGCGGGCCGAAGGTGGTCGGCTTGGTGTGGTCCAGGCCGTTGTCCAGCGTGATCAGGGCGAAGCGCCCGGCACCGAACGGCAGGTCGAGGTGGCGTACGTGCGCCTGCGTGACGACCTCGTCCGGGAACAGCTCGGCCGCGCCCTTCAGGAGTTCAGCGGTGGTGCTCACTTGTCGCCTCCGTCGAAGTGCGGGTTCTCCCAGATGACCGTCGCGCCCATGCCGAAGCCGACGCACATGGTGGTCAGGCCGTAGCGGACCTGCGGCTGCTCCTCGAACTGGCGGGCCAGCTGCGTCATCAGACGGACGCCGGAGGAGGCGAGCGGGTGACCGAAGGCGATCGCGCCGCCGTACTGGTTGACGCGCTCGTCGTCGTCCGCGATGCCGTAGTGGTCCAGGAAGGCCAGGACCTGGACGGCGAAGGCCTCGTTGATCTCGAACAGGCCGATGTCGGAGATGGACAGGCCCGCCTTGGCGAGGGCCTTCTCCGTGGCCGGGATCGGGCCGTAGCCCATGACCTCCGGCTCCACGCCCGCGAAGGCGTAGGAGACCAGGCGCATCTTGACCGGCAGGTTGTTCTCGCGGGCGAAGTCCTCGCTCGCGATGATCGAGGCGGTGGCACCGTCGTTCAGGCCGGCCGCGTTGCCCGCGGTGACCCGGCCGTGGACGCGGAACGGCGTCTTGAGACCCTGCAGGTTCTCCAGGGTCGTGCCCGGGCGCATCGGCTCGTCGGCGGTGACCAGGCCCCAGCCCGTCTCGCCGGCCTCGGGGTTGGTGCGGCGCACCGAGATCGGCACCAGGTCCTGCTGGATCTTGCCGTTGGCGTACGCCTTGGCGGCCTTCTCCTGCGAGCGCACCGCGTACTCGTCGGCGCGCAGCTTGGTGATCTGCGGGTAGCGGTCGTGCAGGTTCTCCGCCGTCATGCCCATGAACAGGGCGGACTCGTCGACCAGCTTCTCGCTCACGAACCGCGGGTTCGGGTCCACGCCCTCGCCCATCGGGTGGCGGCCCATGTGCTCCACGCCGCCGGCGATGACGGCGTCGTAGGCACCGAAGGCGATCGAGCCGGCGGTGGTCGTCACGGCGGTCAGGGCGCCGGCGCACATGCGGTCGATCGAGTAGCCGGGCACCGACTGCGGCAGGCCCGCGAGGATGCCGGCGGTGCGGCCGAGGGTCAGGCCCTGGTCGCCGATCTGCGTGGTCGCGGCGATGGCGACCTCGTCGATCTTCTTCGGGTCCAGGCCGGGATTGCGGCGCAGCAGCTCCCGGATCGCCTTCACGACGAGATCGTCGGCCCGGGTCTCGTGGTAAATGCCCTTCGGGCCCGCCTTGCCGAACGGGGTGCGGACGCCGTCGACGAAGACGACGTCCCTGACGGTACGAGGCACGATGGCTCTCCTCCAGGTGCGGGATGGCACTGCTGCGATGCGCTGAGCGCGCGCTCAGGACCCATGCTACTTATGAGTAACGTAGCTGCCCAGTCCTGCCGGGGGGAGCGGTGAACGTCACATCGCCGGCGGTGCCGTCGGCCCCGTCGGAGTCAGCACCGGCGCGGCACCCGAGGGGGTGGGACAGGCGGCACGGCCGGGAGTCGTCCCGGGCCGGCAGGGAGCGGGTCGCCCGCGTCCCCGCTGCATGCCCTCCCAGGATCTTGGCCTGATCTCGACGTCCCTGTTCCGCTTGCGCAACGCTTCACGCGAGGAGCGACCGGGTGAGCCGCTTCATGCCTCCGTCGCCGACAGCGCCTCAACCAGCACGGGTGTCACCAGTTCCACCTGCCACGGCCGTGCGCCGTAGCCCGCCAGCGTGGCCGCCACGTCGGCGGCCGCGGGCGGTTCCCAGCAGATCCGCCGAACGGTGTCCGGAGAGATCACGTTCTCCTGGGGCATGGCGAGCTGCTCGGCCAGCGCCGAAACCCCGGCCCGGGCAGCCGACAGCCGGGCCGCGGCCGCAGGGTCCTTGTCCGCCCACGCACGGGGCGGCGGCGGTCCGGTGACGGGCTGTCCCGGCTGAGGCAGCGCGGTGTCCGGAAGGGCCTTGGCCCGGTCGACCGCCGCCTGCCACTGCTCCAGCTGCCGCCGTCCGGTCCGATGCCCGAACCCGTTGAGCGCGGCCAGCGCGTGCACGTTGGCCGGCAGGGCGAGCGCCGCCTCCACGATCGCCGCGTCGCTCAGCACCTTCCCCGGCGACACATCCCTGCGCTGCGCGATACGGTCCCGGGTCTGCCACAGCTCCCGGACGACGGCCAGCTGCCGGCGCCGCCGCACCTTGTGCATGCCGGACGTACGGCGCCACGGATCCTTGCGGGGCTCGGCGGGCGGCGCGGCCGCGATCGCGTCGAACTCCTGGCGCGCCCACTCGAGCTTGCCCTGCCGGTCCAGCTCCTTCTCCAGGGCGTCCCGCAGGTCGACGAGGAGTTCCACGTCCAGGGCCGCGTAGCGCAGCCACGGCTCGGGCAGCGGCCGGGTGGACCAGTCGACGGCGGAGTGCCCCTTCTCCAGGACGAAGCCGAGGACGCCCTCGACCATGGCGCCGAGGCCGACCCGGGGAAAGCCGGCGAGCCGGCCGGCCAGCTCGGTGTCGAACAGGACGGTAGGCACCATGCCTATCTCGCGCAGACAGGGCAGGTCCTGGGTCGCGGCGTGCAGCACCCACTCGACACCGGACAGCGCCTCGCCGAGACCGGACAGGTCGGGACAGGCGACGGGGTCGATCAGCGCGCTGCCGGAGCCCTCGCGGCGCAGCTGCACCAGATAGGCGCGCTGTCCGTAGCGGTAGCCGGAGGCGCGCTCGGCGTCGACGGCGACGGGGCCGGTGCCGGCGGCGAAGGCGGCGATCACCTCGGCGAGGGCGGCCTCGTCGGCGATCACGGGCGGAATGCCCTCGCGGGGTTCGAGCAGCGGAGTCGGCGCCCCGGTCACAGAAGACCCGGCGTCGTCCGGAGGAGTGCCTCCGGGGGTGCGCAGGGAACTGTCTGCTGCGGTCTCTTGGGCGTCGGTCACCTGTCAAGGGTATCCGTGTGTGGACAGCGCCCGTCGACGGAACGTTCCGTCGACGGGCACCGGAGGGTCGTAAACCAGTCAGGGCGGTGAAACGTGCGGTTCACATGAGTGAACCGGGCATTCCGCCGAGCGGCTCAACGGGCGGTCCGGCGGAGGGGCTCGATGGGCTCAGCGGGCTCAGTGGGCTCAGTGGGGTCAGTGGGGTCACTTGATCAGTGAGGCAGGGGCAGGGGTAAGGGGGGAGGCAGTGAGTCAACGGGGCGGGTGGGTCAGCGGGTCAGTGGATGATTCCGGTGCGCAGGGCCACGGCCACCATGCCGGCCCGGTCGCCCGTGCCGAGCTTGCGGGCGATGCGGGCGAGGTGGCTCTTCACGGTCAGGGCGGACAGACCCATCGAGACGCCGATCGCCTTGTTCGACTGGCCCTCCGCGACCAGTCGCAGCACCTCGACCTCGCGTCCGGACAGCTCCCGGTAGCCGCCCGGGTGGCTCGGGGCACCCGGGGGGCGGCGGTGCATCCGGGCCGCGCCCCCGAGGGGGGTGGCGCCGGGCCGGGCGGGGAGCCCGATGTTCGTACGGGTGCCGGTGACGACGTAGCCCTTGACCCCGCCCGCCAGGGCGTTGCGGACGGCACCGATGTCGTCGGCGGCGGAGAGCGCCAGCCCGTTGGGCCAGCCCGCTGCGCGGGTCTCGGACAGCAGGGTCAGGCCGGAGCCGTCGGGCAGGTGGACGTCGGCGACGCAGATGTCGCGGGGGTTGCCGATGCGGGGACGAGCCTCCGCGATGGACGAGGCCTCGATCACGTCGCGCACACCGAGCGCCCACAGATGGCGGGTGACGGTGGAGCGGACGCGCGGATCGGCCACGACCACCATGGCGGTCGGCTTGTTCGGGCGGTAGGCGACCAGGCTTGCGGGCTGCTCGAGGAGAACGGACACCAGGCCTCCTGGGGTGGGGGGACGGGGCCGGCTTGTGGGGATGAAGCCGGGACGAACCGTGCTTTCAAGGTCACAGTCGTCTTCGGCAGCAAACCCGTCCTCCTTTAGAGAATGATCACGATCTAGTGAGTAACAATCCGTGCAATTCGGACACGCGATCGATCATCCGAAGATCGAGTCGGTTCGGGCTGATGCCATTCGAGTTCGGAAAGTGGCCGTATCGACAAAGAGATGGTCAACAAGACGTCCAGGAGGATTACGCGGGAACGATCGGGGACCGCGTCACCGGGACTGCGGACCCCTGCGCTGCGGCAGGGTGACCACCGAGGCGTCGCCCGGACCGGCCGGGGGCAGCCCGCCGACCTGGGCCAGCAGATCGCACCAGGAGGCCAGGTGGGCGGCGGTGTCGGGCACTCCGCCGAGGCCCTCGCGGGGCGTCCAGGAGGCACGGATCTCGATCTGCGAGGCGGGCGGGCGCTCCGCCAGGCCGCCGAAGTAGTGCGAGCCCGCACGCGTGACGGTGCCGCTCGGCTCGCCGTACGTCAGCCCGCGCGCCTGCAGCGCGCCGGTCAGCCACGACCAGCACACCTCGGGCAGCAGCGGATCGGCCGCCATCTCCGGCTCCAGCTCCGCGCGCACCAGCGTCACCAGCCGGAAGGTGCCGCGCCAGGCGTCGTGCCCGGCCGGGTCGTGCAGCAGCACCAGCCGCCCGTCGGCCAGGTCCTGGTCGCCGTCGACCACCACGGCCTCCAGCGCGTACGCGAACGGCGCCAGCCGCTTCGGGGCGGGCGTCGGTTCCACCTCGACCTGCGGCCGCAGCCGGGTGGCGCGCAGGGCTTCGACCGCGGCACGGAACGCCGGCGGACCCGACGTACTGGAGTGCCGGTCCGCCTCCCCGGTGTCCTTCGCGTCGTCCGTTCCGTCAGCGCTGTCCGACATTCGTCCCTGAGCCGCAGCCATGCGGGAAGGGTAAGGGGAAGCGGTGCTCGGTGCTCTGCTAGACACCCCGCTCCGGTGTCGCCGTGCTGTCCGGCGGCCGCCGCCCCCGGGCCCCCGCTTCGGCCCCGCGGGCCTGGTCCCCGATCGCCGGACGGGCTGACTTCCGCCGACCGGGGCCGTGCGAGACTTGCCCCGTGACCGCGAACGACACCCCTTCGGGCAAGCAGCCGACAGCGACGTACGACAGCGCCTTCCTCAAGGCGTGCAGGCGCGAGCCGGTGCCGCACACCCCCGTGTGGTTCATGCGCCAGGCCGGCCGTTCGCTGCCGGAGTACCGCAAGGTGCGCGAGGGCATCCCCATGCTCGAGTCCTGCATGCGGCCGGAGCTGGTCACCGAGATCACACTGCAGCCGGTGCGGCGCCACGACGTGGACGCGGCGATCTACTTCAGCGACATCGTCGTCCCGCTCAAGGCCATCGGCCTCGACCTCGACATCAAGCCCGGCGTCGGTCCGGTCGTCGAGCAGCCGATCCGTACCCGCGCCGATCTCGCCCGGCTGCGCGACCTCACCCCCGAGGACGTCACCTACGTGACCGAGGCGATCGGCCTGCTCACCCCAGAGCTGGGCGCCACCCCGCTGATCGGTTTCGCGGGCGCGCCCTTCACCCTCGCGAGCTACCTGGTCGAGGGCGGTCCGTCCCGCACGTACGAGAACGCCAAGGCGATGATGTACGGCGACCCCGAGCTGTGGGCCGACCTGCTGGACCGCCTCGCCGACATCACGGCGGCCTTCCTGAAGGTGCAGATCGAGGCGGGCGCCTCGGCCGTCCAGCTCTTCGACTCCTGGGTCGGCGCGCTGGCCCCGGCCGACTACCGCAAGTCCGTGATGCCCGCCTCGGCCAAGGTCTTCGAGGCCGTGTCGGGATACGGCGTTCCGCGCATCCACTTCGGCGTCGGCACCGGTGAGCTGCTGAGGCTCATGGGCGAGGCCGGCGCGGACGTCGTGGGCGTCGACTGGCGTGTCCCCCTGGACGAGGCGGTGCGCCGCGTCGGCCCCGGCAAGGCGCTGCAGGGCAACCTCGACCCCACCGTCCTGTTCACCGACAAGGACACCGTCGAGGTCAGGGCCCACGAGGTGCTGGACGCGGCCGCCGGTCTCGAGGGGCACGTGTTCAACCTCGGCCACGGTGTGCTGCCCCACACGGACCCGGACGCGCTGACCCGGCTCGTGGAGTACGTCCACACGCACAGCGCCCGCTGAGCGGATCCGTTCACCACACCTGACGGGGCCGGGCCTGCCTGCCGAACAGCAGGTGGCGCGGCTCCGGCGGGGGCGGGGTGCCGGGCTTGAGGGGCCAGGCCAGCAGCATGCCCGTCACGAAGCCGACCACATGGGCCGCGTAGGCCACCGTTCCGGCGCCCGAGACACCGTGCCCGGAGGAGTACACCGCCTGCAGCGCGAACCAGAAGCCCAGCACCAGCCAGGCGGGCAGCCGCAGCGGCAGGAAGACCAGGAACGGGACGAGGACCCAGACCCTCGCTCTGGGGTACAGCACCAGATAGGCGCCGAGAACTCCGGCGATCGCCCCGGACGCGCCGATCAGCGGGTCGCCGGAGCCGTCGTTGAGCAGCGCGAAGCCGTAACCGGCCGCGAAGCCGCAGACGACGTAGAAGAGGAAGTAGCGGATGTGGCCCATCCGGTCCTCGACGTTGTTGCCGAAGATGAGCAGGAAGAGCATGTTGCCCAGCAGGTGCAGCCAGCTGCCGTGCAGGAACATCGCCGTGAAGACGGACAGGGCCGGGTCCTTGTGGTAGCCGGGCGGTGCCACCACGCAGCCCGGGCCGTGCGGCCCGATGCCCACGCCACCCGTCGGGACCACCCGTGGCATCTGATGGTGGATCAACTCCCTGGGGACCGCCGCGTAGTGGTCCATGAAGGCCTGCAGATGACACAGCTGCGCCAGGTCGCTTCCGCCGGCCACGGAACCGGCTATGCCGGGGGTGGTGAGGAAGACGAGGACGTTGGCGGCGATGAGCGCGTACGTCACATAGGGGGTCCGACGCACCGGGTTCACGTCATGGACGGGGATGACCACACAGAAGTACTGCCCCCGATGCGGCGCGCGAATCGGTGAACGCCTCCGGTCAGGTGTGCGTATTTCACGTCAACCGACGTGAGGATCAGGCGATGAGCGAACGAGTTACTCCTCCGATGCATGCCCTGCCCGACGGCGAGGCGGAGATCTCCCTGGTCGTACGGCTTCCCTGGGAGGATGTCGCGCGGCTCGGCCAGGAGGCGGGGCGGCTGGCCGCCCAGATGCAGCGGCCCGTGACGCTGGACGAGGCCGTGAGCCACCGGCTGCGGTCGGTGCGGCCCGGCGCCGCACACGCCAAGCCGGCCGGGGAGCAGCCCGCCGCCGTCGCCTCCAGCGTCTCCGTGGCCTCCCTGCCGCGGCTCAGCGGGACGGCGTAGGCGGGCCCGCCGGTGACGGCTCGTCGGGCCGGGTACGGGGCGGCCCGACACGTGCGGACCCCGTCCGGCCCTCGGCGTGGTCGGACGGGGTCTCGGCTCGGTCGGCTGGCGGCCGGTCGGGCGGCGACCGGGTCCCCGGACAGCAGCCGCGGCAGCATCGCCTCGCCCGTGCGCACCACGGTCTCCAGCAGTTCCTGGGCGCCGAGCACCAGGTGCTCGTCGGCGGTGTGTTCGCGGTTGGAGTGCGAGAAGCCCCCGGAGGACGGCACGAACAGCATCGCGGTGGGCAGCCGGGTGGAGATCACCGAGGCGTCGCGCCCGGCGTAGGACACCAGCGGCTCGCCGTTCTCGGTGTGCCGGCGGCAGACCTCCTCCGCCACGCCGTGGACGCGCTCGTCGAAGACGGCGGCGGGCTTGGCACTCGTACGGTCCACCTCCGTGTGGCACCCCTCCTCGGCGGCGACCCGGACGAAGTCGTTCAGGGAGCGCTCGATCGCGTCCAGCGCCTGCTCCGGCCCGGCGCGGGCCTCCCGCCGTTCCGCCATCCTTTGCGCCGCCCCCGTCACCGGGCTCGTCGTCCCGTTTCCGGGCCCGGCCGGGCCGCACGGGCCTCTGTCGGGTCTCGCCTCCGCGGGGCGTCTGTCGGGTCTTGCCTTCCCGGGTGTCTGTCGGGCCTCGCCTACCCGGCCCTCCGCCGGGCCCGGCCTACCCGGCCCTCGCCTACCAGCCGCCCGCGCGTACCTTCGCCGTCGCCTTTCTCGCCGCCACCAGAACCGGGTCCCACACCGGTGAGAAGGGCGGGGCGTAGCCCAGGTCCAGGGACGTCATCTGTTCCACCGTCAGGCCGGCCGTGAGGGCCACCGCCGCGATGTCGACGCGTTTGCCCGCTCCCTCCCTGCCGACGATCTGCATGCCCAGCAGGCGGCCCGTGCGGCGTTCGGCGAGCATCTTGACCGTCATGGGGGAGGCGCCCGGGTAGTAGCCGGCGCGGCTGGTCGACTCGATGGTGACGGTCTCGTACTGGAGGCCCACGCGGTGGGCGTCCTTCTCGCGCAGGCCGGTGCGGGCGATCTCCAGGTCGCAGACCTTGCTGACCGCAGTGCCGACCACACCCGGGAAAGTGGCGTAACCGCCGCCCACGTTGGTCCCGATGACCTGGCCGTGCTTGTTGGCGTGGGTGCCGAGCGGGACGTACTGCTCCTGGCCGGAGACCAGGTTCAGCACCTCGACGCAGTCACCGCCCGCCCAGACGTTCTCGTGCCCGCGCACCCGCATCGCGAGGTCGGTGAGCAGGCCGCCGTGGACGCCGAGGGGCAGGCCGGCCGCCCGCGCGAGGCCGGTCCCGGGCCGTACCCCGATGCCGAGGACGACGATGTCCGCCGGGAACTCGGCATCCTCCGTGGCCACCGCGCGGACCCGGCCCTCCCCGTCCGTGAGCAGCTTGGTGACCTCGGTGTCGTCCACCATGGTGATGCCCAGGCCCTCCATGGCCCGGTGTACCAGGCGGCCCATGTCCGGGTCGAGGGTCGACATGGGCTCCTTGCCGCGGTTGACGACCGTCACCTCGAAGCCGCGCTTGATCAGCGCCTCGGCCATCTCGACCCCGATGTAGCCCGCTCCCACGACCACCGCCCGACGGCCATGCGTGCAGGTCAGCGTGTCCAGCAGGGCCTGACCGTCGTCCAGGGTCTGCACCCCGTGCACCCCGGTGGCGTCCACGCCCGGCATGTCGGGGCGGACCGGCCGGGAGCCGGTGGCGATGACGAGTTTGTCGTACGACGTCCAGGACTCCTCCCCGGAGTCGACGTCCCGCGCGCGCACCCGACCGCCCGCCAGGTCGATCTCCGTGACCTCGGTCCGCATCCGCAGGTCGATGTCCCGCGCGCGGTGCTCCTCGGGCGTGCGCGCGATCAGGTGGTCCCGCTCGGCCACGTCACCGCCGACCCAGTAGGGGATCCCGCACGCCGAGAAGGAGGTGAAGTGGCCGCGCTCGAAGGCCACGATCTCGAGTTCGTCCGGCCCCCGCATCCGGCGCGCCTGCGACGCCGCGGACATCCCCGCGGCGTCGCCGCCGATCACGACCAGCCGTTCCCTGCCGCCCCGCCCACCACTCACGCTCATGCGAACACGCTACGGGCCGGGGTCGCTTCAGTCCCGGCCGGGCTCACCGGGTGAGGCCGGCGCGGGCCGGGCCTGCGGCAGCGGGCCCACGGCCGTCATCGCGCGGGCGGGATCGCGGCGCGGCAGGCGCGGGCGTACGACCCGCAGCCACAGCAGGGCCGACAGCGCCGCGAGCGCGGCGAACGGCAGGATCGCGCCGAGGGCCAGGGTGATCCAGCGCAGCATCGTGACGAACACGTGCCAGCCACCCGACAGGGCGTCCACGAAGCCCGGGGTGTCGTCCCCGGCGGCCTTGCGCACGGGCGTCTCGGTCAGCGACAGGGTGATCGTGGCGAGGCTGGTGCGGTCCTTCAGGGACGCCTGCTGGGCGAGCAGCGCCTCCAGGTCCGCCTCCCGGCTGCTCAGCTCGCCTTCCAGGGTGACGACGTCGCCCAGCTTGGCCGCGCGGTCCATCAGCGCCCGGATGCGGGCCACGCTCGTCCGCTGCGACCTGATCCGGCTGTCCACGTCCACGACCTGGTCGGTGGCGTCCACCGCCTTGGCCGTCCGCTCGACCAGCCTGCCCGAGCCCTGGAGGCCGGCGAGTACCTCCTCGTACCTTGCGGTCGGCACGCGCAGCACGACCCGGGTCTGCTCGTGGCCCCCGGCGTCCCGGCCGGTGCTCTCCCGGCCGACGTAGCCGCCCGCGTTCCCGGCGGTCGTCCAAGCCTCGTCCAGGGCCTTGGGCACGTCCTTGACCTCGACGGTCAGGGAGGCGGTGCGGATGACGGCGCTCGGGGTGGGCTCGGGTGCCCTGGCGGCCGACTTGGCGTCGGCCGCCCTGCCGCCGGCGTCACCCGCCTTGCCGCCGGTGCCGCCGGTGCCGCCGGCCCGCTCTTCCGCGCCGTCCGCGGCGGACTTCGCGGAGCCGCCGCTCGAGTCGTCCGCGCCGCTGCACCCGGCGAGCGCGAGGGAGACGGCGAGCAGGATCCCGGCCACGGCCCGGACGGATCGTGCGGAACGTACGGAGCGTGGTGTGCGCATGGGCGGTACCCCCCGGTGACGGTGACCGATGACGCTCCTTCGACGCCGGGGCGGCCCGGGGCGTTGGCCGTCGCCGGTTCCGATGCGGTCACGGTCCGGATTCGTCCGGGACAGCGGGCCGCGGTGGGGGTGTCCGTGGGGTCTGGGAGAGTGGGTGCATGAGCGCAACGGGTACGAGCACGGGGCATGTCGTCGTCGTCGGAGCCGGTATCGCCGGGCTGGCCGCCGCCCACCGGCTGCTCGGGCGTGGCATGCACGTGACCGTCCTGGAGGCCTGCGACCGGGTCGGCGGCAAGCTGCTGCCGGGCGAGATCGCGGGCGTCCGGGTGGACCTGGGCGCCGAGTCGATGCTCGCCCGCCGCCCCGAGGCGGTGGCCCTCGCGCGCGAGGCGGGCCTCGCCGGGCAGTTGCAGCCGCCGGCCACCGCGACCGCCTCGATCTGGACCCGTGGCGCCCTGCGCCCGATGCCCAAGGGCCATGTGATGGGCGTCCCCGGCACCGCCGCGCCGCTTGCCGGCCTCCTGTCCGACGAGGGCATGGCCCGGATCGAGCGCGACGCCGAACTGCCCCGGACCGAGGTCGGCGACGACGTGGCGGTGGGTCGGTACGTGGCGGCGCGGCTCGGCCGCGAGGTCGTCGACCGGCTGGTCGAGCCCCTGCTGGGCGGGGTGTACGCGGGCGACGCGTACCGCATCTCGATGCGCTCGGCCGTCCCGCAGCTCTTCCAGGCCGCGCGGACCCACGACTCCCTGACGGAGGCGGTCCGCGAGATCCAGGCGAAGGCGTCGGCGGCCCGGCAGACCGGCCCGGTGTTCATGGGCATCGAGGGCGGCGTCGGCAGGCTCCCGCTCGCGGTCGCCGAGTCGGTGCGGGCGCGCGGGGGCGAGATCCTGACCGGGATGCCGGTGCGGGAGCTGCGCCGGGGCGGCACGCCGGATCCGGGCGACGCGAGCCGGTCGCCGGCAGCCGGGTGGCGCGTCGTGGCCGGTGACCGCGTGCTGGACGCGGACGCCGTCGTCCTCGCCGTCCCCGCCCCGGTGGCCGCCGGCCTCCTGCGCGAGCACGCGCCGGAGGCCGCGGGTGAACTCGCGGCCGTCGAGTACGCCTCCATGGCCCTGGTCACCCTCGCCTACCGCCGTGCCGACCTCGCCCTCCCCGGGGGCAGCGGCTTCCTGGTGCCGCCCGTCGACGGGCGCACCATCAAGGCCTCGACGTTCGCCTCCCAGAAGTGGGGCTGGATCGCCGAGGAGGATCCCGACGTGGTCGTCCTGCGCACCTCGGTCGGCCGGTACGGCGAGACGGAGGTCCTCGGTCGCGACGACGCCGGCCTCGTGGAGGTCTCCCGGCACGATCTGCGCGAGGCCACCGGCCTGGACGCCGTACCCCTGGAGACCCGCGTCACCCGCTGGACCGACGGCCTGCCCCAGTACCCGGTGGGCCACCACGCGCGCGTGGCACGCATCCGCGAGCACGTCGCCGAACTGCCCGGCCTCGCGGTGTGCGGCGCGCAGTACGACGGCGTCGGCATCCCCGCGTGCATCGCGAGCGCGTACGCGGCGGTGGACCAGCTGGACGGCGACCTGCGCGGTGTCGAGGAGCTGACGGCCGACCCGGTGCAGAGCCTGCACGGCGGAGCGGGAGAATAGGGGCCATGAGTGACGACGCCCCCACCACCGAGTCCGGCAGGATCCCGAACAAGGGCAAGCTGGCCAAGGACCTCAACGAGGTCATCCGCTACACCCTGTGGTCGGTCTTCAAGCTGAAGGACGTGCTGCCGGAGGACCGCGCGGGTTACGCCGACGAGGTCCAGGAGCTGTTCGACCAGCTCGCCGCGAAGGACGTGACGATCCGCGGCACCTACGACGTGTCCGGACTGCGTGCCGACGCCGACCTCATGATCTGGTGGCACGCGGAGACCAGCGACCAGCTCCAGGAGGCGTACAACCTCTTCCGCCGCACCCGGCTGGGCCGCGCGCTGGAGCCGGTCTGGTCGAACATGGCGCTGCACCGCCCCGCCGAGTTCAACCGCTCGCACATCCCGGCGTTCCTCGCCGACGAGACGCCCCGCAACTACGTGAGCGTCTACCCGTTCGTGCGCTCCTACGACTGGTACCTGCTGCCCGACGAGGACCGCCGCCGCATGCTCGCCGACCACGGCAAGATGGCCCGCGGCTACCCGGACGTGCGCGCCAACACGGTCGCCTCGTTCTCGCTCGGCGACTACGAGTGGATCCTGGCCTTCGAGGCCGACGAGCTGTACCGCATCGTCGACCTCATGCGCCACCTGCGCGCCTCCGAGGCCCGCATGCACGTCCGCGAAGAGGTCCCGTTCTTCACCGGCCGCCGCAAGTCGGTGGCCGAGCTGGTCGCCGGGCTCGCCTAGGCGGACCTGCCCTTCACCGGGCTCGCCTGGGCCGACTTGCCCTTCAGGGGGTCCCGCAGGGGGTGTCCGGGGGCACCGCCGGCCGGGGCCTCGGGCTTCGGCTCCGGGTGCGGTGCGCAGGCCGCGCGCCGCCCCGGGACGCGGCCCTCCAGCAGATAGGCGTCCAGGTACGCGTTGACGCACCGGTTCGGGCCGCCCCCGATCCCGTGCGTGCCCGCGTCCCGCTCGGTCACCAGCACCGAGCCGGCCAGCCGCCGGTTCATCTCCAGCGCGCCCGCGTACCAGGTGGCCGCGTCCCGTTCGGCCGCCAGGATCAGCACCGGAGGCAGCTCACCGGGTCCGGTCCGCACGTCCACCGGCCGTTGCCGGCGCGCCGGCCAGTAGGCGCACGGCAGGTTCATCCACGCGTTGTCCCAGGTCTCGAAGGGCGCCACACGCGCCAGCCGCGTGTTGTCGCGGTCCCACACCTTCCAGTCCGTGGGCCAGGCCGCGTCGTTGCACTCGACGGCCGTGTAGACCGCGCTGCCGTTCTCCGCCTCGGCGGCCGTCTCCGGGCTCGGCGCGGCCAGCCGGACCAGCGGGTTGGTGTCGCCCTTCAGATAGGCCGACAGCGCGGCGGCCCGGCTAGGCCAGTAGTCGTCGTAGTACCCGGCGGTCAGGAACACGTTCTGCAGCTGTCCCGGGCCCACCTTCCCGCCGGCGGCCTTCGCGGCCAGCCTGCCGCGCGCGGTGTCGTAACTGCGCTGGACCTTCGCCGCGGTGTTGCCGAGCCGGTACACGTCGTCGTGCCGGGCGATCCACTCGCGGAAGTCCGCCCAGCGGTCCTCGAACGCGGCCGACTGGTCGAGGTTGTTGCGGTACCAGACCTTCTCCGGGTCCGGGTTGACCGCCGAGTCCAGCACCATCCGCCGCACGTGCGAGGGGAACAGGGTCGCGTAGACCGCGCCGAAGTAGGTGCCGTACGAGGCCCCGACGAAGCTCAGCCGGTCCTCGCCCAGCGCCGCCCGCAGGACGTCCAGGTCGCGGGCGTTGTTGAGCGAGTTGTAGAACCGCAGTTTGCTGCCCGAGCGCCGGCCACAGCCGCGCGCGTACGCCTTCGCCTCGGCGATGCGCTGCCGCTTGTACTGCTCCGAGGGGTGCGTCGGCGACTGGGTGGGCGCCCGGAAGAAGTGCTTGGGGTCGACGCACGACAGCGGCGCCGAACGGTCCACCCCGCGCGGGGCGTAGCCGACCAGGTCGTAGGCGGCGGCGATCCGCTTCCACGCGGGCAGCGTGCCGATCAGCGGGAAGGGCATGCCGGAGGCGCCGGGGCCGCCCGGGTTGTAGACGAGGGCGCCCTGCCGGGGCACCTTCCGCTTGCTGTTGTGCGGGTCCTTGTGGGTGGCCCGCATCCGGCTGACGGTCAGCGTGATCTGCTTGCCGTCGGGGTGCGCGTAGTCCAGCGGGACGCTCACCGTGCCGCACCGCAGGCCGGCCGGCGCGTTCAGCTCGGCGGGGCAGGCACCGAAGTGCACGCCGGCGGCGCGGGCGCGCGCGGCGGCCACCGCGGCCCCGCGCGGTTCGGCCGCGCCCGGCACCCCGGGGGCGCCGCCCGCCGGGGCCGCGGCCAGGGTGGTCACGAGCAAGGACCCGGCGGCCGAGTACAGGGCGGCAGCTCTCATCGCGTATCCCTTCGGTGGACCGCGGCGATGGCACGGCTGCCACGGCCCGGTTTATCACACAAGGGATGTTTCGTTCGGTGCCCGGTGAGGGCAAGCACCGCCCGGCGTGTGTCGCGGTCAATGCTCCCTATGCGCGCCCTCACTCCCGCCAGGGCCGGTCGCGGTGGGTGAAGGCCGCGCGCAGCTCCGGCTCGCCTATCGCGCGGATGCCGCGTACCGCCACGGAGGTGAGGAAGGACCGCTCGTCACCGTCGCGGGCCGGCCGCCGGGTCAGCGCCCCGAGCAGCCGCTGTCCGGCGGGGGAGGCCCAGCGCGAGCAGGGATGCACCTCGACCCGGGCGATGGCCAGGCAGCTCAGGGTGAGCGTGAGCGGCAGCGCGAACCACAGGGCGACCAGGAGCCGCGGCATCCCGGTCTGGGCGGGCATCAGCAGCGCGGTCAGGCCCAGCGCGAGCACGGCCAGTGCGGCGGCGCGCACCTGGCGGATGCCGGACGCCACGGTCGTACGCTCGCCGTCGGGCACCGCGAGTCCCGAGCGCACCAGGCCGTCGGCGAGCCGCCGTACGGCCTCGGCGCCGGCCGCGGCGGCCCGCACCGGAGCGATCCGGGACTGCCCCTCGGGCCCGATCGCCCCTATGACGGACCGCTCCATCTCGTCGCGCCCCCGCGGGTCCACGACCGTGGCCCATCCGGTGTGCGCGAGCAGCAGCCGCCGTTGCCGGGCCATGGAGACCATGGTCACATCGGCGACCCGCGCCGGACCGCCGCACAGGAACGCCGCCTCGTACAGCGTCAGATCGTGCCCGCGTTCCACGGTGGCGCCGCCCGCGTCGACGGCCGCCGCGCGGACGGCGGCCAGGCACAGCCGGGTGCACGCGACGCCGGCGAACGCCCAGGCCAGGAGCAGCAGAAGGACCCAGAACATGACGTGTTTCTATGCCAGGGGCCCGGGAAACGCCATGCCCTGTTCACCATCCGGACCGAGTGTTGTCGGTATGTGACGTTCCGCTTTTACCGCAGGTCAGCGGCCGCTCGTCGGCAGCGGGCCGGAGGCGGCGGGCGGCAGGGAGTACGTCGCGGACGGCGAGGGTGCCACCGGGACCACGGAGGCCGGGTCGACGGTCCGGGGTGTGGCCACGGGGGAGGGGGACGCGGCGAGGTCCCGGGCCAGGGCGGAGAAGTCGACGTATCCGGTCGCCTCAAGGACCCTGATGTGGTCCAGGACGGTCGCGTTCGCGTCGTCGGCCAGGTCGCGGACCAGCGAGTTCTGGGTGCCGGCGCGGACCTGGGCGACCAGGGCGAACACCCGGCCGTGCGCGAGCCGCAGAATGCCCGCGAACATCCGGTCGAAGTCCTGGCCCCGCGCGCTGTTCAGCGTGGCGAGCCACTGCCCCTGCTGCTCGTTGGGCTCATTGGGCAGGGGCACGCCGAGCTGGGAGGCCACGGTGCGCACGTGCGCGTCGAGCGAGGTGTGCCCGTCGACCAGGTGCCGGCCGGCCTCGCGTACGGCCTGCGTGGTCCCCTTCCGCTGCGCCAGCTGCCCTGCGGGCAGCTCCCACAGTCCCGCCAGCCTGACCTTGGTGACGAAATCCCGGTCCTGCGCGGACAGCGGGCCGTACGGGGTCGTCACGGTCTGCGCGCTCAGCACGTTCACGCCGGTCGCGTCCGGCCGGTCGGCATACGACCAGACCGGAAAGAGCAGCGCCGCGGCGGTCGCCGCGAGGGCCAGGACGATGAGCCCGGTTCCGCTGAATATGCCTCGGCCCTTGATGGGGGGTCGCGGTCGCATGGTGCCTCCTGCACCGCACGCCGGGGGTGCTACGCGTACGGGCTTGGCATATTACTGCGCGGTTGGGGGCGCCTGGGCACACCGCCGGTGGGTGGGTGCCCCCGGGCCGCGGGTCCGGGTTGCCGGTCGCACCGTCGAGCCGCAGGCTCGTGGGAGCCGGTCGCGCGATTCCCCGCGCCCCTCAGAGGCGCTCACGCTCACCCCCTCCGCGGCAGCACCCTCGCCCACACCGCCCGCCCACGGGACCGGGGGACCGGCCCCGCGCGGTCCAGCCACCACTGCCGCAGCTCCCGCCGCGCCCGCGCGTCCTCCGGCTTCCCGGCCTTCAGCAGACGCCCCGCGAAGTCCAGCGCATCCCGCCGGTACCCCCCGCTCATCGGCCGCACCCGCGCATACTCGAGGAACGCCCCCCGGTACCCCTCCCCGAGGATCACCGGCAACTCGGGGGCCACCTTCGCCACCACGTCCGCCCGCTTCGCCGCGAGCGCCCGCGCCTGCACCCCCAGCCGCACCCGGTCGAACCCCTCCGGCACCGGCGTCCCGGCCACCAGCGAGGACAGCACCGCCGCCTGGGCGACGCCGAGCCGCTGCCGGGCCTCGGGCGGGGCCAGGACGGCGACGACCCCCGCCCCGGGTCCGGCGGCGCCCGGCGCCGTACGCCCCGCGCGGGACCCCCGCCCCGCCTCCACGGCCCCCCGGATCGCCCCCAGCTCCCGTTCCAGCTCGGCAGGCTCGGGGAAGTTGTCGTCCCGCTCCAGCAGCACCCCGGGCGGCGCGACCCGGGACGCCAGATCGGTCAGGATCTCCAGCACCGGCCGCGGCACGGGGTGCGCGTGGCTGTCGTGCCAGACGCCCTCGCGCTCGAAGCCGCCCGCGACATGGACGTACGCGAGCGCCTCCAGGGGCAGCGCGGCCAGCGCCTCGGCCGGGTCCTCGCCCCGGTTGACCTGGTTGGTGTGCAGGTTGGCCACATCGATGAGCAGCCGTACCCCGGTCCGCTCGACCAGCTCGGCCAGGAAGCGCCCCTCGGTCATCTCCTCGCCCGGCCAGGAGAACAGCGCGGCGATGTTCTCCAGGGCCAGCGGCACCGGCAGCGCCTCCTGCGCGATCCGCACGTTCTCGCAGAGCACGTCCAGCGCGTCCCGGGTGCGGGGCACGGGCAGCAGATGGCCCGCCTCCAGGCGCGGGGAGGCGGTGAGCGCGCCGCCCGCCCGTACGAACGCGATGTGTTCGGTGACCAGCGGCGCGCCCAGCGCCTCCGCCCGCTCCGCGAGTGCCGTCAGCCGGTCCTCGTCGGGCCGGTGCGCGCCGCCGAGGCCGAGGGAGAGGCCGTGCGGGACCACGGTCACGCCGCGCTCGCGCAGCCGCAGCAGCGACTCCGGGAGGTGGCCGGGGCAGACGTTCTCCGCGACGACCTCCACCCAGTCGATGCCCGGCATGCGCTCCACGGCGTCCGCGATCTCCGGTCGCCAGCCGATTCCCGTGCCCAGTCGCCGCATGGCCCCACCCCCTCCTCCGAATGACGGGGGTATGGCCCCGGCGGTCGGCCCCGAATCCCCGCCGGCCCGCCTTCAGAGCAACATTTGAGGTTTCCCGTCCCGCCCCCACGGCTGTCACCGCCGTACGGGCCACTCCTGCGGGACCCTGCCCAGCAGGCGCAACGCCTCGTCCAGGGGGCCGGACCCCGGCGGCACGTCGAGCGCGGGCGCGAACGCGGACCCCGGCCCGCGCCGGGCCGGGTCGGCCGGCACCCGCCGGGCCACCGCGAGCGCGGCGTGGAGAACGTGCTCCGGCAGCTCCAGGCGCACCCCGAGGGCCGCGGCGACGTCCCAGGCGTGCACCACGTAGTCGATGAAGTGGAAGCCGATCGCCCGGCCGCCCGGGAAGCTCCCGCCCAGCTCCGGCAGTGAGAACTCCCGCTGGGCCACGCCCGGTTCGGCGAAGGCGGCGAGTACGGCGGTGGCGGCCGCCCGGTGCACCCGGGCGGGCTCCCGCATGTCCTCCGGCTCCCGCCAGGACACCGCCTGGTGCCCCGCGCCCCGCGCCGCCGCCGCGAAGCCGAGGTGCTGCGCGGTCATGTGCGCCACGAGCCGCCGCAGCGTCCATCCGGCGCAGGGGGTGTCCCGCTCCCAGTCCGGCTCCTGAGCCAGCCCCACCATCCGCACGGCCTCGTACACGGCGATGCGGTCGAGTTCCACGATGTCGCTACCAGTGACCGTCATGCGGCGAGCATAAAACTGTGCGAACGATCGTGCTAGGTTTAACCGGCTCGAGCCGAACCTCAAAAGCCGCCCCTGTCAAAGGATTTCGGGAACCGGTACCTCTCCCACGGCCACGCCCCGCAGCCGTTCCGCGATGCCCACCCGGGCCCTGCGGTAGGCGGTCTCCTCGTCGTGCAGTACGGACAGGGCGTTCGCCGTCTCCAGCAACGCCACCAGCTCGAAGGCGAGTTGCTGGACGTCCGTACCCGTACGCAGCTCACCGGCGCTAAGGGCCTCCTCGATGGTGCGCTCCACGCGGGCCGACCACTCGCGCTGGGCCCGGACCACGGCGTCGTGCACCGGGCCGGTCCGCGCGTCGAACTCGGCGATCACCCCGTAGAAGAAGCAGCCGCCCGGGAACACCCGTCCCCGTGAGTACTCGAGCCACAGCTCGCACAGCCGCCAGACCCGTCCGACACCGGCCGGCACCTCGCTCGCGGGCCGGACCACCCGCTCGGTGAAGATCCGTGCCGCCTCCCGCACGGTGGCCAGCTGCAGCTCCTGCTTGGAACCGAACAGCGCGAAGACCCCGCTCTTGCTCAGTTCCAGCTCGGCGGCCAGCCGGCCGACCGTCAGTGCCTCCAGTCCCTCGACGGAGGCGATGTCCACGGTCCTGCGCAACACCAACTGCCGGGTCCGGTTGCCCCGTTCGACCCGCCCGTCGAGCCGTGTCATCCGGCACCCCTAGCGCAGCGCGGGGTGGTCGGCGACCACCGTGCAGGAGCCGGGTGCGATCTCCGTGAAGCCCGCGTCCCGCACCAGGGGCAGCCCGCCGCCGGTCAGCCGGCTCCACTCGGCGGGGTCGGCGGACCGCACCGCCAGCGGGAAGCCCGCATCACGCCAGGCGGTACGCGCATCGTCGGACAGCGCCCACCAGGCCAGCTGGGCGCCGTGCCCCGCCTGGGCCATCGCCTTGCCGGCCGACATCTCCAGCTCGGGGTTGAGCCACAGCACCGGCTCCCCGCGGTCGGCCTCGACGGGCGGCTCGGGATCGTCCAGCTCCGTCCCCGACACCTGCAGCCTGGCCAGCTCCTTGGGCCACCCGTCCAGCGGAACCGGCGGGAAGACCCGCACCTCGGCGGACTTGCCGGTCACCGTGATCCCGGGCAGCGCCTCGGCCCGCCGCCACTCGGCCCCGCGGGCCCGCCGCACGACCTTCCGGATCCGCGCATCCTCCCAGTCCCGCACGGCCTGGGCCCACTCCCCGTCCCCGGTGGTCCGCTCGTCACCGAGCAGCAGGAGCACGGCACGCGCGGCGGTCTCCAGCGCATCCGTGCGGGCAGGCGGAGCACTCCGCTCGATGCGGACGACGAGGGGCAGCACGAACTGCGGCGCCTCGTCACGAGGATTTCGCTCGGAGTGGAAGGGACTGTCACCCGGGGGCGTGGGAACCTGGCTCACAACAGCCAACCCTAAGGGGCACCGGGCGGCATCGATTCACCCGCCCGGAAGGCCGCCGCGCAGAGCGAGCGAACGGCACCGGAGCGTCCGCCCCGCTCCGTGCTCACCGCCCGCCGGTCACCCCGAGCAGGCGGTGCGCTGCGCCTCCTGCCACTCGCACACCGGACACAGCGTGATCCCCTTGTACGACTCCGGGTACTCCGTCGGCTCCTGGCACAGCACGCACGCGGCGTACGGCGGTCCGTCGGCCTTCGGGGGCCGGGCCGCGTCGGCGATCGTGCAGTAGGTCGAGTCGGCCTCGTCGTCCTGGTCCGTCATGTCTCCAGCGTAGGACGGTCACCGGTGGCCGTTCGTCTCGCCGATCAGCTCGGAGACCTTCACGAACCGGTAGCCCCGCCTGCGCAGCTCCGGCACGACCGCGCGGACGACCTGCTCGGTCGTCGGGGCGGCGCTGTGGGTGCAGTGCATGACGACCACCGATCCGGGCTTCACGCCCTCCAGCACCTGCCGGGTGACCGCGTCGGCATCCGTGGCGAAGGCGTCCCCGCTCACCACGTCCCACTGCACCGCGGTGACCCCGACCCCGCTGAGCGCGCGCAGCGCCTGGCGGTCGTAACAGCCGCCGGGGAAGCGGAAGTACGGCAGCGCGTGGGGCACACCCGCCTTGCGGAGGGCGGCGTACGCCCGCTCGACGTCCTGGCGCATCCGGTCGGCGCCGACGGTCGGCAGGCCGTAGCAGTCACCGGTGAACGCGTAGTGGCTGTAGGAGTGGTTGGCCACCTCGAACTGCGGGTCGTGGCCGAGGGAGCGGGCCTGGGCCGGGTACTGCTCGGCCCACCGGCCGGTCATGAAGATGGTCGCCGGCACCTTCAGTGTGCGCAGGGTGCCGATGAGGTCCGGGTTGTCGAAGTGTTCCCCCGAGGCGGCGCGGGGCCCCTGGTCGGCGGTCATGTCGGCGTCGAAGGTCAGCGCGACGGTTTTGCCCAGGGTGCGCGGGCCGTGCTCGAACACCGGGGTCAGACCGCCCGGGCCCGGGGAGAGCAGGGGCGGCCGTGAGGCGGACGGGGAGGCGGGGGCGGCGGGCTGGGCGTGGGCCGGCCGCGCGGGGCCGGGGGCGCCCGCGGTACCGCAGGCGGCGAGGGCCGCGCCCAGGGCGCAGACGGCGGTGATACGGCGTGCTAGTGGGATCACCGTACGAAGGTAGAACTGAATGACTGTTCATAGGGTGATATGCCTCGTGGCGCGGCGTCACGGTCACTCGCGCGGCGGCCCCTCAGAGGTCGCGCCGCTCCAGGGGGCGTACCGCCGGCCCCTGCAGGACGTTGCCGTCGACGTCGAAGCGCGAGCCGTGGCAGGGGCACTCCCAGGCGCGTTCGGCCTGGTTGAAGGCGACCAGACAGCCGAGGTGGGTGCAGCGGGCGGAGACCGCGTGCAGGGTGCCCTCCTCGTCACGGTGCACGGCGAGCCGCTCGCCGTCGGCGCGGACCACCGCACCCTCGCCGGGCGCCAGGTCGGCCACGGAGGCCGGTGGGCGGAGCCGGTCGCCGACGAAGTGACGGGCCACCTCCGCCTGCGTCTTGAGCAGTGACGGCGCCTCCCGCACCACCGACTTCAGTCGGCGCGGGTCGTACAGCCCCCGCCACGGGCAGTCCCGGCCGGTGATCAGGGCCGTGAGCAGCAGCCCGGCCATGACACCGCCGCTCAGCCCCCAGCCGTTGAAGCCGGTCGCCACATAGGTGTGCCGGGCGCCCGGGTGGAACGGGCCGACCAGCGGCACGGTGTCGGTGGACTCGTTGTCCTGCGTGGCCCAGGCGTACTCGAGAGCCACCCCGGGGAAGTGCTTCTCGGCCCAGGCGGCGAGCCGCTCGAAGCCCGCGCCGGTGTCGCCGGTGCCGGGCGTGAAGTGCTCGCCGGTGACGACGAGCAGCCGCCGCCCGTCGTCCCCGTACGGCGCGGTACGCACCGAGCGGGTGTTCTCCTCGGGCGTGATGTACATGCCCTCCGGGTCCGGGCCGTCGGCGAGCGGCCCGGCGACGACCAGTTCCCGGCGCGGGGAGAGACGGGCGAAGAGCAGCGCGCGGTCGAAGACCGGGTAGTGGGTGGCGACGACGACGTCCCGTGCGGTCACCGTGTGGCCCGCCTCGGTGGTCAGCCGGCAGGGCTCGCCGCCTTCCGCCAGACCGACGACCCGTGTGTGCTCGTACACCTGTCCGCCGAGCGCGAGCAGGTCGTGGGTGAGGGCCCGCAGGTACTTCAGCGGGTGGAACTGCGCCTGTCCGCTCACCCGTACCGCGCCCGCCACCGGGAACGGCAGCCCGGTCTCCGTCGTGAACGAGGCCGGCAGCCCCGCCTCCCGCGCTGCCTCCGCCTCCGCCCGCACCTCGTCCACCCGTTCCGGGTCCCGGACGTACGTGTACGCGTCCCGGGTCTCCCACTCGCAGGCGATGCCCAGTTCGTCCACGAGCGTGGCCGCGTGCTCGATCGCCTCGGACTGGGAGCGGGCGTACAGCCGGGCACCCTCGGCGCCCCGGGTACGGCGGAGCCGGTCGTAGACCAGGGTGTGCAGGGCGGTCAGCTTGGCCGTCGTGTAGCCGGTGACGCCGGCCGCCGCCCGCCCGGCCTCCAGCACGGCCACCCGCAGCCCGGCCCGGGCCAGCTGGTGGGCGGTGCTCAGCCCGGCCATGCCCGCGCCGACGACGGCCACGTCGACGTCGAGGTCGTCCGTCAGGGCCGGGTGGACCGGTCCCGGGGCGGTCCGCAGCCAGTACGAATCGGTGACCTGCCGAATCTCGCGCATGGCCGCCGGGTACCCCGCCCGGCCCGCCTCACGTCCGCTTCAGCAGCCGCTCCCGGCACTCGGCCACATCGAAGTCGCCCTTCGGGTACCGCGGATCGAGGGCCTTCAGATGTTCCAGCAGCAGGCGGCTGACCGCCCAGTTGCGGTACCACTTGCGGTCCGCCGGGATCAGGTACCAGGGCGCGTGCGGGGCCGCGCAGTGCTCCAGGGCGGCCTCGTACGCCTCCTGGTAGGCGGGCCACAGGGCGCGCTCGTCGATGTCGCCCGGGTTGAACTTCCAGCGTTTGCCGGGCCGGTCCAGGCGGCGCAGCAGGCGGCGCCCCTGCTCGTCGTAGGAGATGTGCAGGAAGCACTTGACCAGGGTCACGCCGTCCTCGGCGAGGGACCGCTCGAAGTCGTTGATCCGGCCGTAGCGGCTGCCGATCTCGGCGGGCACGGCGAGGTGCCGGACACGCGCGATCAGGACGTCCTCGTAGTGCGAGCGGTCGAAGATGCCGATCTCGCCGGGCTCCGGCAGCGCGCGCCGCACCCGATACAGGAAGTCGTGTTCCCGCTCCTCCTCGGTGGGGGCCTCGAAGGCCTTGATCCGGCAACCGGACGGGTTGAACTGGCCGACGACGTGCTTGACCGTGCCGCCCTTGCCGCTGGTGTCCATGCCCTGCAGCACCAGCAGTACCCGCCGCCGGTCGCCGGCCGTGCCCGCGGCCCACAGGCGCTCCTGCAGGCGGCCCAGGCGCTTGCCCATGCGCGCGCTGTCCGCGAGCGCCGCATCCTTGCCGTTCGGAGCGCAGGGCGTGGCCCGTGTGTCGTACGACGCCAGGTCGACACCCTCACCGGGCGGGAGCCGCAGGACTTCCCGGAGGCCCTTGGCACCCTGCTTCGACACGGCACACCCCTTCCCGTCGGATCCCTCGATGGTGCGCCCCCCGAACGGCGTACGCCACGCCGGGTCCGCCCGGCGGATCAGTCCGGCTCCAGGCGACAGTGCCCTGTCCGTACGGATGGGCGTGCCGCGCCCGGCAATTCCGGCATGCTCCACCGATCAGCCGTGAACACCCCTGCGGGTCACTACCCCTGGCGTCCGTACCGCCCGGTGAGGGTGCCCGTCGCGAGGGTGTGACCGTACAGGGCCCGCAGGAAGTCGGCCGGGCCGGCGTCGGGTGCGAGGCCGGGGCTGCGGTCGGTGGCGTACACGGTGAGCACGTAGCGGTGCGGGCGGTCGCCGCGGGGCGGGCAGGGGCCGCCGTAGCCGGTCTTCCCGAAGCCGTTGCGGCCCTGCCTCGCCCCCTGCGGGCGCCCACCGGAGGCGAGGCGGCCGGTGTGCGGGTCGATGTCCCAGACGAGCCAGTGCGTGAAGGTGCCGCGCGGGGCGTCCGGGTCCTGCAGCAGGAGAGCAAGAGAAGCGGTGTGCGCGGGTACGCCGCTGAGAGCGAGCGGCGGTGAGACGTTCTCGCCGTCGCAGGTGAAGCGCCTCGGGATCGTGCCGCCGTCGGTGTAGGCGGAACTCGTCACCGTGAGCCGGCCGGTGGCGGTGGGGGACGGGCCGGAGGGCGCAGCGGCCGAGCCGCCCCCGTCCCCGCACCCCGCGACGACGGCCGTCGCGGCCACGGCAACCATCCAGAGTCTGCGCACGCCGAGACGCTATCCGGGCCGCGCCTCTCCGTCACCGTGCGGCGCGGGCAGCTGATTGCCTCGCTCCAGGAAGTGCAGCAGCTCCACCGGGATGGGCAGCACCAGCGTCGAGTTCTTCTCGGCCGCCACCGCCATCACCGTCTGCAGCAGCCGCAGCTGGAGCGCGGCCGGGGTCTGCGACATCTGCTCGGCGGCCTCGGCGAGCTTCTTCGAGGCCTGCAGCTCGGCGTCGGCGTTGATGATCCGGGCCCGGCGCTCCCGGTCGGCCTCGGCCTGGCGGGCCATGGACCGCTTCATCGTGTCCGGCAGGGACACGTCCTTGATCTCCACCCGGTCGACCTGGATGCCCCAGCCGACGGCCGGGCTGTCGATCATCAGCTCCAGGCCCTGGTTGAGCTTCTCCCGGTTGGAGAGAAGGTCGTCCAGGTCGCTCTTGCCGATGATCGAGCGCAGCGAGGTCTGCGCCATCTGGGAGACCGCGAACTTGTAGTCCTCGACCTTCACCAGCGCGCTCGCCGCGTCGACCACCCGGAAGTAGACGACCGCGTCCACCCGCACGGTGACGTTGTCGCGGGTGATGCCCTCCTGGGCCGGGATCGGCATGGTCACGATCTGCATGTTGATCTTGTGCAGCCGGTCCACGAACGGGATCACCAGCGTCAGGCCCGGATTGCGTACGTCACCCGCGAGCCGTCCGAGCCGGAACAGCACGCCCCGCTCGTACTGCTTGACCACCCGCGCCGCCATCGCCAGGTACACGAGGCCGACGCAGCCCGCTGCCACGGCGGCTCCCAGCAGCTCATGGAGCATGATGACCTCCTCGCACAGAGGCCTGCTTTGTCTGTCGTTGTAACCATATGCCGGGCTTGGGGCGGAAGCCATGGGCCGGGCCGGGGTGCCGAAGGGCGTCGGCACCCGGCCCGGGGACTACGACCTCGACAGGAGGTCCGCCCGCGGGAACCCGGCCTGTGCCCACCCGCCGAGCGAGGCGCCGGCGCGTGCCCGACGGCTCGGCCGGTGGACGGTCGTCACGCTGCGCTCGCCCTTGCCGGTTCCTCCGACCGGGCCGTCACCCTCACCGGCTCGGTGCCTGCCGCGCTGTGGCGCTCGGCCCAGTTCTCCAGGGCCGTGCGGCAGGCATGGTCCAGGTGGTGCAGACCGGACAGGTCGAGCCGGACCGGGCGGTCCTGGGGCAGCGCCTCCAGGCTGTCGAGGATCTTCGGCAGCCGCAGGAACGTCGCGTTGCCCGACAGGTACGCCTCGACGGGGCCCGCGCCCTTGTCGACGACCTCCAGCCGCAGGTGCGAGGCCTCCCAGGCCGTCTTGACGACCGCCAGCGCGAGACCGATGAGCACGCCCTCGAACATGCTGACCGCCACGATCGACACGGCGGTGACGGCCAGGACGAACGCCTCTCCCCGGTGCTCGCGCCACAGCACGGCCAGCGCCCGGACCGGCACGAGCTTGGCACCCGAGTGGATCAGGATGCCCGCGAGGGCCGGGATCGGGATGCGGGCGAGCACGTCCGGCAGCAGGGCGGCGAAGAGGAGCAGCCACACGCCGTGCAGGACGCGGGAGGCCTTGGTGCGGGCGCCCGCCTGCACGTTGGCCGCGCTGCGCACGATCACCGCGGTCATCGGCAGCGCGCCGAGCAGCCCGCAGAGCGTGTTGCCCGCGCCCTGGGCGATCAGTTCCTTGTCGTACTCGGTGCGCGGTCCGTCGTGCAGCCGGTCCACGGCCGCCGCGCTGAACAGCGACTCGGCGGACGCGATCAGCGTGAACGCGACGACTGTGCCGAGCACGCCGACGCCCGCGAGCTCGGCGAAGGCGCTCATCGGCGGCGGCTGGACGGAGTCCAGCAGCCCCTTCACCTCGACGGTGGCCACCGGCAGGCCGAGCACCAGCGCGGCCGGCGTGGCGAGGCCGACGGCGGCGAGCGGACCGGGCACCGTACGCGCCTTCGCCGGTGCGTGCTTCCACAGCACCAGCACCGCGACGGTGCCCGCGCACAGGGCGAGCGAGGCGAGCGCGTTCCCGTCGCCCAGGGCGTCCAGGAACGCCCCCGGCAGCCCGGCCATCCTGCCCAGGCCCGAGTCGGGGGCCTTGGCCGCCAGGGCCGGGTACAGCTGACCGGCTATCAGGACCAGACCGATTCCGGCCAGCATGCCCTCGACGACCGAGACCGAGATGGCCCGGAAGTACCGGCCGAGCCTCAGCGCGCCCATGAGGACCTGGAGCAGTCCGGTGGCGAGGACGATCGCGCCGAGCGCCGGCAGCCCGAACTCCTTGACCGCCTCGAAGACGAGCACCGTCAGTCCGGCGGCCGGCCCCGACACCTGGAGGCTGCTGCCGCGCATCAGCCCGGTGACGACACCGCCCACGATGCCGGTGACCAGGCCGAGTTCGGCCGGTACCCCCGAGGCGACGGCCACGCCCACGCACAACGGGAGCGCGACCAGGAAGACGACGAGGGAGGCGGTGACGTCCTGCCGCACATGGGGGAAACGGGATATGGGAGTACGGGGCATCGGCGCGCTCACAGGGCTTCGAAGGTGTCGGTCTGCGGGCGGTGCGCCCGTACGGCGCCGGTGTGCACCTCGTAGTACCAGGCGTGCAGACCGAGTGCGCCCTCCGCCAGCTTCCGCTCGATGCACGGGTACGAGCGCAGCCGCAGCAGTTGGGTCAGGACATGGCTCTGGACGCCCTCGGCGACCTCCGGGTCCTCGGCCGCGCCGGTCGGGCGCGGGGTGGCGTGCGCCAGCCAGTCGCGCACGGCGGGTACGGCGGTCAGGTCGTCGCCGCGCACCAGCGCGCCGACGGCCCCGCAGTGCGAGTGGCCGCAGACGACGATGTCGCGGACGCCGAGCACCTCCACGGCGTACTCGATGGTGGCGGCCTCGCCGGTGGGGTGCTGCGAGGCGTACGGCGGGACGATGTTGCCCGCGGTGCGCAGCTCGAAGAGCTCGCCCGGGCGGGCGCCGGTGATCAGGGCCGGGACGACCCGGGAATCGGAGCAGGTGATGAACAGCACCTGCGGGGACTGGCCTTCGGCGAGCTGGGCGAACTCCTCAGGGCGCTGACCGAAGGTACGGGCGTTGTCGATGAGGGGCTGCATATGTGTGGACTCCTCCTGGCGCGCCTTACTGGCGCGTCGGGCTTGCACGACGTTCGTGTGTGTGGGGGGAGCCGTCTCTCAGCAGCGGAAGACCTGGCGAGCTGCCGGGGAGTGGGCTCTGGAGGATCTCGTGGTCCGGTGGTGCGGGGCACCGGACGGGGCCGGCACCTGCGCAGCGGCCGCCTGCCGGGATATGAGCGGGCGTTCCGCCGCCGGCCCGGAGGCGGAGCCACGCTGCCGGTCGCGGAGGTGCCGGGCGCCCACGGGCTCCTGCGAACAGCCGCCCTCGCGGAGCGTGTCCGCTCCGTTGCGCGTGGTTGTCGGGGTGAGTGCCGTTCCGGATACGGCCTTGGCCTTGGCGTGACCGAGTGTGTGCGCGGATGCGAAGGTTCCCGCGGGCGCGAACAGTTGCAGGGCGAGCAGGGCGGCGGTGAGCAGGGCGAGCAGCGTCCGGGCCGCGGTACCTGGGAACATGCGCCCTCCTCCCGGAAGTTCACGCCTTCTTGTGCACATCAAGCCTTGGTCAATGGATGGTCAAGAAACACGTTAACCCTGCAAAGTCCTTTGCAGGGTCAACTGGCGGTTGGGCGCGCAAGAAGCGTGAAAAGTGCGGGTCGTGTGGCGCGAACTGGCTCTTGACCCGTGAATGCTGATCGACTAATGGGAAGCGGCTACGAGCCGACGAGCCCCTTCGCGTCCCGGGCCAGCGCGGTGAGCCGGGATATCGCGCGGAAGTACTTCTTGCGGTAGCCGCCGTTCAGCATCTCCTCGCTGAACAGCCGGTCGAACGGCAGTCCCGAGGCGAGCACGGGCACCTCACGGTCGTACAGGCGGTCCGCCAGCACCACCAGCCGCAGCGCGGTCGACTGGTCGGGCACCGGCCGCACATCGGTGAGGCACACCGCCTTCAGACCGTCCGTCAGGGCGCCGTACCGGCTCGGGTGCACCTTGGCCAGGTGGTCCAGCAGATGCGGGAAGTCGTCGAGCGAGGCGCCCGCGGTGGCGTACGCCGCCTTCGTCACCTCTTCGTCGGTGAACGGCGCCGGAGCCTCGGGCAGCCCGCGGTGGCGGTAGTCCTCGCCGTCGATGCGCAGGGTGCGGAAGTGGGCGGACAGGCCCTGGATCTCGCGCAGGAAGTCGGCGGCCGCGAACCGGCCCTCGCCGAGCTTGCCGGGCAGCGTGTTGGAGGTGGCGGCCAGCGCCACGCCCGCCTCCACCAGCTTGCCGAGCAGCGTGGAGACGAGCACGGTGTCGCCCGGGTCGTCCAGCTCGAATTCGTCGATGCACAGCAGGCGGTGGCCTTGAAGCGTCTGCACGGCCTTCTGGAAGCCGAGCGCGCCGACCAGGTTGGTCAGCTCCACGAAGGTGCCGAACGCCTTGAGCGCGGGCTCGGCCGGGGTGGCGTGCCACAGGGAGGCGAGCAGATGGGTCTTGCCGACGCCGTAACCGCCGTCCAGGTACACACCGCGGGGGCCGGCCGGGGCCTTGGGCGCCCTGGACCTGCCGAACCCGAGGAACCCGCGCCTGCCGGCGCCGGAGGCGTGCGCGCCGCCCAGTCCGGCCGCGAAGCCCTCCAGCACCCGTACGGCCTCGGTCTGGCTGGGCTGGTTCGGGTCCGGGATGTACGTGGCGAAGCGGACCGAGTCGAAGCGCGGCGGCGGCACCATCTCGGCGACGAGCCGGTCCGCGGGGACGTGCGGCTCACGGGCGCACAGGGACAGCGGGCCCGCGTCGGTCAGAGGGCTGGAACCGTGGGCTTCGGTGGATGACGACACGGTTACCCATGCTAAGCGCCGTGTCAGACTGCACGACATGCGACGCCTGTTCCCTGTGACCTATGAAACAGCAGCCCAGGCCTCTGGCGGGGGCCCGGAGGAACGGGAGGTGAGGGGGAGCGCTGGTGCGGATGCCGCTGATGCGCCCGGTGAGGCCGCCGGTGCCGATGTGGTCAACCGTGAGTGGAGCCTCGCCGAGCTGGCCGCCGCCTACGCCTATCCGGAGCCGGCCCCCGGCGCCGGCGCCCCGCAGCCGTGGCTGCGGGCCAACATGGTCTCGACCCTCGACGGCGCGGCCCAGCACGAAGGGCACTCCCAGCCCATCTCCAGCGCGGCCGACATGCGCATCTTCGGCACGCTCCGCGCCCTCGCGGACGTGATCGTGGTGGGCGCGGAAACGGTACGGCAGGAGGGGTACCGCCCCGCACGCGCGCGTGCGGAGTTCGCGGGGGCCCGGACGGCCGCGGGCCAGGGCCAGGCCCCGGCGATCGCGATCGTCACCGCCGGTCTGGAGCTGGACTTCTCCCTCCCGCTGTTCACCTCGCCCCTGGTGCCCACCCTGCTCCTGACCGGCGCCGCCGCGGCCCCGGACCGGGTCGCCGCAGCGGAGAAGGCCGGCGCGCGGGTGGTCGTCGCCGGGGAGGGCATGGGGGTCGACCCGGCGCGCGCGGTACGCGCACTCGCCGACCTCGGCCACGTCCGGCTGCTCACCGAGGGCGGGCCCCGGCTGCTCGGCCAGCTGGTGGCCGCGGAGGTGCTCGACGAGCTGTGCCTGACCGTCTCGCCGATGCTCACGGCGGGGAACGCGCAGCGCATCGCCGGGGGGCCCGCCGTCACCGTTCCGCGCCGCTTCGAACTGGTGTCCCTGCTGGAGGAGGACGGATTTCTGTTCAGTCGTTACCGTCGGTCCTGAACACATCGGAATCAGTCGTTCCGGTTAGCTTTCGGCGGGCACACTAGGTCCGGCACTACCCGTGCGATCACGGGGCAGGATGGTTTCCGCAGGGCCTGGCCGGGGCCCACGGAGGAGAGAGGCGCCTGGTGTTCACAAGCGTTCTGATGATCGAGAAGGCCCTGACGTCCGCCGACGTGGAGTTCGTCACCACCTTGCACGCGGAGGAGCCGGTCCACTTCCACGTCCTGCTCCAGCCGCGCGGCGACCAGGCCGACCGCCTGCTGCGGGCCATCGACGACATCGCGCTCGGCGAACTGGACGAGGCCCGCCGCGAGGGCACGACGCCCGAGGGGGAGGAGGCCAAGAGTGTCGGGCAGCAGGCGCTGGAGGTCTCCCTGCAGGCCCTGCGGGGGGCCGGGAGCCAGGCGGAAGGCCGGTTGATCGAGGACCATCCGCTGGACGCGCTCAAGGCGCTGGTCGCCGAGGTGGGTGCCGATGAGGTGATCGTGCTGACCGATCCTCACTACGTGGAGGAGTTCTTCCACCGGGACTGGGCCTCGCGGGCTCGGCACAAGGTGGGGGTGCCTGTGCTCAAGTTGTTCTCGCACAGCAAGGCGTAGAGCCCCCGCCGGGGAGGCCGTGAGCGCCGGCCGGGGCGCGGTGCGCCGACGGGCGCGGGCCCGTCGCGGTTGCTCGCGCTCCCGCGGCGGAGCCGCGTGTCGATACGCCCCGCGCCCCTGACTCGGCCGCCCCGCGCTCCTTGCGGGGTGATCCCGTTCCAGCGCATAGGCTAGGCCTGCTTCAGCACACGCACGTACCGTCTCTGGGGAGAAACGCATGGCACCCGGCCTTCCTGCCGCCATGGACCGACCGCACTTCATCGGCATCGGCGGCGCCGGGATGTCGGGGATCGCCAAGATCCTGGCGCAGCGTGGGGCCAAGGTGGCCGGCAGTGACGCCAAGGAGTCGGCGACCGCCGAGGCGCTGCGGGCACTCGGCGCGACCGTGCACATCGGGCACGCCGCCGAGCACCTCGCCGACGACGCGAGCTGCGTCGTCGTGTCGTCGGCGATCCGGGAGGACAACCCGGAGCTGGCCCGCGCCGCCGAGCTGGGGATCCCGGTGGTGCACCGCTCCGACGCGCTGGCCGCGCTGATGCAGGGGCAGCGGCCGATCGCCGTCGCGGGCACGCACGGCAAGACCACCACGACCTCGATGCTGGCCGTCTCCCTCTCCGAGCTGGGCCTGCGGCCGTCGTACGCCATCGGCGGCGACCTGGACGCGCCCGGCTCGAACGCGCTGCACGGCGAGGGCGACATCTTCGTCGCCGAGGCCGACGAGTCGGACCGCAGCTTCCACAAGTACGCGCCCGAGGTCGCCATCGTCCTCAACGTCGAGCTGGACCACCACGCCAACTACGCCTCGATCGAAGAGATCCACGAGTCCTTCGAGACCTTCGCCGGGAGGATCGTGCCCGGCGGCACGCTGGTGATCTGCGCCGACCACGCGGGCGCCCGCGAACTGACCCGGCGGCTGGCCGGCGCGGTGCGGACGGTGACGTACGGTGAGGCCGAGGACGCGGACGTGCGGGTGCTGTCCATCGTTCCGCAGGGGCTGAAGAGCCGGGTCACCGTGATGCTGGACGGCCAGGAGCTGACCTTCACGGTCTCCGTGCCCGGCCGGCACTACGCCCTCAACGCCGTCGCCGCGCTCACCGCCGGTGCCGCCCTCGGTGTCCCCGCCGCGGAGCTGGCACCCGCGCTGGCCGCCTACACCGGCGTCAAGCGGCGCCTGCAGCTCAAGGGCGAGGCGGCCGGGGTGCAGGTGATCGACTCCTACGCCCACCACCCCACGGAGATGACCGCCGACCTGGAGGCCATGCGCGCCGCCGCCGGCGACTCCCGCATCCTCGTCGTCTTCCAGCCGCACCTGTTCTCCCGTACCCAGGAACTGGGCAAGGAGATGGGCGACTCGCTCGCCCTCGCCGACGCCTCGGTCGTGCTCGACATCTACCCGGCCCGCGAGGACCCGATCCCCGGGGTGACCAGCGAGCTGATCATCCAGGCCGCGCGCGCGGCGGGCGCCGACGTCACCGCCGTGCACGACAAGGCGGAGATCCCCGCGGTGATCGCGGGAATGGCGAAGCCCGGTGATCTCGTTCTCACCATGGGCGCGGGCGACGTGACCGTCCTGGGCCCGCAGATCCTGGACCGTCTGTCGCAGCAGTAAAGGGGCTGAGGCTCATGTCGTACGACGTCGAGAAGCCGGACGAGCAGTGGCGCGCGGAGCTGACGCCGGCGGAGTACGCCGTGCTGCGCCAGGCCGCCACCGAGCCGGCCTTCACCGGTGAGTACACCGACACCAAGGCCAAGGGCGTCTACTCCTGTCGCGCCTGCGGTGCCGAGCTGTTCACCTCCACCACCAAGTTCGAGTCGCACTGCGGCTGGCCGTCCTTCTACGACCCGAAGGACACCGACGCGGTGCAACTGGTCGAGGACCACTCCCACGGCATGGTCCGCACCGAGGTCCGCTGCGCCCGCTGCGGCTCCCACCTCGGCCATGTCTTCGAGGGCGAGGGCTACCCCACCCCCACCGACCAGCGGTACTGCATCAACAGCATCTCGCTGCGGCTCGAGCCCGACGAGGCCTGACACCGCTGCGGCTCAAGGGGCGGCCGGGACACCAGTGACTGGTGCCCGGCTCGCTCCGGTTTGAGACTCTGTGAGGGCGAGGGGTGTGGCGCGCTGGATCCAGGCCCGTCGCACGTCCCTGTCTCCCGACGGCCGCCGTCGGGCGGAAGCGGCCGGTGCGCCGGCGGGCGACGCGATGCGGCTGGAGGCGCTGCGCACCGTCGCCGGCGGCATCGGCACCACCCTCGACGAGGGCACGACCTGCGCCGAGCCGACCCGTGCCGCCGTACGGCTGGCGGGCGGCGCGGCCGCCGTCATGCGCCGGACCGGCAAGACCCTCTCCGGGTACCAGGCGGTCATCGGGCCCGTGGAGGTGCTGCCGGAAGCCCGCCAACGGGCGGGACGCACGGACGCTGTTCGAGGACATGGTGGAGCGGATGGCGGTGCGGCTGTCCGGGGTGGAGCGGCCGGGCCATCAGGAGTTGCTGGTGCTGCGTACGGCTGATCTGCCGGAATCCTGAGGGGAGCGGCCCGACGCCCACCGTGTGCGGACGCCACCGGCACGGCCGCCTTCGCACCAGGCCCTGTAGGGCGTGGCCCGGCCGCCGCCCGGACCGGTCGGGCGAGGGTCGTCATGAGGCGTGCGCACCGGCCGGGTGAGGGACAGCGGATCCCGGTTCGCGACAGCGATCACCGGTGCCGCGTCCGGGGCGTTTGCGAGCCCCCACCGAGCGCCGCACGAGAATCAGGCGACCCACAGCTCAGGCACGGTCCGGTCACGCCCGGCCGGCCGGGACTCTCCCGCCGAAGTGCGGAAACACTCGCGGTCTACACTCTCCGGACAACGGCCCAGGCTTCGCCAAACCCGAAGGATATGCGGCGTTTTGATACGGATAGACTCAGTCACCAAGCGGTACCCGGACGGCACGGTGGCCGTCGACCGGCTGTCGCTGGAGATACCGGACCGCGCGATCACCGTCCTCGTCGGCCCCTCCGGCTGCGGCAAGACGACGACCCTGCGGATGATCAACCGGATGGTGGAGCCCAGCGAGGGCAGCATCCTCCTCGACGGCAAGGACATCCGGCAGCAGCCGGTCAACACCCTGCGCCGGTCGATGGGGTACGTCATCCAGAACGCCGGTCTCTTCCAGCACCGCACCATCCTCGACAACATCGCCACCGTGCCCCGCCTGCTCGGCTGGGGCAAGCAGAAGGCGCGGGCGCGGGCCGCGGAGCTGATGGAGCGGGTCGGTCTCGACGCCTCGCTCGCCAAGCGGTACCCGTACCAGCTCTCCGGCGGTCAGCAGCAGCGCGTCGGCGTGGCCCGGGCGCTCGCCGCCGACCCGCCCGTGCTGCTGATGGACGAGCCCTTCTCCGCGGTCGACCCGGTCGTGCGCAAGGGACTGCAGGACGAACTGCTGCGCCTGCAGGGCGAGCTGGGCAAGACGATCGTCTTCGTCACCCACGACATCGACGAGGCCATCAAACTGGGCACCAAGGTCGCCGTGCTGCGCACCGGCGGCAGGCTCGCCCAGTTCGCCCCGCCGGCCGAACTGCTCAGCGCGCCCGCCGACCCCTTCGTGGAGGACTTCCTCGGTGCCGACCGCGGCATCCGGCGGCTTTCCTTCTTCCCGTCGACCGAACTGGAGTTGCAGACCGCTCCCGTCGTCGCCCTCGACGCGGGCGCGGAGCAGCTCACCTCCCGTGGCGCGGCCCCCTACCTCCTCGTGACCGACGGCGCCGGCAAGCCCCTCGGCTGGGGCGAGCCGGACGACCTCACCGCCGGGGAGATCGACCCCGACCGCCTGCTGCCGTACGGGCGGCCGTTCGTGCCCGGCAGGGACTCGCTGCGCACCGCGCTCGACGGGGCCGTCCTGTCGCCGACCGGCTGGGCCGTGGCCGTGGACGACGAGGGGCGCGCCGTCGGCGTCGTCTCCCAGCAGGTCATCGGCGAGGCGATCCGTGCGGCCCACAGCCGCGTGGCCGACCGCGCCGACGTCAAGGCCGCACGATGAGCGGCTTCTTCGACATCCCGAGCGACCTGCAGCACAGCTACCTCGGCCTGATCGGCATGCACCTGCGGGAGGCCCTGCTGCCGGTGCTGGCCGGACTGCTGGTCTCGCTGCCCCTGGCCCAGCTGTGCGTGCGGTTCCGCTGGCTCTACCCGCCCGTGCTCGGTGTGACGACCGTGCTGTACGCCGTCCCGTCGCTGGCCTTCTTCGTCGTGCTCATCGACTACACCGGCCAGACCGAGACCACGGTGATGATCCCGCTCGCCGTGTACAGCCTGGTGGTGCTGGTACCGGCGATCGTGGACGGCGTCCGCTCGGTGCCGCAGGAGACCCTGGCCGCGGCCACCGCCATGGGCCTCGGACCGGTACGGCGTTACCTGCAGGTCCAGTTGCCCATCGCCGTGCCCGCGATCATCGCGGGCCTCAGGGTGGCCACCGTGTCCAGCATCTCGCTCGTCAGCGTCGGCATGCTCATCGGCAACCAGGGTGCCCTCGGCAATCTGCTCAACGACGCGAACATCTACCACCGGCCCGAACTGGCCGTGAACTCCGTGGTGACCACTGCCGTCCTGGCGATCCTCGCCGACGCCGTGCTGATCCTCGTCCGCGTCCTGCTCACCCCCTGGATGCCGAGGAAGGGTGCCACCCGGTGAACGTACTCAACTTCGTCCAGGCCTTCTTCGGCGACAGCGCCCACTGGCACGGCTACGACGGCATTCCCACCCGCGTCACCGAGCACCTCGGCTACACCCTCGAGGCACTCGCGATCGCCGCCCTCATCGGACTGCCCGTCGGCCTGGTCACCGGCCACACCGGCCGTGGCGGCAACGTCCTGGCACTCATCGCCACGGCGGGCCGGGCGCTGCCCAGCTTCGGTCTGCTGGTCCTGATGTTCATCTGGATCGGGTTCGGCCTGCTGCCGGTGATGATCCCGCTGGTCGTGCTCGCCGTACCGCCGATCCTGGTCACCACCTACGAGGCCATCCGCTCGGTGGACCCGTCCCCGGTGGACGCGGCGCGGGGCATGGGGATGTCCGAGCCGAGGGTCCTGTTCCAGGTGGAGGTGCCGGTCGCGCTGCCGCTGATCCTGGGCGGCCTGCTCACGGCCGCCGTCCAGATCGTCTCCACCGCCACCATCGCCGCCTATGTGAGCCTCGGCGGCCTCGGCCGGTTCATCATCGACGGCCTGTACCAGAAGAACTACGAGAAGGTCGTCGGCGGTGCCACCCTGGTCGCCGGGACGGCGCTCGCGACCCTCGCGGTGTTCTGGGTGGTGTCCCGGATCGCGGTCTCGCCGGGGGTGCGCCGCGGCAACTGAGGGCCCGGGATGGTCAGGACACCGCCTGGCTCCCGGTGCGGGCCAGCGCCAGCTCGAGTACGACGAGCAGCGCGTCCCGCACCGAGCCGCGCTCGCGGGCGTCGAACACCACGACCGGGACGCCCTCGGAGACGTCCAGGGCCCAGCGGACCTCCTCCAGGGAGTGCTCCACCGTGCCGTCGAAGGCGTTGACCGCCACCGCGAACGGGATGCCCTTGTGCTCGAAGTAGTCGACGGCCGTGTAGCAGTCGTCCAGGCGGCGGGTGTCGACGACGACGAGACCGCCGACCGCGCCCTCCACGATGTCGTCCCACATGAACCCGAACCGCTCCTGCCCGGGCGTGCCGAACAGGTACAGCTTCAGCGTCGGGTCGATGGTGAGGCAGCCGAAGTCCATCGCCACCGTGGTGGTGGTCTTGCGCGGGGTGTGCGTGAGGTCGTCCACGCCCGCCGCGACCTCGGTGATCGACGCCTCGGTGGTCAGCGGCTCGATCTCCGAGATCGAGCCGACGGCGGTGGTCTTGCCCACGCCGAAGCCGCCCGCTATCACCATCTTCACCGGCAGCGGCGGCCGCACGGGGGTGGGTGCGGCCGCGCCCCGGGTGAGCGGTTCAGTCGGTGTCACTCGGTACCCCTCGGGAGTCGGGGACGGCCCGCAGGCCGTCGATAACCCTGCGCAGGACGGAGGCGTCGTGGGTGGCTTCGGTGTCGGGCAGGTACACCGCCAGCTGCCCCGCCTCGCGCAGGTCTTCGGCCAGGACGCGGACCACGTTGAGGTGCAGCCGCAGCCGGGCCGCGAGTTCCGCGATCGACTGCGGCAGCCGGCAGGCGGCGACGATGTCGTACCGCTCGAAGGAGAGCCGGCCCAGCGCGTCGAGACCGGTGGCGGTGGCCACCACCTGGGTCTCCAGGGGCAGCGACCGGCCGGGGGCGGCGTCCGCCACCCGGCCGGCGGTGACCAGGAACGGCCGTACGGCGGGGGCGGGGCCGACCGGGTCGGGCCCCGGGGGCGGGGTGCCGTCCGCCATGGTGACCTACTCCTCCTCAGTGTGCGGACGCGGCGCCGACGCTGTTCTTCAGCTCCAGCACGAGCTGCGGGCTGAGCGCGGCACCGGCGCGGTTGGCGAACAGCGTCATCTCGTAGGCGATGTTGCCGAGCTTGGCGTCCTTGTCGGCGACCACGCCGAGGACGGCGCCGCTGCCGATCGCGGAGACGATGACATGGCCGCCTTCCAGATCGATGATGACCTTGTTGAGGCCGCCCAGGCCGTAGTTGCCGGAGGCACCGGCGGCCAGGCTGGTGATGCCCGAGACGATCGCGGCGAGCCGCTCGGAGTGGGCGTGCTCGCGCAGCTCCGACACGGCGATCAGCAGCCCGTCGGAGGAGACGGCGATCGCGTCGACGACGCCCGCGGTCTCGGTCGCGAATCGGTTCAGCAGCCAGGTGAAGTCGGCCGCAGCTGCCTGCAGGTCGGTCGGCGCGGTGCCGTCCGTCGGGGTGTCACCTGTCGACGTGCTCACTGCTCGGCTCCTTCCGGAAGGTGGTTCTGGTCGTGCGGTGGGGTCGTCGTCGTGCTCTCGAGGCGCGGTCGCGCGTGTCCGGTCTCGCTGTCCCGGTGGGCGCGTGCCACCGCCGCCTCGAACTCGTCCAGCGCGCTGCGCTCCGCCTCCGCGTCCCGGGTGCGGGCCGTCTGCGGCACGGCCTGTGCGGCTCCGGCGGTCGTACGGAGGGTGGCCCCGCGGACCCTGCGGCGCAGGGGGCGACCGGTGCCGGGGGAGACGAGCTGCGACTGCGCGGCGTCGGTGGCCCCGGGTTCCCGGCGGGGCAGGCGGCGGGGCAGCTCACCGGTGGGTTCGGCCTTCTCGACGGCGGAGTCGGACGGTACCGGTCCGGTGGGGGCCTCGGCGTTCGCCGGTGCCACGGCGAGCGGGCTCGCGGGCGGCTCGGTCACCGGGCTCGACGTCAGCAGCAGCGAGGCCGGGAGGGTCACCTCCGCCGTCACACCGCCGCCCGGTGTCCGGGTCAGCTCGACCCCGATCTCCCAGCGGCGGGCCAGCGCGCCCACCACGAACAGGCCCAGCACCTTCGTCGGCACCAGGTCCAGTCGTTCGCGGCGGATCAGTCGGGCGTTCTCCTCGGCGAGCCGCTCGGCGCTCATGCCGAGACCGTGGTCGGTGACCACGACGTGGGCCCCCTCGGCGCCGGAGCGGACGGTCACCTCCACCGGGCTGCCCTCGGGCGAGAACGACACCGCGTTCTCCAGGAGTTCGGCCGTCATCAGCGTGAGGTCGCCGATGATGTCCGGCTCGACCATGGTGTCCGAGGCGGCGTACAGCCGGACCCGCTGGTAGCCCTCGATCTGCCCGAGCGCGGCCCGTACGACGTTGCTGAGCGGCGTGGGCCCGCCGTCCAGCGCCGTCTCCCGGATGCCCGCCAGCAGCATCAGGCTGTCGGCGTTGCGGCGCAGGCGTACGGCGATGTGGTCGATGGAGTAGAGCCGCTCGAGCAGCGCCGGGTCGGTCTCGCCGCGCTCCACGGCGTCGATCAGCGCGAGTTGGCGTGTGGTCAGGTTGCTGACCCGGCGGCCGACGTTGCCGAACATCTCGGCGGTGTTGCGGCGGCTGAGCACCTGGCGGGCGAGCAACGCCGCGGCGGTGGTCTGCACCCGGTTGAAGGCCTCGGCCAGGTCGCCGATCTCGTCGCGTGCGGTGACCGGCATGTCCCGCAGCCGGGGCGGACCGTCGTCCTCGGCGTCGTCGTCGGCCACCCGGGCCAGCTCGCGCCCGGCCACCTCTTCGACCTCCCGGGCGGCCGCGGTGAGCGCCTGCACGGGCCGGACCACCGAGCGGCGCACCAGCACCGCGAAGGCGATCCACAGCGCGAAGCCGGTCAACGCGCCGTACAGCAGCAGGTCGGCGCGCCACTGGGCGGAGGCGGCGGCGTGGTCGGCGCGGTCGGCGATCTGGCCGATCAGCGAGGTGGTGATGCTCAGCCGGGCGGCGGCCTGGTCGGGGTAGTCCGGGTAGTCGGCCAGCGCGTCCTGGACCGCCCGGCGGATCTGGTCGCGCGACCCGGCCTGCAGTCGCGTGGGATCGATCTGCAGCTCGGCGAACGACTCCGCGATCTTCTGCTGGGCGGGAGAGCGGTCGATGCCGGCCAGCTGCCGCGCCTGGCGCTCGGTGGCGAACCGGGAGAAGCGGTCGCTCTGGTGGCGGTACAGGTCGTGGGAGCCGACCGCGTTGGTGAACTCGATCAGCGCGTTGGTGTCCCCGGTGGTCGCCGAGAACACGTTGGTCTCGAAGGCGCCGTGGGCGGCGTCCGCGCGCAGCAGGGAGTCCAGCAGGTTGCCGGTGAAGGTCGACGCGAGGGTGGTGTTGCGGTCGAGCCCGAGACCGTCGATGAGGCCGCCCGCCGCATTCGTGTAGGCGGGGTCGATGTCGTCGGCCGGCAGATAGCCGCGCTCGACGCGCTGGCGCAGGCTGGACAGGCCGGCGATGTCCTTGAGGGCCCCTGCCCCCGCATCCGGCAGCCGGTCGCCGAAGGTGTCGCGCACCTGCCTGGCCTGGGCGTCCACCGCGTCCTGCGCCGCGCGGTAGGCGGCGAGCGAGGGCCTGGAGTCGCCGGACTCGAAGCGTGCGGACAGCAGGACCGCCTGCTGGTGCTCGGCCTCCACACGGTCCACCAGCCGGGCCACCTGCGCGCTGTCCCGCACCATCCGGGCCGCCGACTCGGCGCTGTCCGACTGCTCGGCCAGGTCGGTGACGAGGTACCCCAGCAGGACGGCGATGACGGCGAGCGGGATGCCGACGAGCAGGTTGAGCTTGCGCCGGAAGGGCCAGCGGTCGGCGAAGCCCCGTGCACCGCCGCGTACCGGGGCCTGCCGGGCGGGCGCGTCCACCTGGTTCGTGGACACCGGGCCTCCTTCGTGGGGTGCTTTACGGCGGAAGCGGGCCCCGTGCACCGCTGTGACCGATATCAACTGCCGTGAGACTATCGTCTCCTTGAATCACCGATCAGTTCGCTCTTTGTCAAGAATCCGTTACGAGACGCTTCCAACTGAGCGCGGTTCGACAACAATCGTGACCTGGAGGCACTTGACTGGCGAAGAAGCGGCTGGATTGGATCAGTGGGTGACTTCCAACAACCGCATCAGCAGGCCCATCCGGAGGAACCGAGGCGCGGCGGCGGTCGCCCTCGCGGCGGCGACGGCCCTGCTGGCGGGCTGTAACTCCTCCGACGACAAGGGCGGCAACCCCCTTTCGGACAGCAAGGCGAGCGGCGACAGCGTCGTCGTCGGCTCCAACAACTTCGCCGAGAGCATCCTGCTCGCGGACATCTACGGCGAGGCCCTCAAGGCCAAGGGAATCAAGGTCACTTACAAGCCGAACATCGGCAGCCGCGAGACCACCTACGGTCTGCTCAAGAACGGGTCCATCTCGGTCCTGCCCGAGTACAGCGGCGCGCTGCTGGCCTACCTCGACCCGAAGGCCGCGCCGAAGACCGTCGAGACCACCACCTCCGCCATCGAGGCCAAGCTGGCCTCGAAGCTGACCCTGCTGAAGCCCTCGCCCGCGCAGAACAAGGACTCCGTCACGGTCAACGCGGCCACCGCGAAGAAGTACAAGCTCACCGAGAAGTCCTCCATCGCCGACCTGAAGGACGTCGCCAAGGACCTGGTCATCGGCGCCTCGCCGGAGTTCCAGACCCGACAGCAGGGCCTGGTCGGCCTGAAGTCCGTGTACGGCCTGGAGTTCAAGTCCTTCAAGGCGCTGGACGCGGGCGGTCCGCTCACCCAGGCGGCGCTGAAGAAGAACGCCGTGCAGGCCGCGGACATCTTCACCACGGCCCCGGCCATATCCAAGGAGAAGTTCGTCGTCCTGCAGGACCCGAAGAACCTCTTCGGCTTCGAGAACGTCCAGCCGCTCGTCCACAAGAGCGCCCTGTCGCAGAAGGGCGTCGACGCGCTCAACGCCGTCTCCGCCAAGCTGGACACGACCACGCTGCTGGACCTGGACACCCAGGTGCAGTCGCAGAACAAGGACCCGCTGGACGTCGCCAAGGCCTGGCTGAAGTCCGCAGGTCTCGGCTGACCGACCGCGGCGCGGACGCGACCGCGAACACGACGACGCGGGTGCCCCCGGAGGCCGGGGACACCCGCGTCGTGCTGCACGGACCGAGCCGCCCTCACTCTCGCGGCCGCCGCAGACCCGCCTTCGGCGGCGCGTGAGTATTCCGCACGGCCGACGGGTGTGACGGAAGAAATCCGCATCCTTTCCCGCCTGGTTGGAGCTCACCTCACCCGCGCTCCCACGCTGACCCGTGACCGCCCCGGTCCCGGGCCGGTGTTGCCGAGTGCGAGAGGACTCCCATGACCACCGAACGCGTGCTGCCCGCCGAGGCCTATCGATGGCGCCGGCCGGCCCTGGCCGCCCTCTTGCTGGGCGAGGCGATGAACCTGCTGGACGCGACCGTCGTACAGGTGGCCGCGCCCACCGTCCATGCCGATCTCGGCGGGCCGGTGTCCGACGTGCAGTGGTTCAGCACCGCGTACACCCTGCCGTTCGCGGTGCTGCTGATCACCGGCGGGCGGCTCGGCGACACGGTGGGCCGGCGCCGCCTGTTCGTCCTCGGTGTCGCGGTCTTCACGGCGGCGTCCGTGGCCTGTGCCCTGGCGCCGACGGCGGGCCTGCTGATCGCCTTCCGCGCGGTGCAGGGCCCGGCCGCGGCGATGATCATTCCGCAGACCATCGGGCTGATCAAGGCGATGTTTCCGGCAGAGGAGACGGCGAAGGCGTTGGGCGGTATCGGTCCCGTGATGGGCCTCGCCGCCGTCTGCGGGCCCGTGCTCGGCGGTGTGCTGACCCACGCCGACATCCTCGGCTCGTCCTGGCGAGCCGCGTTCCTGCTGAACGTGCCCCTGTCCGCGGTCGTCCTGGCCCTCTCCCCGAAGCTGCTCGAGAACCGGGCCCCGCACCGCCCGACCCTCGACCGGACCGGTACGGCGCTCGCGGCAGCCGGCACCGGGCTCCTCGTCCAGCCCCTGATCGGCGCGGACATCACCGCACTCCATGCGCGGCAATGGACGTCGATCGCCTGCGGACTCCTCGTCCTCGCCGCCTTCGCCCGGCACCAGCGCCGGTCGGCGAGCCCGTTGCTCGAGCCGAGCCTGTTCACGCACCGGGGATTCCCCGCCGCGCTCGTCGCCTCGACCGCGTTCTTCGCGGTGACGAGCGGCATGACGACGGTGGTCGTGCTCCAGCTCCAACTTGGCGCGCACACCGGCGTGCTGTCCGCCAGTCTGAGTCTCGTCCCGTGGTCGGCGGCGACCTGGGTGATCGGTGGATTTTTCCTGGGAGCACTGTGGCGCGCCCTTCCCGGTCGTCACGGGCCGACGAAGGCATTTTATGTGGCCGTCCTCTTCGCGATTCCCATCTGCGTTCACTGGGTCCTTGGCGAGCTCGGCGGTCAGAACGTTCAGGGGGTGATCGCCACTATGGCCACCTTCACGTCGGTGCTGACGTTCAGCGGCATGATCATGGATGTACAGACGTTCCAGAGCGACCGGCGGTACTGGCCCACCAGCGCCAGCCTGATCATGTACATCTATCAGATGCGTATTGCCTCGGTGGCGTTCTTCCTGGCGCAGATCGTGGCTCTTGCGACCATCTGGAAGGCACTTCGGGAAGGCGGCGGCCCTACGGCACCGCCTCCCTCTCGATAGCCGTTGCCGCCGCGGTCCGTTCCTGCTTGCGGCGTCTGCGGCGGCTCACCCGGGGCTCCTGGTCGGGGAGCCAGCCGAAGGTGAGGCAGCTGCCGGTGGCGCCGAGGAGGAGGCCGATGAGGAAGCCGCCCAGGTTCGAGGTGAGCCAGGTCCCGAGGGAGATCAGGATGCCGGTGAAGGAGTAGAAGAGGCGCTGGCCGGGGTTGAAGAGGATCAGCAGACCCAGCAGCACCATGAGGGTCGGCAGCAGATAGCCGGCCAGGCCCTGCATGCCGATGTGCATCACGACCTTCAGCGAGGCCTTCTCGGTGAGCAGGATCTCGCCGCCGCCGAGAGCCAACAGCAGCCCGCCCCAGAACGGTCGGCGGGCCCGCCATCCGCGGAAGGCAGGCCTCCGTCCCCGACGTGGACGCTCCCGCATCGGATCAGCAACCCGATTCGCTGAAGCGGAGCTTGAGTCCGGGCAGCTTGAACACGCCAGCCGTGGTCGCGTAGTTGGTCTGCCGCAGGTTGTCGATGTGGACGGTGTCGGCCTGCTGGCTGAAGACGCCGATCGGGCCCTTCGCGTTGGCCTTGGTGAGCGTGCTGGCGTCGTTGCCGATCTCGATGTTGCCGAACGCCGCGTCACCCGACAGCTCGGTCGAGTCGGTGGTGAGATCGCTCGCCCGCACCTTCTGCTCGCCACCGCCCGCGGTGATGAGCAGATTGGTACCGCCGAGGTCGACGCTCTGGCACAGCCTGGTGAGCGTGGCGTTCTTGATGGCGGAGGTGACGACGAGCACCTGACCGCCGGTGTCCCCGGCGTTCGGGCTGCCGTCCGCCATGGTGTCGAGCCCGCCGAACTGCTCGAACCCGGTGCCGTTGAGTTCCGTGGCCGTGACCGTGAACGGCATGCCCGAGATCGCGAACTGCGCACCCAGCGCCCCCTGCGCGGTGAGGATCGCGAGGCCCGCGGCGACCAGGGTGGCGGGCACCGCCATGACCGCGGCCCTGCGCAGTCGCACCCGGCCCCGTCTCTCGCCGGCGGCGGCCCCGGACGTGGTTGGAGCTTCGGAGGGGGAACCGCTTTCCGGGTTCTCGGGGGTGTTGTCGGCGGACGAGAGGTCCGGGGACGAGGCCATGTCTGCTCCCATGGGCATAGATCAATGCGGGGTGGGCTTCAGTGGCGCAGTGTCCTGGCGCGGACGGCGGCTGCCGCGCACGTCTCCTCGCACTCCCGGTGGATGCAAGGGCTTTCTCGTTACGCGGCAGTAGCCTTCGAGGAAGTTACCGCCGGTTATTTTGAAGGGTCAAGGGAGTTGTGAAAAAAGGGTGTCGGATGTGCGCGGACGCCCGCGAGTGCGGCCGGCAAGCGGTATCCGGACGGGCCCTGAACAGCAACTCCCTTACTACGCCTTGACGTTGATGGTTGATCAGGTCTACAACTCTCCCTGGTTCCCCCGGATCCGTGGCGCCGGATCCGCCGAGCGGCATGGCCGCTTTCCCGGCCTTTCTCAGGTAACCGCTCCGCCACCAGTGCGGCACCGGCACGGTCGCTTCCCCTCTCGGTCCGTGCCCGGCCGCCCCCTGGCCGACCCGGTCGGAGGCCTTCCCCCGAGGCCTTCGACCGGCGCCCGGCCGGCCGCCGTCGCCGGTCCGCCGCGTACGGAGAAGGCGTCACGGACCGGCGCCGGCGGCGCCTCCGGCACCGCTACCGCGTCACCCCCGCTTCCCCCGCAGCGCCGCCCCACATCGCCACCCCCCACCCTGGCCACCCCCCAACCCCGGCCACCCCCCACATCGCCAACCCCCGCATGGCCGCCCCCTATCCGACCAATTCCCCCCACCTCACCCCGTGTTGTCCCCCCACCTCAGGAAAGAGGCACCCGCATGCGTACCCGATCCATGCTCGCCCTCGCCGGAACCGTCACCGTGCTGACCGTCGCCGCGGCCGTCCCCGCCTCCGCGGACGGAACCGCCGTCCTGACGACGGGCAGCACCGGTGGCACCGCCGCCGCGGTCGGCGACACCCTGAGCGCGCCGCTGGCCAGTGGCACCTCCGCCACGCTCTACTCCAGCGCGACCGGCACCAGCGGGGTCACCTGCACGTCGTCGCAGTTCGCCGCCGCGGTCACGGGCAACCCGACCGCTCCCGGCACGGCCACAGAGTCGGTCACCGGGCACACCTTCGACAGCGGCAGCTGCGCCAGCAACGTGGCCGGTGTGCTCGGCGTCAGCGGCATCACCGTCGACCACCTGCCCTACACCGCGACGGTCGCCTCCGACGGCACCCTCACCGTTTCGCCGGCCGACGGCTCCACGATCCAGACCACGGTCAAGCTGCGTACCCTGCTGGGCACCATCACCTGCGTCTACCAGGCGCCGAGCCTGACCGGCAAGGCCGACAACAGCGACAGCAGCATCACCTTCACCAACCAGCAGTTCACCAAGACCTCCGGTTCGTCGCTGTGCTTCGCCAGCGGATACTTCACCGCCAAGTACGCCCCCGTGACCGACGCGGGCGCCCAGGTCTACGTGAACTGACCTGCGCTAAAGGTGAATTCAGCGCCGCCTCAGGCGCAAAACCAGGGTGGCGCCCCCGGTGAGCACCAGCACCGCGGCGGCGCCGCCCGCCAGCAGGGGTGCCGAGGGGCCCGTGTCCGCACGGGTGGCCTCGGCCACCGGCGTGCTGTCCCCGGTGGCCGTCGCCGCCGAGCCGCTCTTCTTCTCGGCGGCGGTCGGGCTCCCCGTCGAGGGCCGCGCGGTGGCCGTCCGTGCGGGCCGCGGACTCGCCGGTGCGTGCGAGGCGGCTGCCGTCCTGGCGGGCCTGGCCGCACCCGTCCGCGGGAACTCCACGTCGGAACACGAGTAGTACGTGTCCGGCGTGCTGCTGTTCTGCCAGATCGTGTACAGCACCTGACGACCCGTCCGGTCCTTCGGCAGGGCCGCCCCGATGTGGTAGGCCCCGTTCGTCAGCGGTGGGTCCGTGACCTCGGCGAAGGGGCGCGTGGGCAGGTCGGACCACTTCAGCGGCTTCGCCGGGTCGTAGCCGGGCTTGGTGAGGTACAGCCGGAACGTGCCGGTGTGCGCGATCGTCGAGGCGTACGTCATCGTCAGCCGGCCGCCCGGGGTCAGCCGGGTCGCCGGCCAGTCCCGCCGGGCCAGATCGAGTCCCCGGTAGGCGGGCAGGTTTCCGCTGCACAGCCTGCCGTCCGGAATCACCTGCCGGTCCCGGCCGGCCACCCCCGACACGCGCAGGTTGTCCCATGCGGTGAAGGGGGCGCCGTTCGCGGCGATCGCCGCTCGGCAGGCGGCCGAGCGGTTCGCGGTGCCGCCCTCGGGCGAGCAGGCGTACACCCGGCTCACCGGGTCCGTGGGGGCGCCGTGCGCCTGGGCAGGTCCCGCCGCCCATGTCAGGAGCAGGAGCGAGGCTGCCGCGGCGGACGCCGTGGCGCTCAGGCGGGCGGTCATCCGAGTCATCCGGGGCGTCTCCTCGGGCGGGCGCGGGAACGGGTCTGCTGCGTCCAGTACGGGCCACACGTCCCCGGCGTTCAGTCGCCCGGCAGCTCCGGGATCGCCCGACGCGCGGCACCAACCGGTCAGGCGGTTTTGGCGGCTTCCTCAAGGCTTGCGCGAGAGGCGTGCCCGGTGCCTGGCTCCGAGGCGGCCAAGGGCCGGACGGCTGCCGCCTCTTGGCTTCCGGAAACGGCAACGGGCGGTGGAGGCAACGTCTTCTGCGGTCATCTGTTTGCGAAAGGGCAGAGCCGGCACTTCTCTCGTGCGGGCGAGTGGTGGGCTTCGGATTTCCGAGCCCGACCCCCCGACTCTCTTTGCCACTTGGTGAGTTATCGTATGCGTGGAGTCAAAACAAACCGCGTGTCCCGTTCGTAAGAGCCGCGAGGAGGGATCAGTCGATGGCGAGGCAGTTACGCGCTGAGCAGACCCGGACGACGATCATCACGGCCGCTGCCGATCTCTTCGACCGGCAGGGCTACGAGTCCACCAGCCTGAGCGACATCGTGGGCCACGCGCAGGTCACCAAAGGGGCGCTGTACTTCCACTTCGCCGCCAAGGAGGACCTGGCCCACGCCATCCTGGAACTCCAGGCCAGGGCGTCACAGCAGGTGGTGGCCGATGTCGAGGGCCGGGGATACTCCTCGCTCGAGGCACTGATGCGCAGCACGTTCGCCGTCGCCCGGCTGGCCGTGGAGGACCCGGTGCCGCGCGCCGGGCTCCGCCTCGCCACCGCGGACGTCGTCGTACGACCGCCGTTGAGGCACCCGTTCACCGAGTGGCTGGAATTCGCCACCCGAAAGTTCGGCGGAGCCGTCAAGGAGGCCGATGTGCACCCCGAGACCGACCCCGATGTCGTCGCCCATTCCCTCGTCTGCTTCTTCGTCGGCACCCGGGTCGCCGGCCGCTCCATCGAGCCGGTCGGCCGGCTGCCCCGCAGGGTCGCCGAGATGTGGCACCTCATGATCCGGGGACTGGTGCCGGTGCACCGCCGTCCCCGCTATCTGGCCCTCGCCACGCAACTGGAGCGGGAGATCAGAACCTGCTGACCCGCGCGATACGGTGACGGACATGCCCGACACCCCCTCCGCGCCCGTGATTCTCGGGGACGAACCCGGCTCGTTCCCGCACAGCGTGCTGGCCGAGCGACACCCCGCGATCATCCGGCAGGTGCGCGAGGCCTTCCCGTACGGCCCCGGGCAGCACCGAGCGCTGGACGAGCTGCTGAAGAGCTGCACCGAAGGTGTGATCGAACCGCTGCCCGGGGACGCGGTCGACCGGGAGCGGTGGCACGCCTGGGGGCTGGACGACCATGTCGGACGCTCCTGGTTCGACGTGCCGTGGCTGTGGTCCGAAAGCTACTTCTACCGCCGGCTGCTCGACGCCGTAGGCCACTTCGGTCCGGGCGCCTGGCAGGGCATCGACCCCTTCCGCCCGTTCAAGCGTGCGGAACTGGACGCCCCGGAGACCGATGGCGAACTGGCCGCGCTCGACGCCCTCCAGGACCGGCCGGAGCGGGAGCGGGCCCGCGCCCTGCTGCACGGCTCGCTCTGGGGCAACCGCGCCGACCTCGGCTTCCGCCTGTCCGCCACGGGCACCGAGGCCGCCGAACCGGCCCCCGCTCTGGTCGCCGACGACAGCGAGGCCCTGTGGTCACTGCTGCCGCCCTCCGGCATGGGCGCGCTCGTCCTGGTCGCGGACAACGCGGGCCGCGAACTCGTCCCCGACCTGCTTCTGATCGCCCATCTCCTCGCCGAGGGGCGGATCGGCCGGGCGGTTCTGCACGTCAAGCCGTACCCGTACTACGTCTCCGACGCCACCACCGCCGACGTGGTCGACGCCCTGCGGCGCCTCGTCGCGGCACCGGGCGCGGCCGCCGGGTACGGGCGCCTGCTCTGGACGGCCATGGCCGACGGCCGCCTGACGGTACGTGCCCACCCGTTCTCGTGCGCCCCCCTGCCGTACGCCGACCTGCCGGACGACCTGCGCACCGATTTCGCCGCGGCCACGCTGACCATCGTCAAGGGCGACCTCAACTACCGCCGCCTGGTGGGCGACCGGCTGTGGCCGCCCACCACGCCCTTCGACCAGGTCACCGCCTACTTCCCGGGGCCGGTCGCCGCCCTGCGCACCCTGAAGTCCGACGTGATCACCGGCCTGACGCCGGCCACCGAGGCCGCCCTGGTCGCCGCGGAGGGCCGGCGCTGGCGCACCGGCGGCACACACGCCCTGATCCAGGTCAACGCCTCACGTCACGCACAGCGGAAGTGAGGTGAGGCCGTTGATGAAGTTGGACACGAGGCGCCCGGCGGCCCCCGCGACTCGCGGGCCGGGCAGTACGCGCAGCACCTCCTCGTGGAACAGCCGCAGTTGCAAGCGGGCGAAGTGGGCGCCCAGGCACACGTGGGGACCGTCCCCGAAGGACACGTGCGGGTTGGGCGCACGGTCGAGGTCGAGCCGGTCGGGCTCGGCGAAGACCCGTTCGTCACGGTTGGCCGAGGCGTAGAACACCACGACCTTGTCGCCCGCCCGGATCCGGCGGCCCGCCAGCTCGGTGTCCTCCACGGCCGTCCGGCGGAAGGTGAGCACCGGCGGATGCCAGCGCAGCAACTCGTCCACCGCGCGGGATACTCCGGCCTTTCCGGCGCGCAGCAGCTCGTACGCCTCCGGATGCTCGGCCAGGGCCAGCAGGCCTCCGGGGGCCGCGCTGCGCACGGTGTCGTTGCCGGCGACGGTGAGCAGGAAGAAGAACATCTCCAGCTCGGCATCGGCGAGTTCCGCGTCGTGGGCGAGCGTCGTCAGAATGTCGTCGGCGGGACACCGTCGCTTGTGTGCGGTCAGCTGCCGGGCGTAGGCGAACATGTCCCGCAACATCGCGGGCGAACGCGGATTGACCGGCTTGCCCGCCTCGTCCAGCACCGGAGTACCGGCCTCGTCGGGATCCTGGTAGCCGATGACCCGCTGCGTCCAGTGCAGCAGCAGCCGCCGGTCGCTCTGCGGCACCCCCAGCAGATCGGCCAGATTGAGCAGGGCGTACTCGTCGGTGACCATGTCCACCAGGTCGACCGTGCCGTCGCCCGACCGGGCCTCGTCCAGCGCCCGGACGAGCAGGGTGCGGGCCCGCTCGCGGGCGATGGCCGCGAACCGGTCGACGCGCCCGGGAGTGAAGGCACGGCTCACCAGCCGGCGCAGGCGGCCGTGCCGGGGCGGATCCTGATTGAGCATCATCCGCCGGATGAACGGCAGGTCGTCGGGGTCGGGGTCGCGGATCTGAGTCGCGCCGGCGTACGAGGAGTACGTCGCCGAGTCCTTGAGCACGCGGACCACGTCGGCGTGCCGGGTCACCGCCCAGAACCCCGGCCCGGCCGGCCAGCCCAGCACCTCCGGCTCGTCCTGCCAGGCCACCGGGTGGTGGTCGCGCAGTACGCGGTAGTCGGCGTACGGCACCCCGGACGCGTACCGGCGCGGGTCGAAGACGTCCGGCACCGGCGGGGCCTCGCGCAGGCTCACGCCGGCTCGCCCTCGTCGGTGGTCTCAGCCCGCAGGAAGTCCTCCACCGTGCGGATCAGCTCCAACGGAGTCTCGTCCATGGCGTAGTGCCCGGCGCACGGCAGGGCGGCGAGCCGGGCGCGCGGATACCAGGACATCCATGTGTCGCGCAGCAGCGCCAGTGACAACGCCGGATCGAGTTCCCCCGCCACGGCCAGCGCGGGCACCTCCGAGCCCTCGACGTCGGCGCGGAAGTCGTCACCCGCCCAGGAGTCGAGCCAGGCCCGGAACGCCTTCGGGGCGCTGCGCTCCAGCGAGCGGTCCACCATCCGGTCGAGCCACGCCGAGGGGCGGCGGCTGCCGGTGGTGAAGTCGATGATCGCGCGCCGGTTCTCCGGCCGGTGCGCCGCGTCCGCGAACAGCACGCCCTGCTCGCCGGGCAGCTCCAGCCCCGAGGCGGGCACGGGGGAGACGCCGACGATCCGGCGCAGCCGGTGCGGTGCGACCGACAGCAGCCGTTGCGCCACCGCGCCGCCCATGGAGTGCCCGATCACCGAGAACCGCTCCCAGCCCAGCCGGTCGGCCAGTTCCACCAGGTCCACGGCCGCCTCGGTCGTCGTGTACGAGCCCACGGCGTCCCGTGCCTCGCCGTAGCCGCGCAGGTCGACCAGCGCGTAGGTGAAGGAGGTGCGGTCGAGATCCGGCAGGACGGCAGCGTACGCGGACCGGTCGGCGAACCAGCCGTGCACGGCGAACACCTTGTGGGCGCCGTCGCCGTGCACCTCATGGGGCAGCACGAAGGAGGTCATGCGCCTACCGTGGCCCCCGCGCGGGGGCTCGGCAAGGGTGCGGACGGGGCATACCGGGGGGCGCCACGGGGTTGCGCCGGTGCCACTGCGAGGCGCATGCCGTCGCCTTCGTCCACTGACCGGGGCCGCAGCCGGTGCCGCCGGTCGCGTCGGCCAATGCCACAGTGCCAACGCCACAGCACTCCATCGAAGTTCCCCGCTCCCAGGGCGGTTCACGCGATGGTGTGATCAAGCCGTGCGCGGCGGATGCCCCTTTCCGGCCCCGGGTAGGGCCCCGCCATGACGCAGCCGTTCGAACTCCCGCACTTCTACATGCCGTATCCCGCGTGGCTCAACCCCCATGTCGACGAGGCGCGTGCCCACTCGACGGCGTGGGCGCGCGGGATGGGCATGCTGGAGGGCTCCGGGATCTGGGAGCAGGCCGACCTGGAGGCACACGACTACGGGCTCCTCTGCGCCTACACCCACCCCGACTGCGACGGATCGGCCCTCTCGCTGATCACCGACTGGTACGTCTGGGTGTTCTTCTTCGACGACCACTTCCTCGACAGGTACAAGCGCACCCAGGACCGCGCCGCAGGAAAGGCCCACCTGGACCGACTGCCGCTGTTCATGCCGCTGGACCTCGCAACCCCCGTGCCGGAGCCGGGGAACCCGGTCGAGGCGGGTCTCGCCGACCTGTGGGCGCGCACGGTGCCGTCGATGTCCGTCGACTGGCGCCGGCGCTTCTCCGTCGCCACCGAGCACCTGCTCAACGAGTCCATGTGGGAGCTGTCCAACATCAACGAGGGGCGTATCGCCAACCCGGTCGAATACATCGAGATGCGCCGCAAGGTGGGCGGCGCCCCCTGGTCGGCGGGGCTCGTGGAGTACGCGACCGCGGAGGTGCCCGCGGCCGTCGCCGGGACCCGGCCGCTCAGGGTGCTCATGGAGACGTTCGCCGACGGGGTCCACCTGCGCAACGACCTCTTCTCCTACCAGCGGGAGGTCGAGGACGAGGGCGAGAACAGCAACGGCGTGCTCGTACTGGAGACCTTCTTCGGCTGCACCACCCAGGAGGCCGCCGAGACCGTCAACGACATCCTCACCTCGCGCCTGCACCAGTTCGAACACACCGCGCTCACGGAAGTGCCCGCCGTCGCCATGGAGAAGGGGCTGAGGCCCGACGAGGTGGCCGCGGTGGCCGCCTACACCAAGGGGCTCCAGGACTGGCAGTCCGGTGGTCACGAGTGGCACCTGCGCTCCAGCCGCTACATGAACAAGGGCGCGCGTTCCAGCTCGCCCTGGCAGATCCCGAGCGGGCCCGGCAGCTTTGCCGCCGATGTCGGCGCCCTGCTCGCCTCGGCCGCCGCCGAACGCCTGCGCGCCTACTCCCACCTGCCGTTCCAGAAGGTCGGCCCGTCCCTGCTGCCCGACTTCCCCATGCCCTTCGCCCTCGCCCTGAGCCCACACCTTGACACCGCCCGCCGCAACCTCGTCACGTGGTCGCACGGCCTGGGCCTCCTTCAGGAGGGCGTCTGGGACGAGGACAAGCTCGCCGCCTGCGACCTCGCCCTGTGCTCCGCAGGCCTGGACCCGGACGCCACCCCCGAAGCCCTCGACCTCAGCGCGCAGTGGCTTGCCTGGGGCACGTACGGCGACGATTACTACCCCCTGGTCTACGGCCACCGCCGGGACCTGGCCGCCGCCCGCCTGACCACGGCCCGGCTCTCCGAGTGCATGGCCCTGGAGGGCGCGCCGGCCGTGGTCCCCGCCAACGCCATGGAGCGTGCGCTGATCGACCTGTGGGCGCGTACGACGGCGGAGATGACCGTCGCGCAGCGGGGCACCCTGAAGGCGGCCGTGGACAAGATGACCGAGAGCTGGGTGTGGGAGCTGTCCAACCAGTTGCAGAACCGCGTCCCCGACCCGGTGGACTACCTGGAGATGCGGCGCTCGACCTTCGGCTCCGACCTCACCCTGGGCCTGTGCCGCATGGGCCACGGACCCGCTGTCCCGCCCGAGGTCTACCGCAGCGGGTCGGTGCGCTCACTGGAGAACGCGGCCATCGACTACGCCTGGCTGGTCAATGACGTCTTCTCGTACCAGAAGGAGATCGAGTACGAGGGCGAGATCCACAACGCCCTCCTCGTCGTGCAGAACTTCTTCGGCATCGACTATCCGACCGCGCTCGGCGTCGTCCACGACCTGATGACCCAGCGCATGCGGCAGTTCGAGCACGTGATCGCGCACGAACTGCCGGTTCTGTACGAGGACTTCCGGCTGTCCGAGGAGGCACGCGCGGCCATGGACGGCTATGTCCTCGACCTGCAGAACTGGCTGGCGGGCATCCTGAACTGGCACCGGCAGGTCGACCGCTACAAGGCCGCCCACCTCGCCCGCCGTTCCCACCGCTTCCTGCCCGACCGGGCGCCCGCCCCGCCGGCGCTGTCCCTGGGCTGACGGACTGGGCGTACGGCCGGTTCATCTGCCACTGCCACCTGCTGGAGCACGAGGACATGGGCGTGATGCGGCCCTTCGTCGTCCTGCCGCCCGAGGCCCTGAAGTCCGACCACGGCGGGGCGCACGGCGGCCCCGGCGGGGGTCACACGGGCTGAGCGGCCCCCCGCGTCGCGGGCGCGACCGCGGCTCGCGCCGGCGCCCGTACCACCGGGTGCGGGCGCGAGCCGTCACCGGACAGCTCCGGCTGGAACAGGGTGGCCGGGAAGAAGGGATGGCCGGGCAGTTCGGCCACCCGGACCTGTCCGTCCTCGTCGTGCCCGGACAAGCGCAGGCCGTGGGCGCGGAGCGTGTCGAGGCGGCGGGAGGGTCCGTACGCGCGGAAGTACCGTTCGACCGTGCGCGCCGAGCCGGCACGCGGGCCCGCTGCTGCTGCGCCTGGACGCGGCCCGCGCCGACATCGTCCGCATGGCCGCCGTGCCGGCGCACGGCCTGACCCTCGCCGCCGCACCGACCGCCCTCGGCGCCGGTGCCCTCCGCGCGCTCCCGGCGGCGGGCGTGACCCTGCGCGTCCTCGCCCGGGACGAGAGATCCCGGCCGCCGTCGCCACCGGCACCGCCGACCTCGGCCTGCTCGACGGCCTCGCCGCCCCCAGCGATCGCTGCGGCTGCCCGACGTGGCACCGCTGACCACGCGCGGCGTCGCCGAGGAACCCGTCAGCGTCCTGCTGCCCACCGGCCATCCGCTGGCCGGTCGCACCGGCCTGCGCCTCGCCGACCTCGCCGACGTCCGCTGGCTCGACGCGCCCCTGCCGCTGACCCACCTGCGCACCGCCAACGGCGGCGGCGCCTTCCGCCCCTCCCTGCGCTACGAGGGAACAGACGTACGCACCCTCACCGCCCTCGCCGCCGCGGGCCACGGGCTCACCCCGCTGCCCTGCTCCACGGCGACGGGCGTGCCGGGCACGGTCGCCGTACCGCTCGGCGCCCCGCGCGTCGTCCACCGCACCGAACTGGTGTGCGGCGGTGCGCCGAGGGGAGCGACAGCCGAGCCGGCCGGGCGACTGACGGACGGCGGGTGAGGGCTGGTCGGGGCGGCCGCGGACGGCGGGCCGTCAGGACGCCGCCTCGACGGCCATGACTACCCTCCGCCACCCTCCGGCCAGTCTCACTCGTTCGTGTCTCGTCGTGGACCGGTGCGCCGGGTAGAGCACCTGCCGGAGGCGAGCGAACCATGGAACAGACTGCGTTGCGTCCCAAGCCGATGCCCGGTCAGGAGCGGCGGGTAAGTGGCACGTCCGACACCGCCCGGCACCCGCGCGCCGCGCGCCGGCGCGCCCGGCGGATCAGGATCCTGCTCTTCGGGCTGATCACCGGCACCGTCCTGGTGCTCTCCGGGGTCGGACTCGGCACGGTCGGTGCCACGGTGATCGGCATGAGCAGGCCGGCCGAGCTCCGGCACCAGGCCCCGCCCCCCAGCCCCCCGGCCGAGCCGGTCCCCTCCGCGTCCTCGAGCCCCGCCGAGGCCCGAACCGGCGCGACCCTGGGCGTGGAGGCCGTGGACGCCGGGAAGCCGGGCGCCCTGGTGGTGGGCGTCCACGTGCCCGGCCCCGGCTACACGGCGGGCCTGGTCCGCGGCGACGTCCTGCTGCAGTTCGGCAGCGCCCGCGTCGACACGGCCGCCGACCTGGCCGGGGCCGTCGCCCACGCCCGCCCCGGAACGGAGGTGACCCTCACCGTGCGCCACCGCGGCGGCGGCTACCAGCAGCTGACGGTCGTTCCGGGGGTGGTGACCTGACCGGACACCGGAGGAAACCCGCTGGTCGTCCCTCGCCCCGCACGCCATGATGGCCCCGTGCCGAGCCGCATCTTTCGACACCGCGCCCGCGGGACTCCGCGACCGGCTCGCGCCGCCCTGTCCGGCCGGGCAGGATGCTGCCCGAGACCGCTACGCCCCGTCACCTCGACCGCGCTCGGAGGCCCGGATGACCGGTAGTACGCCCGCGCCCTTCACCGCCGACGACTACAGGGCCCGCATGGAGCGCGCCGCGCGCTCCGCCGCCGACGCCGGCCTCGCCGGACTCCTCGTGGCACCGGGACCGGACATGGTGTGGCTGGCCGGCTACACGCCCACCGCGGTCACCGAACGGCTCACCGTGCTGGTCCTCACCCCCGACCGCGACCCCGTGCTCGTCGTGCCCACCCTGGAGGCCCCGGACGCCGAACGCTCGGTCGGCGCGTCCGTGCTCACCCTGCGCGACTGGACCGACGGCAAGGACCCCTACGCCGTCACCGCCGCGCTCCTCGACGACCGCGGGCGCTTCGGCATCAGCGACAACACCTGGGCGATGCACCTGCTGGGCCTCCAGCGCACCCTGCCCGACAGCTCCTACGCCTCCCTCACCGACGCCCTGCCCATGCTGCGCGCCGTCAAGGACGCGGCCGAACTGGAACTCCTGGCAGCCGCCGGAGCGGCCGCCGACGCGACGTTCGAGGAGATCCGCAAGGTTCCCTTCGCCGGGCGCCGCGAGTCCGATGTCGGCCACGACCTCGCCGACCTGCTGCGCCGCTTCGGGCACTCCCAGGTCGACTTCACCATCGTCGGCTCGGGCCCCAACGGGGCCAACCCGCACCACGAGGTCGGCGACCGCGTCATCCAGCGGGGCGACATGGTCGTCCTCGACTTCGGCGGCCTCAAGGACGGGTACGGCTCCGACACCACCCGCACGGTCCACGTGGGCGAGCCGACCGAGGAGGAGCGCACGGTCCACGACATCGTGCGCGCCGCCCAGGAGGCGGGCTTTCGGGCCGTGCGGCCGGGCGTCGCCTGTCAGGAGGTCGACCGTGCCGCCCGCGCGGTGATCAACGACGCCGGATACGGCGAGTACTTCATCCACCGCACCGGGCACGGGATCGGCGTCACCACGCACGAGCCGCCGTACATGATCGAGGGCGAGGAACAGCCCCTGGTGCCCGGCATGTGCTTCTCCGTGGAGCCCGGCATCTACCTGCCCGGCCGCTTCGGGGTGCGCATCGAGGACATCGTCACGGTGACCGCGGACGGCGGCCGACGCCTCAACGACACCACCCGTGAGATGGTCATAGTGGACTGAGAGACCAGGAGACACACCCTCGACGACCTCCCGGAACGGCTACGGCGCGACCCATGACCCAGGCTCCGACACCCACCGCGGACACCGTCCGCAGACTGGTCCGCTCGCTGCTCAAGGAGAGCAAGGGGAGCGCGAGCGGCACCGAGGGACCCGACGTCCGGCCCGCCGTCGAGGGCCGCGAGCACACCTGGTGGGTCGGCACCCGCCATGTGCTGCGCCTCGCCCCCGACCGCGACGCCTCCGTCCGGCGCCGCCGGGAACTGCGCCTGCGCGACCTGGTCCGCCCGCACGTGCCCGTCGCCGTCCCCACCAGCGTCGCCCACGGCGACTGGGCGCCCGGCCTCGCCTACACCCTCGACGCCTTGGTGCCCGGCGGCACCGCCGACGAGCACGACGTCTCCGCCGTCGGCGAGGCCGACCTCGCGGGGCTGCTCGGCGGGCTGCGCGCGGTGCCCGTACGGCAGGCCGAGACGCTCGGCGTGCCGCGCACCGCCCCGCGCTCCCTGGAGGCGCTGCGCCGCATGGCCGTGCACGCGGCCGAACGGCTCGCCGCCGCCGACGAGTTCGACGCCGCCCGGCTGCACCAGCTCACCCCGCCCGGCGCCGCGCAGCTCGCCGCGCAGCCCGGCACCGCCGTCCTCACCCACCACGGCCTCACCGGCGAGCACGTGGTGGTCAGCGCCGACGGGCGGGTCCGGGGCATTCTGGACTGGACCGAGGCGGCCCTCGGCGACCCCGCCGAGGACATCGCCGGGCTCGCCGTCGCCGTCGGCTCCCCTGCGGCCGTCCGCGCGGCCACCCTCGCCGGCTACGGCGCCCGCCCCTGCCTGCGCGGTCTGTGGCTCGCCCGCTGCGACACCGTCATCCACCTCGCCGACCACCTCGAAGGCCGCGCCACCGGCTCCCTGCCGCTGCTGCGCACGCAGCTGCGGCGCGCCTGGGAGCCGATCCTGCTGGAGCGCGTGACGGAGTTCAAGGACGAAGAGACGGAACCCTAGGGGCCCTGTCGCGAAGGTCCCGCCTGCCCCGCGTGACCGGCACGCGATCCCAGGTCCACAACCGGATGCCGCTCAGGGCTGGACCAGCACCACGCAGGACTCCCCGGGCACCTGCAGCAGCCCGTCCGGGCCGGGGGCCTCCACCGGGTCCCAGGCGGCGAGCACCTGCGCCGGGCGGGTGCCCAGGGGGATCGCGGCACGCTCCTTGCCCAGGTTCACCGCCACCCGGACGTCCCCGCGCCGGAACGCCAGCCAGCGGGCCTCCTCGTCGTACGCCACCTTCGTGTCCGCCAGGTCGGGATCGGTGAGGTCCGGCTGCTCCCGGCGCAGTGCGATCAGCCGCCGGTACCAGGCCAGCACGCGCGCGTGGAGCTCGCGTTCCGGCTCCGTCCAGTCCAGGCAGGACCGCTCCCTTGTCGCCGGGTCCTGCGGGTCGGGTACGTCCTCCTCGGCCCAGCCGTGCTGCGCGAACTCCCGCCGCCTGCCGCGCCGTACCGCCTCGGCCAGCTCCGGGTCCGTGTGGTCGGTGAAGAACTGCCAGGGCGTCCCCGCCGCCCACTCCTCGCCCATGAACAGCATCGGCGTGAACGGCGCGGTCAGCGTGAGCGTGGCCGCGCAGGCCAGCAGACCGGGGGAGAGGAGGGCCGAAAGACGCTCCCCCTGCGCACGGTTGCCGACCTGGTCGTGCGTCTGGCTGTAGCCCAGCAGCCGGTGTCCCCCCACCCGCGCCCGGTCCAGCGGCCGGCCGTGACCGCGGCCCCGGAAGCTGGAGTACGTGCCGTCGTGGAAGTAGCCGCCGGTCAGCGTCTTGGCGAGCGCGGCGAGGGGGGCGCGCGCGAAGTCGGCGTAGTAGCCCTGGGACTCGCCGGTCAGCGCGCTGTGCACGGAATGATGGAAGTCGTCGTTCCACTGCGCGTGCACCCCGAGGCCGTTCTCCGCGCGCGGGGTGATGATCCGCGGATCGTTCAGGTCCGACTCGGCGACCAGGAACAGCGGCCGGTCGAGTTCGCCCGCCAGCCCGTCGACGGCCGCCGACAGCTCCTCCAGGAAGTGGCACGCGCGCGTGTCGTGCAGCGCGTGCACCGCGTCCAGGCGCAGCCCGTCGAGCCGGTAGTCCCGCAGCCACGCCAGCGCGCTGCCCAGGAGATAGGCCCGCACCTCGTCCGAACCGGGCGCGTCCAGGTTCACCGCGGAGCCCCACGGCGTGTGGTGCGTGTCCGTGAAGTACGGACCGAACACCGGCAGATGGTTGCCCGACGGGCCCAGGTGGTTGTGCACGACGTCCAGCACGACACCCAGGCCGAGTTCGTGGGCCCGGTCGACGAACCGCTTCAGTGCCTCGGGGCCGCCGTACGGCTCGTGCACGGCCCACAGCGACACCCCGTCGTAGCCCCACCCATGGCGCCCCGGGAAGGGACACAACGGCATCAACTCCACGTGCGTGACGCCCAGTTCCACCAGGTGTTCAAGACGCCCGGCGGCCGCGTCCAGGGTGCCCTCCCCAGTGAACGTGCCCACGTGCAGCTCGTAGAGCACCGCCCCCGGCAGCTCCCGCCCGGCCCACGCGGTACGCCATGCGTAGCGCCCGTGGTCGACGACCGCGCTCAAGCCGTCCGGGCCGTCCGGCTGGCGGCGCGAGCGGGGGTCCGGCAGCACCGGACCGTCGTCCAGCGCGAACCCGTACCGCGAGCCGTCCTGCGCCGCGTCCTCCCCCCTCCACCACCCTGCGCGTTCCGGATCGCGGTCCAACGCGCGCGTGGCGCCGTCGCAATGGAGCGTCACTCGGCCTGCCTGCGGTGCCCACACCTCGAACTGCACGGACGGTTCCCCTTCGTCTGCTCACCGTGATGTAGTCCGTCCATCGTGCCGCGAAAGCGATCAGTCCGCTTTCGAATCCGCCCTTTCCCGGCGGGTGGCGTGGAAGGACGTGCGCGTGGGCACCCTTTTCCCCGTTTCTGGACACCGGGACTTCGCAGACCTGACAATCACGAGCGTGACGTCGTCCTTCGAGTTCCCCACGTACCCCGCGCGGCTGTCCGACGCGGACCGTGACAAGGCGCTGCAGGTTCTGCGAGACGGTGTCGCCATGGGCCGCCTGTCGCACGACACTTTCGTGCGCCGCATGGAACTGGCCCTCGCCGCGCGTCGCGCCGACGAACTCGCCGCCCTCACCGCTGACCTGCCCCGCGAGAACCGTTTGTCCCGGGCGGTCCTCGGCACCGTCGAGGCCGTCTCCGGCTTCACCGTGCGGCTGCGCCGGGCGTGGCAGGCCGAGCGGCTGCCCAAGCTGCTGCTGCCGCATGCGGCGGGCGGCCATCCGCTGCGCATAGGCCGTGACCCCGCGAACGGGCTGCGCCTGAACCACGAGACCGTCTCCCGCGTGCATGCCGAACTCCGCCGCCAGGGCGGCCTGTGGATCCTCCGGGACCTCGGCTCCACCAACGGCACCACGGTCAACGGCCGACGGGTGGTCGGCGCCGTCGTGGTCCGCGAGGGCGACCAGGTCGGCTTCGGGCGGATCGCCTTCCGGCTGGCGGCGCACCGGGACCAGTGATTCGAACTGGCGTATCGCTGCGAGCTCCGTGCGGTGTCCCGTTCGGGTGAGTGGGGTGGGGAACCCGGGGCACCGTGCCGATGCACCGGGAATGACGTACTTCCCCCGAGCGGCAGCGGCCGTCGGCGCCCTGCTGGCCTCCGCCGGACTCCTCGCCGCGGGCCCGGCCCACGCGGCGCCCCGCGACACGTTTCCCGGCAACTGGCTCCACCTGACCGTCACCCGCGGCGACAGCGGCTCCGGCGTCACGCGCGGCACGCTGCTGCTGTGCGACCCGCCGCTGGGCCACCCGCACGCGGCCGAGGCGTGTGCGCAACTCGCGGCCGCCGGCGGCGACATCGCGCGCATCCCGCACGACACGCACGTCTTCTGTCCGATGATCTACGCCCCCGTGACCGTCCACGCGCGCGGGCGCTGGAACGGACGGCTGGTCGTGTACCGGCAGACGTACTCCAGCAAGTGCGTCATGAGGACGCGCACGGGGTCGGTCTTCGCCCTGGACGGCTGAGCCCGGCTCATGGCAGGCGCGGAGCGGGGAGGCGTCACACCGCCTGCTCCCGCGCCTGCTGGGCCGCCACCAGGACCGTCCGGGACTGGTGCTCCACCTGGTTCTCCAACGGCACCCAGCGGGCCCGGAACCGCTCCGCGAACGCCTCGCACCAGGAGGCGACCAGCTGTTCGAGCCGGGGTGCCGCCCGGTCGCCCGTCTCCCGCAGCACCCGCAGCAGCATCGCCGCCGCGCGCAGCGGCAGCCGCCGTCCGAAGGCGTCCACGCTGCCGACGTACGCCATCGTCGTGCCGGCCGGCGGCGTGTGGATCCAGTCCTGCGCCAGGCCCGGTATCAGCTCCAGCGCCCACTGCGCGGCCCGCAGCAGGGGCCCGTCCGCGCCCTCCAGCCGGGGCAGCGCCTCGGCGAGCACCCGCTCCACCTCCAGCGAGTCCCGCAGCAGCCGCTGGGCCAGGCGCCGCATCGCCGCCGCCGGTGCCGGGTGCGGCGCCGGGTCGTCCACCAGGTCGCTGGCCCACATCGGCACCTCGACCACCGCCGTCAGACCGCCGTAGCGGTGCGCGTGGTACCAGGTGCTGTGCCGTGCGTCGTCCGGCATGCTCGGGTAGGCGACGCCCGTCTCCGGGCCCGGCATCACATGCACCCCCGGCCCCGAGGCCGGCCAGCCCGCGGCGTCCGCGGCGCCCGTCTCCACCGGAATGTGCAGCTCCGCCGCTGACTTGGCGAACGGCTCGGCGAGGCCCGGCACGTCCTTCGTCAACTGCACCCAGCTGCCGCCCAGATCGGTGCCGTGCAGCGTCACCTGCAGGTACGGGCGCAGTTCGTCGATCACCCCGATGAGGGCCCGGGTCTCGGGCGGCAGCCGGTTCGGCGGCAGCACCGCAGGTGACCACTCCGGCTGCTCCGCGCCCGTCGGCCGGTAGAAACCGCGGTGGTAGTCGAGCAGACTGCGCGGCGCCGGGGTCACATGCAGGCTCGCGCCGTCCGGGTCCGCGCACAGCAGGAAGTGCCAGGAGGTGTCGGTCCGGAAATCCCGCTCGGCCAGTACCCGTTCGGCCAGCACCCGGAGAGTGGAGCCGCCCGTCGGTTCGTTGGCGTGGGCGCCCGCCACCACCAGCACCGCCCGGCCGGCGTGCCCCACCGACAGCAGGTGCAGCGGCCGGCCGGCCCGTGAGACACCCACCTGCCTGAGTGAACACAGCCCGGGCTCCTGAGCGGCCAACGCTCGTGCGGTGGCGACCAGTTCGGGAACGCTGGGGTAGCGCAGCTCCGGCAGGAGACTCACCCCCGATTTGTCCGCCCGTGCCTCGCCCTCCCAGTGCCGCACGGCTTGGGTGAACTGTCAAGCATTCGGGGGGAGAGGCTTCAGGGGCGCCCGGGCGCACGAGCCGGTGTCCGTCGCGGCCGCTGCGTTCCGTGGGCTCACTGCTGATGCAGGCCACGTCCACGCGAGCGCCAGAAACACCTCGCCCACCGTCCCCGGCAGCGTCCGGTGCGCGTGCACGTGCCGGGCCACGTCCGAGGACCGGGCGTTCCGGCCGACGACCAGCCGGCTCTCCGCGATCATCTCCGGTCGGCGGCCTGTGCCCTGCCGGAGCGCAGGCCGCCGACGTGCGGCTCACCCCCGATGGCCGCGCCTTCCGGCCGCACGCCGGACTCGCCGTCCGCGGCGCGCCCCAGGCCCGCCCCGAGGCCCCCCAGGCCCCGGCGGCGCCTGCGGGTACGCCCCCACGGAGGCCATGGGTGGGGAGGCGGTCGAGCGCGGTACCGCCGACCTCCCAACCGTCACCCCTCGCCCTCGATCCGCTCCAGCAGCGCCACCGGCAGCCGCTCGAAAAGATCCGCCACGCGCGCGTGTCCCGTGAACTCCCGGTCGGGGGCCAGCGCGTCCGCCCACCGCCCCGGCGGCAGCTGCAACCGCGTCTCCCGCCAGCCGCCGGACTCCGCCAGCCGCAGCGACAGCCGGGTCACGGCCGTGACCACCTCACCGGAGCGCGCGAACGCCACACAGTGCTCCGCCGCCGGCCCGTCCGCGGCGATTGGGGCGTACGTCGCCGACGCACCGAAGGCATCGGGCCGCCGTGCGCGCAGCCGCAGTGCCGCCGCCGTCACGGCGTCCTTCTCGCCGGGCGCCGCCGCGGGGAACGACACCGGCCGCCGGTTGTCCGGGTCCACCAGCGCCCAGTACTCGCTCTCCGTGCCCTGGTACACGTCCGGCACCCCCGGCATCGTCAGATGGACCAGCGCGGTGCCCAGGACGTTCGCCCGGATGTGCGGCTCCAGCGCCTTGCGGAAGGCGGCGACACGCTCCCCGGGCGGACCGCAGGGTCCCGCCGCGACGAAGGCCGCCACCGCCTCCTCGTACGGCGGCTCCTGCTCCGTCCAGCTCGTGTACATGCCCGCCTCGCGCACATGCTTCAGCAGCGCCCCCTGGATCCGCTCCTCCTCCGCGGGACCCAGCCCGAACACCGTCTGCCAGGCGGCCCAGGCCAGCTGCCCGTCCGGCACGCCCTCCCGGGCCAGACTCACTTCGGCGAGCAACTCCGACCAGCGGTCCGGGCATTCGGTGAGCACGGCCAGCGCCGCGCGCACATCGGCGCTGCGCTTGGTGTCATGGGTGGAGACGACCGTGCCGGTGAGCGGCCAGTCGCGCTGCACGCGCGCGCAGTACGCGTGGAAGTCCTCCGGCGAGACGCCGGGCGCTCCGGGATCGCCGCCCACCTCGGCCGCCGACAGCAGCGGCACATAGCGGTAGAACGCCGTGTCCTCCACGGCCTTGGCGCGCAGCGCCGACGCGGTCTGCGCGAACCGGGTACGGAACTCCACCCGGTCGGCGTGGTCCGGTGCCGACGCGTCGCCCGGCGCCTCGACCAGCAACCGGCGCACGATGCCGACGGCGTCGGCCTCCTCCCGCACCACGAAGGCCAGCCGGGCCTCCTCGGCGGCCGCCTCGGTGACGACGGCGGACGCGTCGCCGGAGGCGTACGGCCGGTACACCGGCAGGCGGACCAGCAGCTCCTCCAGGGCGGTGCGCAGCGCCCAGGGTGCCCGGTCGCGCAGCGAGAGGTCCGGGGAGGCGGCGCACAGCCGGGCGGCCACCCGGGTGAGCCGGTCGGTCTCGGTGGCCAGCTCGTGCGTGAGCACCTTGTAGGCGGCCCGCCGCGCGGTGGCGTCCCAGTTGCCGCCCCGGTCCGTCTGCGGCGCCGCGAACGCCCGGTACCTCCCCAGCAGTTCGTACGCCCCGGTCCGGTCCGTGAACACGCCGTCGACCTGACGCAGGGCGTCGTAGCCCGTGGTGCCCGCGACCGGCCAGGAGGCGGGCAGGTGCTCGCCGTCGGCGAGGATCTTCTCCACGACGGTCCAGCGCCCGCCGGTGGCCTCGTGCAGCCGCTCCAGATAGCCGTCGGGGTCCGCGAGCCCGTCGGGGTGGTCGATCCGCAGCCCGTCGACCACGCCGTCCTCCAGCAGCTGCAGGATCTTGGCGTGGGTGGCGTCGAACACCTCCGGGTCCTCCACGCGCAGCCCGATCAGCTCGGAGATGCTGAAGAAGCGCCGGTAGTTCAGCTCGGTGCGGGCCAGCCGCCACCACACCGGGCGGTACCACTGGGCGTCCAGCAGCCGGGGCAGCGGCAGGTGCTCGGTGCCCGCGCGGAGCGGGAAGGCGTGGTCGTGATAGCGCAGGACGTCCCCGGCGACCATGAGGTGGTCGAGTTCCGTGCCGACCGGACCGCCGAGCACCGGCAGCAGCACGCGGCCGCCCTGCGCCTCCCAGTCGATGTCGAACCAGCGCGCGTACGGTGACTCGGGGCCCTCGCGCAGCACCTCCCACAGGGCGCGGTTGTGCCGGGGCGCCATGGCCATGTGGTTCGGCACGATGTCCACCACCAGACCCAGGCCGTGCTCCCGCGCGGTGCGCGCCAGCGCGCGCAGACCGTCCTCCCCGCCCAGCTCCTCGCGCACGCGCGTGTGGTCCACGACGTCGTAGCCGTGCAGGGAGCCGGGGACGGCCTCCAGGACGGGGGACAGGTGCAGGTGCGAGACGCCGAGCGACGCCAGGTACGGTACGGCCGCGGCGGCGGCGGCGAACGGGAACGCGGGCTGGAGTTGCAGCCGGTAGGTGGCCGTGGGCACCGCCGGTCCGGGTCGCGCAGAAGTCATGGAAAGCTACGTACCCAGCCCGCCGTCTTTCGTGTCATCGACCTCTGCGCGGACCCACGCACGCGTGCCTGGTTTCGAGCGAGGGGAACAGGGGAAAGCCGCCGGACACGGCACGGACGGCACGGCACGCCGGACACGCATCGCGAGGTGATCGGCCCGACCGGGCCGCCGCTCACGTGCCTGTCGTTCCCGGGGCGGCTGCCCCGCGGCCACCCTCCCGTTCGGCGGTGTGCTGCTCCTCGCCCTGACGAGCGGTTCCCGGGCCGCCGCCGGACCGACCGGTGGCGTGCTCGCCCTCGGCCGGATGGCCTACGCCCAGGGGTGGGACGGCTCGCGGACGCGCCCGGGTCCGTCGGCCGGATCGGCCGCGGCGGGTACCGCCGCTCCTCCTCGCCCGGGGGAAGCACGGCAGCACCCGGTCCACGTCCCCGGCGCGCTCGAGCGGGATCCGGAGCCGCGCGGCGTCGAGCCGGCCGCCGTTGTCCCGCCGGACGGACACGCACCCGGCGAGGTCCGCGTCCAGCGGCACCCTGCCGACGCCCGTCGGGTCGCCGCTCCGCCCACGCGCGGGGAAGACCTCGTCCGGACGGTTGCCGCCGCGGACGGGCCCACGGCGGTCCGTCGCTCACCCGTTCCGCTCGTCCGGCCCGCCCTCCCTCAGGAACCCCTGCGGCGGCCCCCACCGCCTCCCTCAGGCCGGCCGCTGCAGCACCGTCAGGCTGCGGTCCGGCAGGGTGATGCGGTCACCGGCGGCCACCTTCGCGCCCGTGCCCGGTGGGACCCCGTCCGGGCGTCCCGTGTCGACGACCACCTGCCACTGCCGGCCGTGGTCGACCGGTACCACGAAGTCCAGCGGGCCGGGCGAGGCGTTGAACATCAGCAGGAAGGAGTCGTCGGCGATCCGCTCCCCGCGCGGACCGGGCTCGGAGATGGCGTTGCCGTTCAGGAACACCGTCAGCGCGGACGCCCGCGCCGAGTCCCAGTCCCGCTGGGTCATCTCACCGCCCTCGGGGGTGAACCAGGCGATGTCGGACAGCTCGTCGTGGGTGCCCTCCACCGGCCGCCCGTGGAAGAAGCGACGGCGGCGGAAGACCGGATGGTCCCGGCGCAGCCAGACCATCGCGCGGACGAACTCCAGCAGGTCGCTGCCGTCCTCGGGCCAGTTCACCCAGGACAGCTCGTTGTCCTGGCAGTAGGCGTTGTTGTTGCCGCGCTGGGTGCGGGCGAACTCGTCGCCGTGACTGATCATCGGCACGCCCTGGGACAGCATCAGCGTGGCGAAGAAGTTCCGCATCTGGCGGGCGCGCAGCCCGAGCACGTCCGGGTCGTCGGTCTCGCCCTCCACCCCGCAGTTCCAGGACCGGTTGTGGCTCTCGCCGTCCCGGTTGTCCTCGCCGTTGGCCTGGTTGTGCTTGTGGTCGTACGCAACGAGGTCGTGCAGCGTGAAGCCGTCGTGGCAGGTCACGAAGTTGATGGAGGCGAGCGGGCGGCGGCCGTCGTCCTGGTAGAGGTCCGAGGAGCCGGTCAGCCGCGAGGCGAACTCCGCGAGCGCCCGCGGCTCGCCCCGCCACAGGTCCCGGACAGTGTCGCGGTACTTGCCGTTCCACTCGGTCCACAGCGGCGGGAAGTTGCCCACCTGGTAGCCGCCCTCGCCCACGTCCCACGGTTCGGCGATCAGCTTCACCTGGGAGACCACCGGGTCCTGCTGCACAAGGTCGAAGAACGACGACAGCCGGTCCACCTCGTGGAACTGGCGGGCCAGGGTCGCCGCGAGGTCGAAGCGGAAGCCGTCGACGTGCATCTCGGTGACCCAGTAGCGCAGCGAGTCCATGATCAGCTGGAGCACGTGCGGGGACCGCATGAGCAGGGAGTTCCCGGTGCCCGTGGTGTCCATGTAGTAGCGCGGGTCGTCCGTCAGACGGTAGTACGAGGGGTTGTCGATGCCCTTGAAGGACAGCGTCGGGCCCAGATGGTTCCCCTCGGCGGTGTGGTTGTAGACGACGTCCAGGATGACCTCGATCCCGGCCTCGTGCAGCGCCCGGACCGCCGACTTGAACTCCAGGACCTGCTGACCGCGGTCGCCCCAGGAGGCGTACGCGTTGTGCGGGGCGAAGAAGCCGATGGTGTTGTAGCCCCAGTAGTTGTTCAGGCCCATGTCGACCAGCCGGTGGTCGTTCACGAACTGGTGTACGGGCATCAGCTCCAGTGCCGTCACACCCAGCTTGGTCAGGTGTTCGATGATCGCGGGGTGCGCGAGCGCCGCGTACGTGCCGCGCAGTTCCTCCGGCAGCCCCGGGTGGCGCATGGTCAGGCCCTTCACATGGGCCTCGTAGATCACCGTGTGGTGGTACTCGGTGTGCGGGGGCCGGTCGTCGCCCCAGTCGAAGTACGGGTTGATCACCACCGAGGTCATGGTGTGCGGCGCCGAGTCCAGGTCGTTGCGCCGCTCCGGGGCGTCGAAGTGGTAGCCGTACACCTCCTCGCCCCACCGGACGGACCCGCTGATCGCCTTCGCGTACGGGTCGAGCAGCAGTTTCGCCGAGTTGCAGCGCAGTCCGCGCCCGGGATCGTACGGGCCGTGCACGCGGAACCCGTACCGCTGTCCCGGCATGACGCCCGGCATGTACGCGTGCCGCACGAACGCGTCGCTCTCGCGCAGTTCCACCGCCGTCTCCGAGCCGTCGTCGTGCAGCAGACACAGCTCTACTCGGTTCGCGGCCTCCGTGAAGACCGCGAAGTTGGTCCCGGCGCCGTCGTACGTGGCGCCGAGCGGATACGCCTCTCCAGGCCAGACCTGCATGGACACGACTCTTTCAGGTGTACTGCCCCATGGGGCCGCGTTGGCTTCGAGTCTCCCCGAAAGTGAGGGAACCTCCTGTGACTTACGCCCCTCTTACCGGCCGACCAGTGCATACGGCGACTCGTGTACCCGCCGTGTGCCGAACCAGTGGGGCAACACGTACTCCCGGGCTTGTTGGGGGAGTAGGGGGAAGATGTGCGCGAGATAGTGCACCGCCATCTGGGCAAGGTGGTGGCGGGTGCGGCCCTGGCGGTGGCCGGGACCGCCGTGATGACAGGGATCACCCTGCCGGGCACGGCAGGGGCGGACGACACGGGAGGGCCGGGCGGCGGCACCCTGGCCGCACAGCAGGCGGGGCAGGGCCCGGGCGCGGTCCGCCCGGGCGTCGTGGAGCAGGCGCCGGCCCAGGGCGGGAAGGGCACGGGCCGGGACCCGCTGACCGACGACGAGATCCAGCGGGTCGCGAAGATCGCGGTGAACCAGCAGATGCTCACCACGGGTGAGAACGTCGACGGTGCCCACGGCCCGCAGCGCCTGAGCGTCGACCTCGCCGACCCGGAGGCGAACGAGCTGGACGACCCGAACGCGCCGCGCCGGGCGGATGTGACCTTCTACGACTACAAGACCGACACGCTCGTCACCAAGACGGTCAACCTGGAGACCGGCAAGGTCGAGCAGACCGGCACCCAGCACGGCGTCCAGCCGCCGCTGAGCCGTGCCGAGAACGCCGAGGCGGCCAGGCTGCTGATCGCCGATCCACTGGGCGCGGGCCTCAAGGCGGACTACAAGGACGCCACCGGCCGGGAGCTGACCTCGCCGGACCAGCTGCTGCTCAACGGTGCCGTCTACCGTGCCACTCCGGGCGGCCAGCCCGCCGTGCTCGACAAGTGCGGCGAACACCGCTGCGTGAGGCTGTTCCCGAAGGTCAAGAACGGCCCGTGGATCGACGCCCGGTGGCTGGTCGTCGATCTGAGTGCCCACAAGGTCGCCCGACTCGCCCGGCAGTGAGCGGCCTCGTCCGTTCCTCCTTCCCACTCGCTTTCCTCCAAGGGAGCCACTTCGTCATGCCCGCGAACAGAATCAGCCGCGCCCGGATACGGGCGGCCGTCGGCCTCACCGTGGCCGCACTGGCCGCCGGCGCCACGGCAGGCGCCGGACCGGCCGTCGCCCAGCCCAAGGCCGCCCCCGCCGCGGCCGCCGACTGCAGCACCGCCTACACGATCGAGCAGAAGCTCGCCAGTGGCACCACCTGGCGGATGTGCTGGCGTTACGACAGCAAGGCCGGACTCGTCCTGGAGAAGGTCTCCTACCAGCCCAAGGGCGAGCCGAAGCCGATCAAGGTGCTCAACAGCGCCCGTCTCGCCCAGATCGACGTCCCCTACGACGACGGCAGCGTCGAGTACGACGACCTGACCGGCTTCGGCTTCGCCCAGGGCCTGGTGAACCTGGCGCCCGGCGAGTGTCCCGGCGGCACCATCAAGACGATCCACGTCCCGGAGGCCTGGGACCCGGCGCACGCCGACGTCAAGGGCCTGTGCACGACCACCCGTTCGCGCGGCCACGCCTACCGCATGCAGGGCGACAGCGCGAACAAGGTCTTCCAGGCACAGGGCAAGGACCTGCTCGTCTACACGGTCAACCAGGTCGGCTGGTACGAGTACATGACCGAGTGGCGCTTCCAGGACGACGGCACCGTCAACATGAACGTCGGCGCCACCGGCAGCCTCTCCTACGACGACTACGACGCGGGCGACGGTCGCGGATGGCCCATCGGCAAGGGCGCCAAGGCCTACGCCACCAGCCACAGCCACAACGTCTTCTGGCGGCTGGACTTCGGCCTCGACGGCTCCTCCAAGACGAAGATCGAGCAGTACGACTCGGCCGTCACCGCACCCGCCCACGGCCGGCAGGCGCCCACCAACAAGACCACCCGCACCAAGGTCACCAAGGAACTCGCGGGCGACTACAAGACCTACCGCTGGTGGCGGGCGGTCAGCGAGACCGGCAAGAACAAGGACGGGCACGCCCGTTCGTACGAGATCGTCCCCGGCCCCACCACGAAGTACCCGGGCCGCAGCTTCACCCGGCACGACGTGTACTTCACCGAGTACAACAAGTGCGAGCAGTTCGCCAGCAACAACCCCGGTGCCTGCCCGGCCTCGGCGGGCAAGTCGGTGGACAAGTGGGTCAACGGCCAGACCCTCACTCACCCGGTGGTCTGGATGAACGTGGGCTTCCACCACATCGCCCGGGACGAGGACCAGCAGCCCATGCCGATCCACTGGCAGGGATTCGCCATCGCCCCGAGGGACGTGACGGCTATGAATCCGCTCACTCCCGACGCACTGGCGTGGCAGAACGGCCACTGGCGCCCGCGTAGTTGAGAAACCGACCTGTCCATCCGGCTGCACCGCCGACCGCTCCCGGAGTACCCTTCCTTGATCGTTGGGACGGGGAAGGTCCGGGGTGGCGGAAGGCGGTGCACGGGTGGGCTCGGGAGGGCTGGAGCTGCCCCCTGGTGACGAGGGTCACGAGGGGAACTCCACAGACGTCCCGCCCGGCGCGGTGTCCCTGGTCCGCCCGATGGACGCCACGGGGTCCATCGGGCCGGAACTGGACTGGGACGCCGACGCCTGGCTCGAGGTGCGCACCCGCGCCCAGCGGGCGGGCCGGGCCTACATCTGGCTGAACCTCGTCGAACAGCGGCTGCGCGCGGTGGTGGCCGCGGTGCTGCGCCCCATCTACGAGCCCGTGCACGGGGACGACTGGGTGGTGGCCGCGGCCGGGCCCGCCGGACAGGAGTGGGTGCAGCGGGCGGTCGCCGTCCGCGAGGTCAGCCGCCGCAAGGGCTACCTGCTCGATCCGGCCGACGACAACGTGCTCAGCTTCCTCACGCTGCCGCAGCTGCGCGAGCTGGTGGTGCAGCACTGGCCGTGCTTCGAGCCCTACTTCGACGAGCGCCGTGACCTCGAACTCGCCCTGGACGAGCTGGAGGTGACCCGCAACGTCGTCTCCCGCAACCGGGCCCTGTCCGAGGCGGTCCTGCACCAGGCCGAGCGGGCCTCGGCCCGGCTGCTGGAGACGCTCGGCTCCGGTGGCGACGTGCCCTCCGCACGCCGGCTGCCCGTCGACGCGGTCGAGGACCTGGTCGGCGACCGGTACGCGGATGTCGTGGCCGTCCATGCGGACCGGGTGCGGCTGATGCGCCAGTTCCCGGCCGAGGACCTCTTCGGGGGCGCCCGCCGGCTCGACGCGATCGGCATCGGCCTCAACCTGCTCGTGCAGAACTTCTCCGGACGCCGGCTGGTCCGGCTCGCCGAGTCCGGCTGCCGGGTGCGGCTGCTCTTCCTCAACCCGGCCTCCAGCGCGGTGAAGCGCCGTGAGCGGGAACTCGGGATGAAGCGGGGCGAACTGGGCCGGTCCGTGGAGATGAACATCCTGCACATGCGGCGGGTGCGGTCCCGGCTGCGTGACCCCGGCGCCTTCGAGATCCAGGTCTACGACGAGACGCCCCGCTTCACCGCATACCTGGTGGACGGGGACGGCGCCGACGGCATAGCGGTGGTGCAGTCCTATCTGCGCGGGGCGCGCGGTATGGAATCGCCGGTGCTGGTGCTGCGCAACGGCAGCCGGCTGGTCAAGTCGGACGACGTGGGCGAAGCCGGGATCCTCCCGACATACCGTGAGGAATTCGAGCTGGCCTGGGCGGATTCGCGCCCGGTGTCCTGAACTGTCCACCAGGGCAAGCGGAACGCGGTCCTCGGATTGTCAGTGCCGCGTGCGAGGGTGGAGGCCACTGGGGGAAAGCACCACACGAAGGGGGGCCGCCCATGGGCTGGCACCGGGAGCTGCTGATCGGCTTCGACCTGGAGACGACCGGGACCGATCCGCGCGAGGCGCGCATCGTCACCGGCGCGGTGATCGAGGTCAGGGCCGGTGAGCCCATGGGGCGCCGGGAATGGCTGGCGGATCCGGGCCTGGAGATCCCGGCCGAGGCGGTGGCCGTGCACGGCATCAGCAACGAACGCGCGGCCGCCGAGGGCCGGCCGGCCGACCAGGTCGCCGACGCCATCGCGGAGGTACTCGTCGCGTACTGGAAGACGGGTGTGCCGGTCGTCGCCTACAACGCGGCCTTCGACCTCACCCTGCTCTCCGCCGAACTGCGCCGGCACGGCCTGCCGTCGCTCTCCGACCGGCTCGGCGGCCTCGCCCCGGCACCGGTCGTCGATCCCTACACCATCGACCGCTGGGCCGACCGCTACCGCCGTGGCAAACGGAACCTGGAGGCGGTCTGCGCCGAGTACGGCATAGTCCTCGACGCGGCCCACAACGCCTCGGCCGACGCCCTCGCCGCGGCCCGCCTCGCCTCCGCGATAGCCACCCGTCACCCGAAGATCGCTTCCCTGGGCCCGGCGGAACTGCACCACCGCCAGATCGAGTGGTACGCCGAGTGGGCGGCGGACTTTCAGGCATTCCTGCGCCGCAAGGGCGATGCGGGCGCGGTGGTCGACGGCACCTGGCCGCTGCGGGAGTTGGCCGACGAGAGGGTCTGAGGCCGGCCGACCTCGGCATCACCGGTTCAGAACGGATACCACCGCACCGTCTCGTCCCCGTCCCGCAGTGACGCCACCCGGCGCCCGAACTCGGCCAACGCCTTGGGACTGCCCGGCGCATGCTGGGCCACCCACGCACAGCTGGCCGTCTCGCGTGCGCCGCGCAGCACCGAGCAGCCCTCCCACTCCCGCACGTCCCAGCCGTAGGCACCGGTGAAGGAGTCGTACGCCTCGGCGGGCAGGCCGTAGCGGTCCCGGGAGAGGGCCATGACCACCAGGTCGTGCTCGCGCAGGTCGGCGGAGAAGGTCTCCAGGTCGACGAGAACAGGGCCGTCGGGGCCGACGTGGACGTTGCGGGGCAGCGCGTCGCCGTGGATCGGCCCCGGCGTCAGACGGGGCGTCAGCGCGGCCGCCGCCGCGGCGAATGCGTCCCGGCGCTCACGCAGGTAGGCCGCGTCCTCGGGGGCGATCGCCGCCCCCGCGAGCCGCAGCCAGCGTTCCACGCCGTCCAGCAGATCGCGGGACGGCAGGGCGAAGGGAGGTGAGGGGAGTGCGTGCACGATCCGCAGCAGCCGGGCCAGATCGCGGGGTTCGGCCGGTCGGACCGGGTCGGGCAGCCGGTGCCACACCGTCACCGGGTGCCCTTCCACCAGCAGCGGCTCGGGCTCGGCCGCCCGCACCGCGGGGACGTCCGCCTCGGCCAGCCAGCCGGCGGTGTCCAGCTCGCGGCGGGCCCGGTCGAGCAGCTCGGCGTCGCGGCCCACCTTCACCACCAGGTCGCCGGCGGCGAACACCGCGTTCTCGCCGAGGGCGAGGAGCCGCGCGTGCCGAACCGGGCCCGGCAACACCTTCGCGGCGGCCAGTAGGTCCCGCGCCCGTGCCTCGTCCATCGTCCGCCTCCGTGCCGTCTTCCCGTGCCGTGCCTGTCCGGTCTGCCGCCAGTCTCGCATTCGCACAGGTCGGACCATGTGCGCGGTCCCTTGACGAGGTTCCACGCCTTCACGACCATGAACACGCCAACCGGAGCAGGCAAAGGGGCTGATTCCGTGACGTCAGCGGCGACATCGGCGGCGACATCCGTGGCGTCATCAGCGGCCGGGGCGAGACGGCCGCCCGGACGGGCCACGGGTCACGGCGCCTGGTTCCTGGTCCTGCCGGCCCTGATCCCGATCCTCGTCCTGAGCGTGGGCCCACTGCTGTACGGCATCCTGCTGGCGTTCACCGACGCCCAGTCCGGCCGGACCGCGGCCACCCGGTGGATCGGCGGCCTCAACTTCCGGGACCTGCTGCACGACACCCTGTTCTGGGACTCCTTCCGGATCGGGCTGGTGTGGGCGGTCGGCGTGACCGTGCCCCAGTTCCTGCTGGCCCTCGGTCTGGCCCTGTTACTCCACCAGGAGTTACGCCTGCGCTGGCTCGCCCGCGCCCTCGCGATCGTCCCGTGGGCCATGCCCGAGGTCGTCGTCGGCATCATGTGGCGGCTCGTCTACAACCCGGACGCGGGCGTCCTCAACGAGACCCTGCGCGACCTGGGTCTCGGTGACGGCAGGGACTGGCTGAGCGGCCTCGCCACCGCGCTGCCCGCCGTCATCGTCGTCGGCGTCTGGGCGGGCATGCCGCAGACCACGGTCGCCCTGCTCGCCGGGCTGCAGAACACCCCGCGCGAACTGCACGAGGCGGCGGCCGTGGACGGCGCCGGCCCCTGGCGCCGCTTCCGCACGGTGACCTGGCCCGCGCTGCGACCGGTGGCCCTGGCGATCAGCGCGCTCAACCTGATCTGGAACTTCAACTCCTTCGCCCTGGTGTACGTGCTCACGAACGGCGGCCCCGGCGGAAAGACCCGGCTGCCCATGCTGTTCGCCTACGAAGAGGCCTTCCGCTACGGCCAGTTCGGCTACGCGGCGGCGATGGGATGCGTGATGGTCGCGGTGATCTCGATCCTGCTCGCGGTGTTCCTGGCCGGCCGGCTGCGGGGCGGTGAGGACGCATGAGGACCCGCCCCGCGGCCCGCGCCGGTCAGTACGCCGCCCTGCTCGCCTACCTCGTCTTCCTGGCCCTTCCCCTCCTGTGGCTGCTGTCCACCGCCTTCAAGTCACCCCGCGAACTGGGCAGCCTGCACCCCACCTGGATCCCGCGCCACCCCACCCTGGACAACTTCCGGCGGGCCTTCGACGAGCAGCCCCTGCTGCACGCCGCCGTCAACTCGCTGTTCGTGGCGGCGAGTGCCGCCGCCGTCGCCGTACTGATCGCGACGCCGATGGCGTACGTCATGGCGCGGCACCGGTCCCCGCTGTCCCGCGCGGCGACCGGATGGGTGGTGGTCAGCCAGGCGTTCCCGTTCGTGCTGGTGATCATCCCGCTGTTCCTGGTGCTGAAGCGCCTGCGGCTGATCGACTCGCTGCCCGGGCTGGCGCTCGTGTACGTGGTGTGGGCGCTGCCGTTCGCGCTGTGGATGCTCGTCGGCTACGTCAGAGCCGTGCCTGCCGAGCTGGAGGAGGCCGCGGCCGTCGACGGGGCCGGGCGGCTCAGAACTCTGGTCTCGGTGACGGCGCCGCTGCTCGCGCCCGGGCTCGCGGCGACGGCGCTGTTCGCGTTCGTCACGGCGTGGAACGAGTTCTTCTTCGCGCTGGTGCTGCTGAAGAGCCCCGGGAAGCAGACCCTCCCGGTGGTCCTCACGCACTTCATCGGCGCAGAGGGGGTCGCGGACCTCGGCCCGCTCGCCGCGGCGGCGTTCCTCGCCACGCTGCCCTCGCCGGCCGTCTTCGCCCTCATCCAGCGCCGGATCACGGGCGGCCTGCTCGCGGGGGCGGTGAAGAGCTGATGCGGACCACAAGCGCGACGGCGCTCGTCGTACTCCTGCTGCTCCTCGCGGGCTGCTCCTCGCGAGGCCATGGCGACGGCGGCCCGATCACCCTGCGCTTCCAGTCCCTGGCCTGGCAGCAGGAGTCCGTCGCCGCCAACAAGGAACTGGTCCAGGAGTGGAACGCCACCCACCGGGAGGTCAAGGTCAAGTACGTCCAGGGAAGTTGGGACACGGTCCATGACCAGCTGCTCACCTCCTTCGAGGGCGGCGAGGCCCCGGACGTCATCCACGACGCCTCCGACGACCTCGCCGACTTCGCCCATGGCGGCTACCTCGCCGACCTCACCGATCTGCTGCCCGCCGGGCTGGAGGCCGACATACCGCGGCGCAGTTGGGAGACCGCGACCTTCGGTGAGGGGGTCTACGGCGTGCCGTTCCTCCAGGAACCCCGGGTGCTGATCGCCAACTCCACCTGGCTGCGCACGGCGGGGGTACGTGTTCCCACCCCTGGACATCCATGGAGCTGGGGCGAGTTCCGGCAGGTCACCAAGCGGCTCAGCGGCGACGGAAAGTACGGCGTCGCCTGGCCGCTGAAGGAGCCTGTCAGCGCCACGCTCAACCTCTCCCTCTCGGCGGGCGGCCGGCTCTTCCACCGGGGCGCCGACGGCAAGGTGACCGTCCGGTTCGGGCCCGGTGACGCCGTCGTGCCCCGGACCGTCCACGACCAGGTCACCACCGACCACAGCGCGCCCGCCTCGACGCTCGGCAGCGGCGGATCCGACACCCTGCCCGGTTTCTTCGGCGGCCGGTACGCGATGGTCCCGCTGGGCTTCTCCTACCGTCAGCAGATCGTCCAGCAGGCCCCGAAGGGCTTCCACTGGGAGGTGCTGCCCGCTCCCGCGGGCGCGGGCGGGCTCGCCCAGGGCGTCAGTCCGCAGACCCTGTCCATCGCCGCCGGTTGCCCGCACAAGAAGGAGGCCGCCGCGTTCATCGACTTCCTGCTGCGGCCGAAGAACATGGTCCGCCTCGCCCTCGGCGACTGGATGCTGCCCACCGGCACCCGGGCCCTGAAGGACCCGGCCCTGCACACCGCGAAGAACGGCTGGGCCACCGGCACCGCCCTGGCGGCCCACCTCCGGCCGGCGCCCGCCCAGTCCGTGCGCGGCTACCCGGAGTGGAAGGACAAGGTGGCCACCCCGGCCTTCCAGGAGTACTACAGCGGCTCGATCGGCCTGGACGACCTGCGCGGACGCCTGGAGAAGGACGGCAATCCGGTGCTCGCCCGCTACCAGCGCTGACCGAGGGTGCCGTCGTTCGACGTGGGCGGCGGTGGCAAGGCGCGCCGCGTGGACGACCGCCCCTCCTCGGAGGGGACGGGTCTTCCCCGAGGGCCCGGTCGACCAGAGGGACGACAGCGGCCCGTCGGCTCCCCCGGGAACCGACGGGCCCTTGCGTCAGCGGGCGGAGTCAGACACTCAGCCGCTCATCCTCACCGCGCACCGGGGCCACCGCGACCGGCTCCGGCGACTCGTCGTGGGTGAGGTCCGGCAGCCGGTGCAGCCACTTGGGCAGATACCAGTTGCGCTCGCCGAGCAGCGCCATCACGGCTGGCAGCAGCACCCCCCGGATGATCGTCGCGTCGATGAGGACGGCGGCGGCCAGGCCCACGCCCATCTGCTTCATGGACTGCATCGACAGGGTGCCGAAGATCGCGAACACCGCGACCATGATGACGGCGGCGCTGGTGACGACCCCGGCCGTGGTGACCACGCCGTGCTGGATCGCCTCCTTCGTGGTACGGCCACGCATCCGCGCCTCGCGGATCCGGGAGACCACGAACACGTGGTAGTCCATGGAGAGCCCGAACAGGATCACGAAGAGGAACAGCGGCAGCCAGCTGACGACCGCGCCGACGCCCTGCGCGCCCACCAGTGAGGCACCCCAGCCGTGCTGGAAGACGGCGACCAGGATGCCGTAGGCGGCGCCCACCGACAGCAGGTTGAGCACGATCGACGTGATCGCGACGGTCAGCGAGCGGAACGACAGCAGCATCAGCAGGAAGGCGAAGACGACCACGAACGCGAAGACCGGGACGACGGAGCCGATCAGCTGGTCGTTGAAGTCCTTGTTGCCCGCGACCTGCCCGGTGACCGGCGCCTGGACACCCTGGACCCTGCCGAGGGTGGCGGGCCGGACCTGGTCGCGCAGCTTGTCGAGGCTCTTGACGGCCTGGTCCATGTCGGATCCGCCGACCAGCGGTACGGAGACCAGGGCGACGTGCTGTGCCTGGTGCAGCTTGATGTCGACCGGGCCGCGCGAGGCACCCGAGGAGATCGCCTGCTTCTTGAACTCGGCCAGCGCCTGCCGCACCTCGGGTGCGTCGATGTCCTTCGCCCTGACGACCACCTGAGCGGGCTCGGAGCCGCCCGGGAACGCGTCGTTGATGCGGTTGTAGGTCTGCACGATCGGCAGCGAGTCGCCGAACTCCTGGTCCAGCGTGAGCTGCTGGGTCTTCATGCCCAGCGCGGGCGCGGCCACCGCCAGCAGCGCGCCGGCCGCCACGAGCACGGAGACCAGCGGCTTGGCCAGCACGCCCCGCAGCACGGCGGTCCAGAACCTGCTGTCCCCGTTCGTCCCGTGCTTGCGGCGGCGGCTCAGGAACGGGATCCGCCCCTTCTCGACCCGTCCGCCCAGCAGCGACAGCAGCGCGGGCAGCACCGTCACCGAGCCGACCATGGCGACGGCCACCACCATCAGCGAGGCCAGGCCCATCGCCTCGAAGGTGGCGAGACCGGTGAACAGCATGCCCGCCATCGCCACGCAGACCGTGACACCGGAGACGATGACCGCCCGGCCACTGGTGGCGGCGGCGATCCGGAGCGCGGTGCCCGCGTCCCGGCCGGCCTCCCGCTCCTCGCGCTCCCGGCGCAGGTAGAACAGGCAGTAGTCGACGCCGACGGCCATGCCGACCAGCAGCATCACGGAGTTGGCGGTGTCGCTCATCGGCTGCAGATGGCTGACGAGGCCCATGAGCCCCATCGTCGCCATGATCGCGGTGATCGCCAGCGCCACCGGCAGCAGCGCGGCCACCAGCGCACCGAAGGCGATCAGCAGGATGCCGAGGGCCACCGGCACCGCGGAGTACTCGGCCTGCTGGAAGTCGTTCCCGAAGGCGTCGTCGTACTGCTTCTTCATGCTGGCGCCGCCGATCTCCTCGATCCGCAGCGAGCCGTGGTCCTTCTGCACCCGGGCCACGGCGTCCAGCACCGGCTCGACCCGCTCGGCGGCGGTGTCCGCGTCGCCGCGCATGTCGAACTGCACCAGCGCGCTGCGGCCGTCCCGGGAGATGGTGCGGGTGTCGTACGGCGAGGTCACGTGGGTCACCCTGCCGGTGGTGCCGACGGCCTTGACGACGTCGGTGACGGCGGCCCGGAACTCGCCGCTCGTGGCCTTCACGCCGCCGTCCTTGGACTGGACCAGGACGGTCTCCCCGGCCGGCTGTTCGATGCCCGCCGCGTCGATGATCTGTGCGGCGGTGTGTGTCTCGCCCTTGAGCTGGTCGCTCTCGTCGACGTCGACCCGGCCCGCCGCCGAGCCGAGTCCCATGGCCAGGACGACGAACAACACCCATATGCCGACGGCGGCCCAGCGATGCCGGGCGCTCCAGCCGCCGGCGCGGGCGGCCAGGCCCCGCACGCGCATGTCCGTGTTCCCCATGACGGGATGTCCCCCTCGTGTGCGGTGACGGCCCCCTGCCGTCGCATCTTCGTTCGCTCCGCTTCGACGGTATGGGCCGGACAAGGCCGTCTCGTCGTGCTGCCCGGTGAGGTGAGAGCGGCCCGGCTCACCGCTGGGGAGGACGGAGACCCCTTACATCTATTGCCCGATCTCGGGGTTGGGCCTCGGGGTGTCCGATCCGTCGACAGAGATCCACTTTGTGATGACGAAAGGTTGTTGAACAAGTCACAGCTACGTGTAGGAGTTGATCTGCACCCTTTCCATCGGCCAGAGTTTCGCGCAGCCCGGCACGTGCACGGGCACGGCCGTCGTGCCCACCCCCACGGGGCACGACGGCCGCTTTAAGGTGACCGGATGACGACCTATGCGGCGCTCCTGCGCGGAATCAACGTCGGCGGCAGCAAGAAGCTCCCGATGGCCGATCTGCGCACGCTCATGACCGGCCTGGGCCACGACGGCGTACGGACCCATCTGCAGAGCGGGCAGGCCGTGTTCACCACCGACCACGGTGACGAGGAGTCCCTGGCCGCCGAGTTGGCCCGGGCGATCGAGGAACGGTTCGGCTTCCCGGTCGACGTGATCGTGCGTGATCACGCCTATCTGCGCGCGGTGGCCGAGGCCTGCCCGTTCCCGGCCGCCGAACTCGAGGCCAGGCAGCTGCACCTCACCTACTTCTCCGCACCGGTCACCCCGGAGCGCTTCGCGGGGATCGACCCCGACGCGCATCTCCCCGAGGAGTTCCGCCTCGGCGACCGCTGCCTGTACCTGTACGCCCCGCAGGGCCTTGGCCGCTCCAAGCTCGCCGAGGTCCTGTCCCGGCGGAGCACCAAGGGCGTGATCGCCACCAGCCGGAACTGGAACACCGTCCTCAAACTGGTCGAGTTGACCACTCCGCTCGGCTGACGGCGCAGGCCGGCCACCCGTGTGCGCGGCTCTGCCGTGCAGAAGGGCCGCGCGGCTCTCGCGCCCGCGCGTCGACGAGGAGACGGGGGCAGCGTGGACGGCATCGCGGGGGACATCGCACGGCTCGCGGCACGCTTCGAGGCAGACCGGCCGCATCTCACGGCCGTGGCCTTCACGTTCGACGGCGACGGCCGGATCGCGCGGATCGAGGCCGTCGCGGAGCCGGAACACCTGCGGAAGATCGAGATCGGGCTCGCCGGAGCGGCGGAGCCCCGAAATGGGCCAGTGACACAGGGAGGGATTGGGTCGGGATTCTGCACCACTGGCGGACTAGCGTCACCGCCATGACACCCGCCGATCACCGTCGCACAACCGCCCCGCCCGGCCCGGCCCGGGTCGACTTCCTTTTCGACCCCGCCTGCCCCTTCGCCTGGATCACCTCCCGCTGGCTGCTGGAGGTCGAGCGCGAGCGTCCGCTCGACCTCCGCTTCCGCGTCATGAGCCTGTACCTGCACAACATCGGAAACGAACTCCCGGACTGGTACCGGGACTTGGTGGACCGGTCGATCGGCCCGGTACGGGTCGCCGTGGCCGCGGCCGAACGGCACGGCGAAGAGGTGCTGCGCGACCTGTACACCGCGCTCGGCACCCGGATCCACGAACGGGGGATCAAGGACTTCGACGTGGTGGTCGCCGAGTCGCTCGCCGAACTCGGGCTCCCCGCCGCCCTGTCCGCCGCCGCCCACGATCCGTCGTACGACGACGCGGTGCGCCGCGGCCATGAGGCGGGCGCCGAGCCGGAGTCGGGACGTTACGTGGGTACCCCCACGCTCCACGTCGACGGCACGGTGTGGTTCGGTCCGGTCCTGCGAGCGGTCCCGCGGGGCGCCGAGGCGGCGGAACTCTTCGACAGCTTCAGGGTGCTGGCCCGCCATCGCGACTTCTTCGAGCTCAAGCGCACCCGCACGGGAGCGCTTCGCTTCGACTGATCCGGTGAATCGACCTGACGGCGCGGCGACTTCCACACATCTCTGTCCGTACGGAACACCTGATCACCGGCCCCCTGGCCGGCACCGGTCCCGCGGTCACCGTCGGCGGGACCGCCCTGCAGCCAACTTCCGGGTGACCAGGCGACTTTGGCCGATAACGATCCCTCCGGCGTGCCGGACTCCCCTTGCCGGTGACACATCCGCGGGAACAGACGCAGAACCAAGAGCCGTCCGCGGTCCGACGTCACAGGGGAGCGCCGGACCGCGGCGGCCGACGGCCCCGTGCGGACCGGCTCACCGGAACCGCGCGACAAACCCCTCACGTTGTCCCTAGGGTGAAGCGCGCGTGGAAAGGCCGAGGGGGACGGATGACTGTGACGGGGCGACCATTACCGACGTTGCCGCAGTACCGCAAGGACTCGGTGACACGGCGCCTGTGCGCCTCGGCGCACCTCGACGACACCTTCGCCCTCTACGTGGACCGGGCGCTCACCGGGGACCGGCTGGACGCCCTGGGCCTCAGCCTGGGCATCAACTTCGTCGCCCTCGCCCGGCACGCACGCGTGGCCACCCGCCGCCGCGAGGCCCTCGACCGTCGGCTGGCGTACCTGGCGGTGGTCGTGCCCCTCTCCGTACTGACGGGAGTGGGGGGCCTGATCAACGGACACGGGTCCCTCGGATGGGTGGCGATTTTCGGCCCTCTCGGCGCGTACGCGGCCGCCTGGACGCTGGTCCACCACAAGGAGTCCGTGGGGCGTGACACGGCGCGCGAGGTCTTCCACTCCGCCGAGAGGCCCGAACGGACGGCACCGCCCGTGGAGCCCGAGGCGGAGGTCTGGCTGAACGAGATGAAACGCGCCAACGTCCTGCCCTACGCGGACGCGGCCGCCCAGACCAAGCCGTTCGTCGGCAGCGGCGACAAGCTCAAGGAGGTGGTCTGGCAGCCCATCGACATCAGCAGACCCGCCGACGCCCCCGGCGGTGGCAAACTGCCGCTGCTGCCCTTCGACGCCATCGACCTGCACACGTTCGTGGCCCGCCACCTGGAGAGCATCTCGGGACTGCCGGGCCTCAGGGCGCAGAACCGGCTCTACGTCCTCGGGAGCAACGCCTGCTTCCTGCCCGAGCTGGTGCCCGACCGCACCCGAAGACCGCACGCCCGGATACCCAAGCAGCTGGTGCAGGCGGGCCTGCAGAACCCGGGCGCGGGCATGCGCACCCACCTCTGTCTGGAGCGCATCGGCGAGGGCGGACGGATGATCGTCTCCATGTACCTGCGGGCGATCCTGCAGCCGCCCAGCCTGACCTGGGAGGTCGCCGCGTACGCGATACCCCCGCTGGACGGCCGTTTCCACCGGGTGGACCGGCTCCCGGTGGCCCCCCGCGAACGCTGGTGGGATCTCGTCAAGTACGCCACCTCGCACACCGGTCGGGACCTGCGCGGCGCCCTCGGCCGGCTGAGCGCCCGGCGCCGCTGGCTGCGCGACCACGACCGCCGGCTGACTCGGGAACGCAAGGCGATCGGCAAGCAGCACGTCCTGTACGACTACGGCGCCAAGGGCAGCCTGCGCGAGGACCTGGGCGCCTGGGACGCGGCGGGCTACGCCGAGCGGACCGACGCGCAGGACTTCCTGTTCCGGCTCCAGCAGGGCGTGCTCATCGCCACGGAACGGTTCCTCGAGGACCACCATGTCGACACCAGCTCGTACGACAAGGCCGTACAGGTCATCAGCACACAGACGTACAACATCGGTAACGTCAGCGGCCCCAGCATCTTCGGCAACGACGGCACGATCGCCATGGGCGGTCAGCAGGGTCCCGGCCCCCACGGCGGTCCAGGACCCCAGGGCGGCCCGGGATCCGGCCCGCCCCCGCCTTAGGGCCCTTCTGATGGATCTCCGCGGCGTCGCGGCGTCCTCCTTCCCCCACGGAGATCCACCAGAAGGGCCCTAGCCCCAGTCGCGACGGCCCCCTCGGACCAGGAGTCAGGACAGGACAATGAGTACGTACAACTTCCACGGGAACATCAGCGGTCCCGCCAACATGGGCGACCACGGCCGTATCGAGATCAACCACCACGAGCCGGCCACCGAGGCCCTCGTCCGGCTCTCGGACGGGCTGATCGAGGTGCTGCGCGCCGAGTACCCGGGGCTCGTGGGCCACGGGGAGGTCATCCGGGGTGCGCTGCTGGAGTCCGTCGAGGACGGCGATCCGCCCAACCGTGGCCGGATCCGCTCGGCACTGGAGACCATCAGCATCGGCGCCGCGGCAGGCACCGGCAGCCTCGCCTTCACCCAGCAGCTGATGCACGTGCTGGGTCTGTGAGCCGCTGGGGCCCCGCCGCCACGGGACCCCAGCACAGGCTCACTTGGCCCGTACCACCGCCCGTACCCCGGCACCGAGGTCCAGTTCCAGACCCGACCTGAGCGGCACGGTCTGGCCGGGCTCGATCTTCTGCGCGGTGCCGTCGGAGCGGGTGCCCGTCCAGGTCTGCCGCGACCGGTTGGCGATGCCGAACCGGCCCGGCTTCTTGGGGTTTTCGACCAGCTCCGCCACCAGCGCGGCGTCCGAACAGTCGTGCCGTGCCGGTTCCGGCAGCAGATGGTGGGCCTGCACCCGGGCACCCCGGCGCAGCCGGATGTGGTGCTCGGTGCGCGGCGGGGGAGTGGTCACCGTCAGCCGCGGCGGCAGCACCAGCAGCGCCCCGCAGCCCCAGCAGGGGCGCGGCGGCGGGTTCTCGCCCGGCTCGGTCATGTTCTGCCGCCCGCAGGACGCGCACTCGGCCACCGAGTCCAGCACCGCCCGCAGCGCGTTGCGCCACTCGGTCTCCCGCACCCGGGCCGCCGGATCGTGCAGCCCGACGGTGAAGGAGCGCCGGAACAGCTCCTGCAGCGTCCCGGCCGCCGCGTCCCAGGTGGCCAGCACGGTCGCGTGCTCCATCGGGTCCGGCGCGTTGGAGTCGTCGGCCGGGTCGAACACGAACAGCGGGCTCCTGCCGTACAGCTTGCGCTCGGCCGCCTCGTCCAGGCAGTGGATGCCCAACTCCCGCTTTCCCTTGAGTGGGTGATGGTTCATCAGGAACATGAACAGCAGGACGGCGAGCGAGTGCAGGTCGGACTGGGTGCCGGGTCGCGCGCCCGGCTCGCCGCGCACCAGCTCCGGCGCCATGAACTCCATGGTCCCCGAGATCCCGCTGACATCCCCCTCCACCACCGCGTTGTCGTTGTCGCAGACCAGCACGTCACCGGTGGCCGGGTCGAAGAAGATGTTGCCCCAGGAGATGTCCCGGTAGGCGATGCCCCGCGAGTGCAGCGCCTGGTACGCCTCCACCGTGTACAGGCAGGCCGTCAGCAGCGCACGCGGGCTGGTGCGCAACTGCCTGCGGAACAGCGCCGGCAGCCCCTTGTAACGCTCCGGGCGCAGTCCCATCAGATAGCCGAACGACCCGCGGTGCTCGGGCACGTACGCCTGGGGCCACAGGAACCGGTCGTCGGCGAAGTCGCGGGCGACCAACTCTTTGACGATCGCCTCCTGTTCGCCGGTCGCACAGGTCGGGTAGTACCACTTCAGCGCCCGCTCCCCGTCCGGTGTGCGGACCCGGTACACCTCGCCCTGGCCACCCGCGCCGAGGAGGTCGACGATCTCGACCTCGTCACCGTTCTCCGCCGCGAGGCGCGTCCCGCCATCGAGCATGCCGCTCATCTACGTCTCCGTCTTCCGTTCTTCCGTCTCCGCGGCACCGGCCGTCACCGCCGAGGACTCTTCGTTCACGGTCGCCCCGGCCGGCTCCGGAGCGCTCTGCACCGAGCGCAGGGCCGCCGCCAGCGTCGTGTCGTCGCCCGAGTAGCGGGCGGCCTGGGCCAGCCACTGCGGCAGCACCTTCCGGACGCCCGCGCCACCCCCCTCGGCCAGCCGCCCGGCCAGCCCTTCGACGAACTCCCGGTACCCGTCGGCCGACGCGAAGCTCTTCGACAGCCCGTCCGTGGACAGCACCACCAGGCGTGGGGTGCGCGCCTGTTCGAAGACCGGCGCCCAGTGCATCCGCATCGACCGCCAGGCCTCGCGCCCGCACAGCGACTCCGTCTCGTCGCCCAGATCCTCCTCGGCGGGCGCCAGCGGCCGGCTCAGCGTGCCGTCGTGCTCCACCACCGCGAGGTCCCCGTCGCCGATCTGCCAGGCCACGAACAGCCACGGCGTGAGCACGGCCCCGATCAGCGTCGTGCCGTACAGCACGAGTTTCTCCTCGGGCCCCGGCTCCCGGGACGCCTCCTCCACGACCGGACGGTTGCGGTCCCAGTGCCCCAGCGCCGCCTGCCTCCACTCGTGCACCAGGGCGCGCGGGAAGTCGTCCCGGGCATACGTCATCAGCCGGGCCAGCCGGCCCGGCTCGTGGCAGTCGTGCGCCGCCCGGCCGAAGTGGGCGGCGAGCCCCACGAACCGGTCCACGGCGAACCGTGCGCCCAGCTCGCTGCGCGCGTGCACCGCCGAACCGTGCCCATCGGCCACGGCGAGGACCAGCGGATCCTCAGCGGTTCCGGTGCCCCGGCACTCGTACCAGTCCTGGTTGCGCCGCTTGTTGACCCCCTGGACGCTGTCGGCCAGCGTCTCCCACCGTCTCACCCCGAGCGTCACCACACGTCGTCGTCATCGTCGTCGTCCAGCACCGGCGGCGCGTACGGCTGCTTCGCCATGGTCACGGCCGTACCGGAGGTGTCGCCCGCGACCGGCTGGGAGGCCGCCTTCACGGCCGCGGTGGACGCCCACCGGATGGCGGCGGCCAGCTGCTTGGGACTGTTGGCGTCCAGCGGCTGCAGTTCGGGGTTGCCGAGGAACTCCTGGAGCACCCCGCGGTCCGCGTCCGTGCCGATCGCGATGGCGACCCGCACCGCCTTGCGGCCCCACGGGGTGGCGTCGACGGCCTTCAGGCCCGCCTTCCAGTCGTCGGTGGGCACCCCGTCCGACACCAGCGCCAGCACCGGCTTCAGTGCCCGCTGCGGCATGGGCGGCGTCTGCAGCTCCCGCGCCACCAGGTGCAGCGCCTCGCCGAGGTTGGTCATGCCGTCGACCTGCACGTCCTGCCAGGTGAAGTCGTCGACCGGGACCGGGGTCCGGTGGTGCCACCGGGCGGTGGTGGAGAAGGTGACGGTACGCAGCAGCAGTTGGGCCGCGGGGTTGTCGTGGGCCACCGTCCGCATCTCCGGAATGGCCTCCCTGATCGCGTAGTTGAGCTTCGCGATCTTCTCGCCCTGCATCGAGTACGAGCAGTCGAGCAGCCAGATGAAGTGGACCGGCCGGTTGGCCATGGGCCCGCCGGGAATGTCGCTCACGCCGTGATTCCTTTCCATGGGTGGGTGATGGGGGCCGGGCTCAGGACAGCAGCAGCCGTGCGGCGCAGCCGAGGGCGGCCACCGCCAGGACCAGGGCGGTGACGAACAGGCCCGCGAGTGCCCGCCGGGCCCGGGAGACGGAAGGGGTGACCTGGCTCATGCCGGGCTGTACCTCCCCGCGTGGCCTTCCTCGGCCTCGTCGGGCCGCCGCCGGGGCCTGACGAGTCGGCCGCCGGTGCTGCCGCCGGACCCGGTGAGCGGGCCGGTGCGCAGCCCCGAGGCCGCGAGCAGCCACAGCACCGGCTCGGCGGCCCGGCGCTGCTCGCTCTCGAGCGGCCCGGTGCCGGTGGCCGCGTGGGCGCTGACGGCCCAGTAGCGGGCCGCGTGGAAGTCATGGCCGAGGGCACGGACCAGCGTGCCGAGGCCCACCTCGGTGAGCCAGTCCTCGATGCGCGCGCCCGGCACCGGCAGCGAGGTCAGCTGGTCCAGCACGTCCCGTTTGGTGACCACGGTGGCCACGGGCATCCGGGACCGCCGGCCGGTGAGCGCCGACAGTTCCCCGGTCAGCCGCTGGTACGTCTCCCACGGCCCCTGCGCCGACGGACGGGCCCGGTCGGCCCGGTCGGTGTCCGCGGGCCCCAGCCGGCCGCGCACCTTGGGATCGGCCAGGGCGTCGGCGACCAGGACCACCCCGTCCGCGTGCGCCAGATACTGCTGCGCACGCACCCGTTCGGCGTCGCTCACCGACTCGCCCATCGGGTCGTACAGATACAGCAGCCGCCGCCTGCGGCCCCGGGCCACGGTCAGCATCAGGGCGCGCGGCTGACCGCCGGTCGTGGCGTGCGCCCAACCGGTCCGGTTCAGTTCCTGGCTGATCCCGGTCTGGGTGCGCTGGTCGTCGACGGTGGCGTACTTGACCCGCAGTTCGCCCTGCCGGGACCAGGCGTGCAGCCCCTCGACCATGGCCGCCATCAGCATCGTCTTGCCCGACGAGGTGCCGCCGACCAGCGGAGTGTGCACGACCCGCATGGTGCCCGCCGCCCCGGGCAGGAACTGCTCACAGCGCGGGCACAGGGCCGTGAGCTTCCCGCGTCCCAGCAGCCGGGAGGCGGGCAGCCGGTGCCCGCAGCGGCACACGTGCCACAGCACGCCGTACCGTCCGGGCCGCAACTCACCATGCCGTGCACGGCAGTTCGGGCAGCGGTGCACGGCCAGCGGGACGGGCGCGTAACAGCCGGGGTGCGGGCACTTGACGCGAATGCCCCGCAGCAGCAGCCGGCCCCGCTCCAGCCCGCGCAAGCCCGGCACCCCGGCGGCCCAGCCCAGCCACACCACGGCCAGCAGCAGCGCGAACAGCATCAGCACCGCGCCGAGAAGCAGTGTGGCCAGTACGGCGCCGACCAGCGCGCCCGCGGCGGTGCCGGGTGCGATGAGCGCGGCAAGCAGCATCCGGTACAGCGGCGCGGTGGCGCGTCGGCCCGAGGCCCGGCGTCCGTGGAACAGGTTCCGCGTGATCCGGTGCAGCCAGGGGTCGGTGAACGCGGACCAGACGGCCCGCAGTCCGGCGCGCCCCGCGGACAGCGCGTCCGCCCACGACTGCCGCCACCAGTAGGCGAGGTGCGCGGGCTCACCGCTTCCCGCCCCGGTCAGGCGCGGGTCGGTGCGGCCCGGCTGCCACGGCCCGAGCCCGTGCCAGACGGCCCGTACGCCGCGCCCCAGGAACTCCCACAGCGTGCGGAACCCGCACACCGCGGCGGCGACCATCCCGGCCCAGCCGAACAGGACCAGCAGCACCAGCACCTCGATGCCGCCTCCTCCCGCGCCCGCGTTCATCGGCGGCCTCCCTCACCGGGCGGCTCCACATCCCCGTACCAGGTCGCCTGCCGGTCCCCGCGCTGCCCGCGTCCGGTCAGCCGGTCCGCGAGCCGGCCCAGGGCGCCGGGCCGGTTCCAGGCGCGATAGGCGTCCAGCCGGCCCCGGCCGATGCGGCGCAGCGCCTCCTCGACCTCGCTCCGGTCCTCGGCCGGAAGGGTCCGTACGACGGGTCGCAGCACCTTGGACAGCAGGGTCGTGCGGGTCGCCTCCCAGGCGGCGTGCGTCTGCGGGTACGCGCTCCAGTCGCAGAAGCAGGCGGCGACGTACGACGGCACGGTGCGCAGCCGCTCGCCCACCCGGTCCCCGCGCCCCACCCGCTCGTAGGCCGCCAGCAGCCCCGGATCGCCCGAGCGGGCCAGCGCGTACAGCTCGCTCTCGGGCGCCGGCGGCCGGGGCGGCGCGTAGGACGCGCTCTCCGGCGCCGCAACGGCCAGCAGCCGCCGCGCGAGGGCGTCGTACACCCGCTGCGTCACCGGCCCGGGCACGGGCCCGGCCGCGCCGTCCCGCAGGCTCAGCACGTGCCGCACCCAGCCTTCGACGTCCTGGTCGGTGTCCAGCAGTCCCGCGTACTCCAGCAGGAGCAGCGGCGCCCGGTGCGCGGGGGGCAGTTCGGCGGTGAAGCAGCGCAGCAGGTCGGCGGCGAGGACCGGGGCCGCCGGGTCGTCGGCGGCGGCCGCGAGTGCGGCCTCGACCAGCAGGTCCCGGGTGCCGGCCAGCCGGTGCGCGTCCGAGCCCAGCTCGCTCAGCAGCAGGCTCGCCTCCTCGCCGGTGGGCAGGCCGTCCGGCCACACCAGGTGGAACGCGGTGCGCAGGACGCCCGGGTCGGCGTGCGGCGAGACGCCGGCGGTGCGCAGCACCTCGTGGACCCCCCCGTACCGGTCGCCGCCGGTCCGTGCCCCGCCGGCCGCGACGCACATCCGCAGATGCGGAAAGCCGGGTGCGAGCGAGACCGGCAGCCCGGACCCCGCGAGCCGCCCGGCGACCCCGGGCGGGTTGGCGGCGGCGAGCGCGTCCAGCGCGCCGAACAGGGCGGTGCGCAGGGCGGGATGGCCGTGGACGGCGTCGAGGAGGGCCGGGGAGCAGACCGCCGGCGCGCCCACGACGTACGCGGCGGCACCAGGGGCGGGCCGCTGACCGGGGCGTGCGGTGCCGCCCGGGTCGGCCGGGCCGGGCGGTACGTGCTCCGGGCCGTGGCCCGATGGCGAGGTGCCGACCGCAGCGTCCCGGTCCGACGGCCGCCCGCTCACCAGGTCCCGGGCGATGCGCCCGGCGAATTCCGGGAGCGCGTCCGTGCAGTCCACGTCGAGCAGGTCGGCGACGCGCAGCAGGTCGAGGGGCCGGCCGGCGGCCGGTTCGGTCGGGTCGGCGATGCCGTGCCGCAGGGCCGGGGCGAGGTCCCGGGCCAGTTCGAGACGGAGCGGCGGAGTCAGCGAGCCCGCGCCCAGCGGGGGCAACGGGCCCCGGCCCCGAACCGCCGAGTCCAGGACGCGGGCGGCGAGCGGCGCGGAGACGGCGGTGGGCACCTGTCCGTCCAGCCGCGCCAACAGGGCGGCCAGCGCGGCAGGTTCGTCGTCCAGGGGGGTGCCCGTGGGGCTGTACCGCGGGTCGTCCGGGCCCGTGTCTCCACTGCTCCCGCCCGCCAGCGCGGCGATCAGCGGGGTCAGTGTCTCCTCGGCCGGCGCGAGGGCGTGGTCCGCGGCCCAGCGGGCCGCCGCCGCGCGGCCGTCGGCGCGCAGCGCGATGCCGTCGACGAGCGCGGCCACCGCGAGCGGGCCGAGGTCGCCGGAGCTGTCATGGAACAACTCGGGCCGGCCGGCCGTCCAGACCCGCGCGCACACCTCGGCCCAGGCGTCCGTCACGGGCTCGGCGTCCGCACGTGCGGTGCAGTCGTGCACCCGGAACCGGTGGTCGTGGCCGACCGGCTCGGAGGACGGCAGGGCCCCGACGATCTGCTGGCGGGCCTGCCGCGGACGCCGGGTGTAGGTGGTGAAGGTCAGCCGGTGCGCCCGCTCACGGGGAAGGACGGCGCAGGCCAGCGCGATCCACTGCGCCACGTCGGCGCTGTCGTGCTCCACGACCACGATCTGCCGGGTGTCCGTCTCCTCGGCCAGGGCGCGCAGGTCCGCGAAGAACGCGGCGAGCCGGTCCGCGCGGGAGCGGGCGAAGGCCACCAGGCCGTCCCTGCGCAGCAGCCCCGACGGCTCGAACCGGTCGACCGGCCGGGGCCGCCCGTCCGGGGGAGTGGCGTCGGCCCAGCGCGGCGACTCCCAGGCCGTGATGGGCAGCGCCCCGTCGGGCAGGCGTGCCCCGGGCGGCAGATGGAGGGCATGGGCGTGGAAGTTGCCCCAACGCCCGCTGTAGTCCGCGCCGGTGTACACCGACCGGCTCAACAAAGTGCCACCGTCGGACAGTTCACTGAAGCTGAAGGCCTTCGGAAAGCGCTTCAGCTCTTCCGTGTCCGGCCGGGCGGGCAGGTCGCGCGGGGGCTCGTACCCGATGAGCTGCTCCGCCTCGCGCAGCAGCGTCGGCGGCACGCCGGGGCTGACCGCGGTGAACCGGAAACCCGAGCCGTCCGGTCCGGGCGGCGCCGAGGTGTAGTGCAGCTGGGCGAGACTCACTGGGCGCGTCCCTTCCCCGCGGTGTGCACGGGCAGCAGTCCCTGCCGGGACAGCAGCCACAGCAGCGGATCTTCCACCCGCACCGGCTGCGGACCCGACTTCGGCACGTCCGCCGGGGCGTCCGCGGGCGGCGGTGCCCCTAGCGCGGACAACCCGAACAGGGACAACTCGGCGAAGTCCAGCTCCAGCTGCCGCAGCAGCGCGCCGGAGTCCCAGTCCGTCAGCAGGGACCGGAGTTCCTCGTGCACGGCGAGCCGGTCCTCGCCGTCGTAGGTACCTGCACGGTGGGGGGCGTTGCGCAGCAGCGGGGAGTGCGGATCCAGCAGGGGTCCGAGCATGTCCGTCTTGGTGACGGCGACCGCCATCGGCGTGGACACCCGCCCCCGCACCTTTCCCTTGCCGTGCGCGCGCAGCTGGGCCGCGAGGTCGGCCGCGATCTGCTGCGGCGAGGTCTCCACCACGGGCAGCGGCGGCCCCTCGTGCACCGGCAACAGGTCCCGCACCGAACCGAGTTGCAACGGATCGACCAGCAGGATGATCCCGTCGGCGGCACTCAGGTAGCGGGTGTAGCGGTCCATCGCCTCGGCTCCCGCCAGGTCCTCACCGGCCGCGTCGAAGAAGACGAGCGTGGTGTGCCGGGTCCCGGAGGTGCCCAGCAGACCCTTGCGGGGCAGGCTCAGCCGGTACAGCAGCGGGTCGTTGAAGCCGAGGGCGGCCGGCCGGGTGGCGTCCGGCAGCCGCAGCCGCTCGTACAGGTCCTCGGCCATCTCCTTGTCCCGCCGCTGGGTGCTGTGCCCCATCGCCGCGAGCGAGGCGTGATAGGCCTGCCCGACCCGGTGGTTCAACTCGTTGACCAGCACGGACACATAGGTGCTCTTGCCGGAGGCCTTCGCGCCGACCAGCGCGATGATCCGACTGTCCTGGTCGCAGTAGTCGCTGGGCAGATCGCTGTGGCAGGATCCGCACACCCGCACCGGCGTGGGCACCCCGCACTGCGGACAGGGCACGCTGCTGCCACCGCCGCCGAACCCGGCGAGCCGGCGCGCCGCGGTGAACACGGGTCCGCGCATCCGGGCCGCCGCAGGCACCCCGGGACCCATGAACCCGGCCCACACGTCGTCACGTTCGGGACCACAGGGCGCGCCGCCGCGCACCCCGCTCGGGGTCATCAGACAGCGGTACGGCAGCTTGGCCGCCGCCGCGCGGGCGAAGCAGTAGGGGCAGATCACGGTCGTCATGGCTCAGCGCACCACCAGGCTCGCGAGAGAGGGTTCTTCCAGTCGCACCGAGGCCGCGTGCTCCCCGAGCAGGAAGCCGCGCAGCGTGTAGGGGGCCGGGCAGGGGGAGGCCGGCAGCTCCTGTTCGACGGTCCCGTGCCGCGCCAGGTCGGGCCCGGGTATGCGCAGCACGGTCGTGCCGTCGGCGGCGCTGCGCGGGCGGAGCGTGCCGCCGCGTGCCACGCACACGAACTCCGGTACCTCCCCGAGCGTGCCCGGCGCGGCGAGGCTGACCCGCAGCAGGGCGCGCCCCCGGCCGAGGAACCGCCGCTGCGGGCGGACCAGTTGGTACCGTATGGCCGCGTCCGGCGGCAGCAGCGCCTCGGCCGCGTCGGGCACCACCACGACGGCCCCGGCCACCCGGGGCACGGTCGCCGCCCGGATCCGCACCGCTCCCGGGCCGACGGGCAGCCGCAGCCCGCCGCGCCGGTAGGCGTGCGCGGTCAGCGTCCGCTCACCGCCGGTCTCCTCGCCGTCCAGGGCCGCCCAGGTGACCACGAGGTGCCCGGCGCCGTCGGGCCAGTCCAGCGTGACCTGCGCCTGCCCGTCCGGCAGCCGGCCGGCGGCCAGTCCGAGCACGGCGTGCACGGCCTCCACGCCGACGACCGGCCCGGCGAGCGCCCGCGCACCGAGTACGGCGACGGCGGCGACCTCGGCGTAGGCGCCGGGCGGAGGGCACAGGGCGCCCGCCTTCTCGGGCCAGTCCAGCGGGGCGGGCAACTCCTGGGTGCGCAGTTCGGTGCCCGGTGCGGGCGCCTGCCCGGGCCACACCACGAGCCGCACCTCGGCGTCCCGCCCACCCGTCCAGGCGAACCGCACGGCCCCGCCGCCGGGGCGCGCGGTGAGGGTGCGCACGGGCTCGGGCCAGGGGTGGACGGTCCCGGTCACACGCAGGCCCGGTGAGGTGACCCGGCTGCCGTCGGGCGCCTTGTAGTGGCTGACGACACGGAAGGAGTGCGGGCCGGGCGGCAGGCCGGTGACGGTGAACCCGTCGGGCCCCGGTACGAGGTGGAAGTCGGCCCCGTCCCGCTCCGTGGGCTCGACCGTGACGTCCGTGGCGCCCGTCGGCCGCTGCCAGGCGCAGTGGATCCGCCCCGGGCCGTCCGTCAGTACCGGGTGCCCCACCTCCGGGGCGACCAGCAGCTGCCGTGACACCAGCGGCGGCCCCGCCACCCGCCCGTCCCGCAACGGCAGCGCCGCATAACGCACCCTGGCGCCGAGCGGGGCGTCCTTGTCCCGCACCGTCCCGGCCGCCGTCGGGTCCGCGCCGGGCACGCTCCGTACGACGGGTCTGCCCCGCTCCGTGCGCTGCAGCCGCAGCAGCCGCCACTCGTCCGGTACGTCGTTCCCGTCCTGCCAGGCCAACTCCACGTGGTCCGGCCGCGGTTCGGCCCGCAGCAGGGGGCGGTGTCCGGACTCGGGCCGGTGCACCCGAACCAGGCCGCGCAGGGCGCGCCGGTCGTCGGCCGCCTCGCACAACGCCTCCAGGTACCCGCTGCTCGCACCCTCCCTGCGGCCCTGCTCCTCGGCCTGCCGGGCGGACCGCAGGAGGTCCTCGACCAGGGCCAGCCGGTCGGCGAGTTCCGTGCGCAGCGCGGCCAGCGCCGGGTCACCGCCGTCCGTGGGCAGCCGGTCGAGCAGCGTGCGCAGCCGGTGCAGCCGGCGCCGCTCGCGGGCGTCGGCGAGCGACTCGGCGGCATCGCGCCCGCGCCGGTCCAGGACCGGCCGCAGCCGGGCGGCCGCCACCAGTCCGGCGATCTCGTCGGCATGCACTCCCAACTCGGCTGCGAGACGCGGACGTTGGGAGGTCGGGTGGTCCTGCAGCAGGCCGATCAACTGGTAGAGGACGACCCGGCGCAGGACCTGTGGATCGCGCCGGTGCAGCTCGGCCAGCCGCGCGGCGAGCGGGGCGCCCGGGCCGGACCCCCGGGCCAGTCCGTCCAGGAACGGCCCGTCCACCCGGCGCCTGCCCCGCGGACCCGCCGGCACGTACAGCCCGTCCAGGACCCGTAACCCCACGGGTGAGGCGTCCAGAACCTCGCCGAGGTGGCGTAACCCCGCCGTGTGCTGGGCGCCGGCGAGGGTGCCGTAACCGGGCACGAGGGGGCTCAGCGGCAGACCCGACAGCGCCCTGGGCAGCCCCAGGTGATGCCCGAACTCCTGACCGGCCACGCGCACCGTTCTCCCCCGATAGTGCTTCGAAGGACCATCCCAGCAGATCCGGACGTGACCAGGAAGGGGTTTCGGGGAACCCGAACAGGTCGGGACGGGCCGCGACCAGCGGTGCCTGCCCTGCCGGCCGCACCGCGGGTCGCCTCCCCCGGCCGGGGGAGACGGTCCCCTCGCGCGCGGGATCCTTCCGCGCCGCCCCGGCGGCTGTACTGAAGCGGTCGGCCATCCACGGCCGGGGCCGCGGCGACGGGACACGACGTCACCGGTGCGGCCGTCACAGGGGAGGATTCACCATGGGTACCTGGGCGCGACGCCGTCTGTTGCAGTCGGCGGCCTCGGCGGCCGGCCTCGCCGCCACGACGGGCGTGCCTGCGTGGGCCCCGAGCGGGATCCGGTCCGGGCACGACGATGTCGTGGAACGCCTGCGCGCCCTGCCGGGGCTGCGGGTCGTCGAGGAGCGGCCGGGAGCGGAGCCGGGGCACCGCTTCTTCGTCCTCGGACTGCGCCAGCCGGTCGACCACCGGGACCCGGCGGCCGGCACCTTCGAGCAGCGCCTGCTCCTCCTCCACACCTGCGCCGACCGCCCCACCGTCCTGTTCACGACCGGGTACGAGGCGGCGCTCTCGCCCCGGCGGGCCGAACCCACCGTGCTGCTGGGCGGCAACCAGCTCCAGGTCGAGCACCGCTACTTCGGCACCTCGCGCCCGGCCGCGCTCGACTACCGCCATCTGACCGTCCGGCAGGCCGCCGACGACCACCACCGCGTCGTGCGCCTCTTCCGCGCGCCGTATCCCGGCGCCTGGATCTCCACCGGCGGCAGCAAGGGCGGTATGGCCGGCGTCCACCACCGCCGTTTCCACCCGCACGATGTGGACGGCACCGTGGCCTACTCCGCTCCGAACAACGTCGACGACCGGGACGACTCCGCCCACCTCCGCTTCCTGGACACCGTGGGCACCGCCGCCTGCCGCGACGCCCTCAGGACGGCGCAACGGCAGATCCTGCTCCGTCGCGCCGACATGGCCGCCCGCTACCAGGCCTGGGCAGCCTCCACCGGTACCGCCTTCGACCTCGTCGGCAGCGCCGACAAGGCGCTCGAGATCGCCGTGCTGCGCGCGGCGTTCATGTTCTGGCAGAAGGTTCCGCCGCGGACAGCTCTGCCGTTCCCGGCCCGGACGCGAGCACCGACGCGTTGTACGCGTGGCTGGACGACACCGCCGCACTGCCCGTCTACGCCGACTCGGTGGCACGGCAGTACATCCCGTACTTCTACCAACTCGGCACGCAGCTCGGCTACTTGGACGTGCCCACCGCCCATCTGGCCGACCTGCTGCGCCACCCGGATGCCATGCGGCCCCCGTACCTTCGTCCGGCGCGACATCCCGATGCGCTTCGACTCCGCCGCGATGCCCGACAGCGACCACTGGGTCCGCCGCCGCGGCAGCCGTCTGCTGTTCGTCAACGGCACCGAGGACCCGGCGGTCGCCGAGTCCTTCCACCCCGACTCCCCGGACTCGCGCGTCCTGTGGGCTCCCGGCGCCACCCACCACGCCACCATCGGCGGTCTCTCGACCGGCGACCGCGCCGAAGCCGTCGCCCTCCTCACCCACTGGACCGCCGGTTCCTGAAGCCGCCTCCCAGCGGCAGGTCGGCAGATCCTAGGCGCCCAGGACCGCCGGTACCGGCAGGGCCGCCGCGTCGTACCGCTCCAGCAGTACCCGAGCCACCTCCGGCGCGGGGCCGAGCACGCCGGCCAGGACATCCGCCGCGGCCGCGCCGCGCGCGATGCGGTCCGGCAGGAAACCGGGGGCCAGCACGTACGGCGCCACGGCGACCCGCTCGCAGCCGAGGGCGCGCAATTCCTGTACCGCGTCCTCGGTACGGGGAAGGGATGCGGAGGCGAACGCAGGTCGCACGGCGCACCAACCGGTGTGCCACCACTCCCGCGCGATGTCGGCGATCACTGCGATCGCCTCCGGGTCGGAGGACCCCGCCGAGGCCAGTACGACCCCGGTCGAGGACTTGTCGGCGGGCGTCAACCCCGCCTCGTACAGGCGCCGCTCCAGCGCCGACAGCAGCAGCGGGGACGGGCCGAGCACGTCCGCCTGCCGGATCCGCAGCCGAGGCGGCGCGTCCCGCAGGACCGCGGGGATGTCCGCCTTGGCGTGGAACGCGCGGGTCAGCAGCAGGGGCAGGGCGACGACGTCACGCACGCCCTCCGCCGCCAGCGACTCCAGCACCCCGTGCACGGACGGGATGGTGAAGTCGAGGAAGCCGGTCTCCACGCGCAGGCCGGGCCGCAGTGCGCGTACCCGCTTCACGAGGGCGTGCACGGTCGCGGCGTGCCGCGGGTCGCGGCTGCCGTGGGCGACGACGAGGAGAACCGGCTGACGGTGCATGGCGGTTCAGCTCTTCACCAGCAGGCCGCGAGTGCGCAGCACCCACCGCTCCAGCGGGCTGAAGATCAGCAGGTCGATGGCGATGCCGACGAACAGGATCAGGAAGATCGCCTCGAACACCATGGACATGGAACTGGCGTTGCGGCCGTTCTCCAGCAGCGCGCCCAGGCCGATGCCCAGGTCGGGGGAGGAGGCGATGATCTCCGCCGCCATCAGTGAGCGCCAGGAGAAGGCCCAGCCCTGCTTCAGGCCCGCGAGATAGCCCGGCAGCGCCGCCGGCAGGACGATGTGCCAGGCGCCCCTCAGGCCCGTCGCGCCCATCGTGCGGCCGGCGCGCAGGAACAGCGGCGGCACCTGGTCGATGCCGGAGACCAGACCGTTGGCGATGGAGGGGACGGCGCCGAGCAGGATCACCGCGTACATCATCTGGTTGTCCAGGCCCAGCCAGATCACGGCCGGCGGCACCCACGCCACCGACGGCAGCGACTGCAGACCGGACAGCACCGGACCGATGGCCGCCCGCAGGAACTTCACCCGGGCCACCAGCAGCCCCAGCGGCGTGCCGATGGCCAGCGCGAACAGGAATCCCAGCAGACCGCGCGAGACGCTGGTCCAGATGTAGCCGAGCAGCTTGCCTTCCAGCCAGGCGTCCTTGAACTCGTTGCCCACGTCGGCAGGGGAGGGCAGCTTCGTCGGATCGTCGACGATCTTGAACGAGATGAGCGCCTGCCAGACGACCAGCACCACCGCGGTGGCGACGATCGGCGGCAGGATCTTGCCGGTGAAGGTCTGCCGGAACGACGTCCGGCCGACGACGCCGGCCTCCAGGGCGTCCAGGCCCGCCTCGACGCTCGCCGCCTCCTGCGGATCGGCCTTCGCTGTGTCAGTGCTGGCCATGACGGCGGATCTCCCCACGCAGGACTTCGGTGATCTCGAGGGACAGTTCGGCAACCGGCGCGTCCTCGATGCGCCGCGGCTGCGGAATGTCCACCTGCCACTCGCGGGCCACCCGGCCCGGGCGGGACGACAGCAGCACCACCCGCTGTGCGAGCCGCACCGCCTCGCGCACGTTGTGCGTGACGAAAAGGACGGACAGGCCCGTCTCCTCCCAGATCCGGGTCAGTTCGTCGTGCAGCAGGTCGCGAGTGATCGCGTCCAGCGCCGCGAACGGCTCGTCCATCAGCAGCAGCTGGCTGTCCTGCGCGAGCGCTCGGGCCATGGCCACGCGCTGCCGCATACCGCCGGACAGCTCGTGCACCCGCTTGCCGTACGCCCCCTGCAGGCGTACGAGTTCGAGCAGCCGCTCGGCCCGCTCGCGCCGTTCGTTCTTCGCGACCCCCCTGAGCTTCAGGGCGAGTTCGATGTTCTTGCCCGCGGTCAGCCACGGGAACAGGGCGTGCTCCTGGAACATCAGAGCCGGACGCCCCTCGGTCGTGATGCTGCCGGCGGAGGGCTGGTCGAGGCCCGCCACCAGGTTCAGCAGGGTCGACTTGCCGCAGCCCGAGGCACCCAGGAGGGTGACGAACTCGCCCGGCGCGACATCGAGGCTGATGTCGTCCAGGACGAGCTGCTGCCCGCCGGGTCCCGCGAAGGACTTGGAGACGTGCTCGATGCGCGCCGCGTGCTCGACGGACGCTGCCGCCTTGGCGAAGGTCGTGGCCATGGTCGTCACCTCCTGGGAACTCTTCGGCTACGGGGGTTACTTGACGCCGAGACCGGCGTCGCTGACGGAGGACTCGCCCTCGGCCGCGAGGACCTTGTTCAGGGGGGTGAGGTCATAGATGCCGTCGAGCTTCGGGTTCTCCAGCAGACCGGCCTTGACGGCGTGCTGCGCCTCGGTGTTGAGGGTCGAGGCCAGCGGGTCGTTCGTGATCTGGATGGACTTCCACGCCGGGTCCAGCACGCCGGCCGGCAGCTCCTTGCCGGAGTCGATGCCCAACTGCTTGTTCACCGCGGCCTTCGCCTCGTCCGGGTTGGCGTTGATCCACTTGTTGGTCTCGACCGACGCCTTCAGCACCGCCTCGACGGCCTTCGGGTGCTCCTTCAGGAACTTCTGCGACACGATGATGTTCGTGATCACGAACTTCTTGCCCGGCCACAGCGTCGATTCGTCCAGCAGCACCTTGCCGCCCTCGGCGACCAGCTTGGAAGCGGTCGGCTCGGGCACCCAGGCCCCGTCGACGGAGCCGGACTTGAACGCGTCCGGGGTCACCTTGTTGTCGGTCCGGACGACCGACACGTCGCCCTTGCCGCTCTCGGCGTCGACCTTCCAGCCCTGCTCGGCCACCCAGTTGAGGAACGCCACGTCCTGCGTGTTTCCCAGCTGGGGCGTCGCGATCTTCTTGCCCTTGACGTCCTTCAGGGACTTGATCTTCTTCGGGTCGACGACCAGCTTCACCCCGCCGGACGCCGAACCGCCGATGATGCGCAGGCTCTTGCCGTCGGACTTGGTGTAGCCGTTGACCGCCGGGGAGGGGCCGATCCAGCCGATGTCGATGGAACCGGAGTTCAGTGCCTCGATCTCGGACGGCCCGGCGTTGAAGATCTGGTAGTCGGCCTTGGTGGCGCCCAACTGCTTCTGGAAGAAGCCCTTCTGGTTGCCGACCAGCGCGGTCGCGTGGGTGAGGTTGCCGAAGTAGCCGATCTTGACGGAGTCCAGTCCGTCGATCTTCTTGGCGCCGGCGGCGACCGTGGCGTTGGCGGTGTCGTCCTTGGACTCGGACCCGTAGCCGCAGGCGGCGAGGGTGAGCAGGGGGAGGGCGGCGAGCGCGGCTATCCCGCGGCGGAGGAGCTTGGAGCGGTTGGCAGGCACGGGAGGGTTTCCTCTCGTTGGCCCGGCGGTCACGGTTTCTCAGGTCGTGGCCGGGAGTCGGCAAAGAGTCTTCGTCGCTTCCGGGACGTCGGGTGGGGGGACGGGGCGCGCAAGCGGTGCGCGTACGTCAGCGCACACATCGCGCCACTCCGCCCTGCCCGCTGCCGAGGGCGCCGCTGCCGACACGGCCGCCCTCCTTCGCGAACGTCGAGTAGACGTCGTTGGCGTTCATGCTCAGAAGTCCCAACCGTCGTCGTCGGACTCGTCCTTGACCGGCTCGGGAGACGCGAACGACTCGCCGACCATGCCCGCGGTGAGCGTGGTGCCGTCGTTCGGATCGATCAGGATGAACGAGCCCGTGCGGCGCGAGTCGGCGTAGGAGTCGACCGGCAGCGGTTCGGCGGTACGGATCTTCACCCGGCCGATGTCGTTCGCGATGAGCTGTCCCGGGTGCGGGTGCAGGGACAGGTCGTCGAGCGTGAGCCGGGACGGGATGTCCCTGACGATCGCCTTGACCGTACGGGTGCCGTGCTTGAGCAGTACCCGGTGCCCGACGGTCAGCGGCTGGTCGGCGACGTGGCAGACGGTCCCCTCCACGTCCTGCGTGGTGGCCGGGGCGTCCTTGGTCGGCACGATCAGGTCGCCGCGCGAGACGTCGATGTCGTCCTCGAGCAGGATGGTCACCGACTGCGTCGTCCAGGCGACGTCGACCGGCTCGCCCAGCAGGTCGATGCCGGAGATCCTGGTGGTCCGGCCGGACGGCAGGACCGTGACGTCCTCGCCCACGCGGAACGTACCGGCGGCGATCTGGCCCGCGTAACCCCGGTAGTCCGGGTGTTCGGCGGTCTGCGGCCGGATCACGTACTGCACGGGCAGCCGCGCGTGGCAGTGCGCCAGGTCGTGGCTGACCGGGACGGTCTCCAGGTGCTCCAGGACGGTCGGGCCGCCGTACCAGTCCATGTGGGCGGACGGCTCCACCACGTTGTCACCGGCGAGCGCCGAGATCGGGATCGCGGTGACGTCGGGCACGCCCAGCTCGGTCGCGTACGCCGTGAACTCCTCGGCGATCGCGGCGAACACGGACTCCTGGTAGTCGACGAGGTCCATCTTGTTGACGGCGAGGACCGCGTGCGGCACGCGCAGCAGCGCGGCGATCGCCGCGTGCCGGCGGGTCTGCTCGACCACGCCGTTGCGGGCGTCGACCAGGATCACCGTCAGCTCGGCCGTGGAGGCACCCGTCACCATGTTGCGGGTGTACTGCACGTGGCCGGGCGTGTCGGCGAGGATGAACCGGCGGCGGGGCGTGGCGAAGTAGCGGTAGGCGACGTCGATGGTGATGCCCTGCTCCCGCTCGGCGCGCAGGCCGTCGGTGAGCAGTGCCAGGTCCGGGCCCTCCTGGCCACGGCTCGCCGACGCGCGCTCCACGGCCTCCAGCTGGTCGGTGAGGACCGACTTGGAGTCGTGCAGCAGCCGTCCGACGAGCGTGGACTTGCCGTCGTCGACGGAGCCGGCGGTGGCGAACCGCAGCAGCGTGGTGGCCGAGAGCGCCTCGGTCGTGGTCGTGCTCATGCTTAGAAGTACCCCTCGCGCTTGCGGTCTTCCATCGCGGCCTCGGAGAGCTTGTCGTCGGCACGCGTGGCGCCGCGCTCGGTGAGCCGGGACGCGGCGATCTCGGCGATGACGGCGTCCAGCGTGGTCGCGTCGGAGTCGACCGCGCCCGTGCAGGACATGTCACCGACGGTCCGGTAGCGGACCAGCCGCGTCTCGACGGTCTCGCCCGCCTTCGGGCCGCCCCACTCGCCCGCCGTCAGCCACATGCCGCTGCGCTGGAACACGTCGCGCTCGTGCGCGAAGTAGATATCCGGCAGCTCGATGCCTTCGCGGGCGATGTACTGCCAGACGTCCAGCTCGGTCCAGTTGGACAGCGGGAAGACGCGGACGTGCTCGCCGGGGGCGTGCCGGCCGTTGTACAGGTTCCACAGCTCGGGCCGCTGGCGGCGCGGGTCCCACTGGGAGAACTCGTCCCGCAGCGAGAACACCCGCTCCTTGGCGCGGGCCTTCTCCTCGTCGCGCCGCCCGCCGCCGAACACGGCGTCGAACTTCTCGCTCTGGATCTTCTCCGTCAGCGGAAGCGTCTGCAGGGGGTTGCGGGTTCCGTCGGGGCGCTCCTTGAGCACACCTCGGTCGATGTAGTCCTGTACGGAGGCCACATGGAGGCGCAGCCCATGTGCGGCAACCACGCGGTCCCGGTATTCCAGTACCTCGGGGAAGTTGTGCCCCGTGTCCACATGGAGCAGCGAGAAGGGGACCGCCGCCGGGGCGAACGCCTTCAGCGCGAGGTGCAGCATGACGATGGAGTCCTTGCCGCCGGAGAACAGGATCACCGGGTTCTCGAACTCGCCCGCCACCTCGCGGAAGATGTGCACCGCCTCGGACTCCAGCGCGTCCAGGTGCGACAGGGCGTAGGGGGTGTCCGTACCCTCACCGCCCGACGCGGTCTTGGCGACGGTCGTCATGCCAGTCCCCTCTCGCTGAGCAGGGCGTACACGGTGGCCGCGGACTCCTGCACGGTCTGGTGGTGCGACTCGATCCGCAGATCGGGCGTCTCGGGCTCCTCGTACGGGTCGTCGACCCCCGTCAGTCCCGACAGCTCGCCCGCGGCCTGCTTGGCGTACAGCCCCTTCACGTCCCGCACCGAGCAGACCTCGACCGGGGTCGCCACGTGGATCTCCAGGTACGGCGTCCCGTTCTCCTCGTGCCGCTTGCGGACGGCGTCCCGGCTGTCCGTGTAGGGGGCGATCACCGGGACCAGCGCCTTGACGCCGTTACGGGCCAGCAGTTCGGCGACGAAGCCGATGCGCTGCACGTTGGTGTGCCGGTCCTCGCGGGAAAAGCCGAGGCCCGCCGAGATGAACTCGCGGATCTCGTCGCCGTCGAGCACCTCGACGCGGTGGCCCTCGGCGCGCAGTCGGCCGGCCAGCTCGTACGCGATGGTGGTCTTGCCGGCGCTCGGCAGACCCGTGAGCCAGACGGTGGCTCCGGTGGTCACGTGGTTCTCCTGTGTCTGTTCGGTCGTCATCCGTGCAGCCCGCACTCGGTCTTGGCGCGGCCCGCCCAGCGGCCGGCGCGAGCGTCCTCGCCCTCCAGGACCCTGCGGGTGCACGGGGCGCAGCCGATGGAGGCGTAGCCGTCCATCAGCAACGGGTTGGTCAGTACGCCGTGTTCGGCGACGTAGGCGTCGACGTCGTCCTGGGTCCAGCGGGCGATCGGGGAGACCTTGACCTTCTGCCGCTTCTCGTCCCAGCCGACCACCGGGGTGTCCGCCCGGGTCGGGGACTCGTCGCGGCGCAGGCCGGTCGCCCACGCCTGATAGCCCTTCAGGCCCTCTTCGAGGGGCTGGACCTTGCGCAACCTGCAGCACAGGTCGGGGTCGCGGTCGTGCAGCTTCGGGCCGTACTCCGCGTCCTGTTCCGCGACCGTCTGCTTCGGCGTGAGGGTGATGACGTTGACATCCATCACCGCCTCGACCGCGTCCCGGGTGCCGATGGTCTCCGGGAAGTGGTAACCGGTGTCGAGGAACACCACATCGACCTTGACGCCCTTCGACACGCGTGAGGCCAGATGGGCGACCACGGCGTCCTCCATGGAGGAGGTGACGCAGAACTTCTCGCCGAAGGTGTCCACCGCCCACTGCAGGATCTCCAGGGCGGGGGCGTCCTCCAGATCACGGCCCGCCTGCTCGGCGAGCGCCTTCAACTGCTCGGTCGTGTGCTTTTCCTGAGCGGTCGTCATGTGCGGTCGTCCCCTCCGTTGTCGGCTCGCTGCAGACCCCGGGCGAGCAGCCCGAGGAACTTCAGCTGGAATGCGCGGTTGCACGCCCCGCATTCCCAGGCGCCGTGGCCCTGCTCGCTCGGACGCAGGTCCTCGTCACCGCAGTAGGGGCAGTAGAAAGGTGCGGCCCGCTCGGTCACGACAGCGCCTCCTCGGAAGCCCGCGCCGCCCAGGTCGCGAAGCGCTCGCCGTCCTCGCGCTCGGCCTGGTAGCGCTTGAGGACACGCTCGACGTAGTCGGGCAGCTCGTCCGAGGTGACCTTCAGGCCGCGCACCTTGCGGCCGAAGCCCGCCTCCAGGCCAAGGGCACCGCCGAGGTGCACCTGGTAGCCCTCGACCTGGTTGCCGTCCCTGTCCAGGACCAGCTGGCCCTTGAGACCGATGTCCGCGACCTGGATGCGGGCGCAGGCGTTCGGGCAGCCGTTGAGGTTGATGGTGATCGGCTGGTCGAAGTCCGGCAGACGGCGCTCCAGTTCGTCGATGAGCTGGGAGCCGCGCTCCTTGGTCTCGACGATGGCGAGCTTGCAGAACTCGATGCCGGTGCAGGCCATGGTGCCGCGCCGGAAGGAGGACGGGCGGGCGGTGAGGTCCAGCGCCTCCAGGCCCTCGACCAGCGAGTCGACCTGCCCCTCCTCGACATCGAGGACGATCATCTTCTGCTCGACGGTGGTGCGGACCCGGCCCGAGCCGTGCGACTCCGCGAGGTCGGCGATCTTCGTCAGCGTGGCGCCGTCGACCCGGCCGACCCGCGGGGCGAACCCGACGTAGAAGCGGCCGTCCTGCTGCCGGTGCACGCCGATGTGGTCGCGCCACTGCTGGACCGGCTGGTCCGGGGCGGGTCCGTCGACCAGCTTGCGCTGGAGGTACTCGTCCTCCAGCACCTGGCGGAACTTCTCCGGGCCCCAGTCGGCGACGAGGAACTTCAGGCGGGCCCGGTTGCGCAGCCGGCGGTAGCCGTAGTCACGGAAGATCGACAGCACGCCCTCGTAGACGTCCGGGACCTCGTCCAGCGGCACCCAGGCGCCCAGGCGCACGCCCAGCCTGGGGTTGGTGGACAGGCCGCCGCCCACCCACACGTCGAAGCCCGGGCCGTGCTCGGGGTGCCGTACGCCGACGAACGCCACGTCGTTGATCTCGTGGACCACGTCCAGCACCGGCGAGCCCGAGATGGCCGTCTTGAACTTGCGCGGCAGGTTCGAGTACGCCTTGTTGTTCAGGACCCGGCGCTTCATCTCCTCCAGCGCCGGGGTGGCGTCGATGATCTCGTCCTCGGCGATGCCGGCGACCGGCGAACCGATCATCACACGCGGGGTGTCACCGCAGGCGGTGACGGTCGACAGGCCGACGCCCTCCAGCCGCTCCCAGATCTCCGGCACGTCCTCGATCCGGATCCAGTGGTACTGGATGTTCTGCCGGTCGGTGATGTCCGCGGTGCCGCGGGCGAACTCCTGGGAGATCTCGCCGATCACCCGCAGCTGCTGCGTCGTCAGCGCCCCGCCGTCGATCCGCACCCGCAGCATGAAGTACGTGTCGTCCAGCTCCTCCGGCTCCAGGATGGCGGTCTTGCCGCCGTCGATCCCGGGACGGCGCTGGGTGTACAGCCCCCACCAGCGCATCCGGCCGCGCAGGTCGTTCGGGTCGATGGAGTCGAAGCCGCGCTTGGAGTAGATCGTCTCAATGCGTGTCCGCACATTGAGACCGTCGTCGTCCTTCTTGAACTGTTCGTTGCCGTTGAGCGGGGTGAAGTGGCCCGCGGCCCACTGACCCTCACCGCGGTGACGGCTCACCTTGCGGCGGGGCGCGGAGGCGGCAGGGTTCTGCGGGGTGGCGGCCATGGTTCTACGTCCTTCAAGACAGGCGGAAAGCGGCTCTGACCTGCGGGTACGCGCGCATGAGGGCATGCGTGCGCGTCCTTGCGCAGCAGGAAGACGGGTGAGGAGGTCTCGGCGGTGCTGGTGCGGTCAGCTCGCCGGACAGATGGCGCTGGACATGCGGCCGAGGTCGACGTGCCGCCGACTCACCAAGGCAATTCCAGTTCCAGACATGACGGAAGCGTGTCACGGCGATCTGGACACAGTCCAGCTTCGTCCATCATGCGGACACCCTTGTCCCGCAATGTGGAACAAGGGTGTCTTCGGTCACATGCCGTGCGAGACGGCTTGTCGGAGCAGGTCAGGCGGGGTAGGCCCCGGGCCAGGGGCCGGGCGCGGACACCTCGGCCTCCTCCTCCACCTTGGTGTCGAACAGGGTGAAGCCCCGCCGCAGGTAGTTGTCCATCGCGAACTCGCCGTCCTTGCTGCAGGTGTGCAGCCACACACGCTTGGTCGGCGTCCGCTCGGCCCAGCGCTCGGCCAGGTCCCAGGCGCGGGCAGCGCCGTACGACAGCAGGTGCCCGCCGATGCGGCGGCCGCGGAAGGCGGGGATCAGACCGAAGTAGACGATCTCGACCACCCCGTCGTCCTGCGGGTCCAGTTCGGCGTATCCGGCGGGGGTGCCGTGGTCGTAGGCCACCCATGTCTCCACGCCGGGGCGGTCCAGGTGCTCCTGCCACCGGGCGTAGCTCCAGCCGAGCCGGTCCGTCCAGCGGATGTCGCCGCCGACCGAGGCGTACAGGAAGCGGCTGAACTCGGGGGAGGGGACCTCGGCGCGGACGATCCGGACGTCGCCGTCGGGGGCGGCGGCCGGCAGGAGGTCGGTCGGCGAGGTCTGTTCCAGGGACCAGGTGGTGACAGGGACACTGCTCATGCCGGTCAGGGAATCATCCCGGCCGGTGGTCTGTCGATCGCCCGGCTCACCCCAGCGAGCGGTCCAGTGCGGCCAGGGGCACCGCGAACAGCATCCGGTCCGACAGGGACCACACCTCGCCCGTCTCCTGCCAGTAGGACAGGGTGCCCGCGGACTCGGCCCAGCAGTGGCGGGAGGCGTCCGAGCCGCAGCGGGCCGCCTTCGCGCCCTTGGTGTCCTGCCGCCACATTCCGCCGTGGCCGCCCGCGGACTCGGACAGGTGTCCCACGTACCAGGACGGAACGGTCGCTCCGGCTCGCCGGTACGACAATACGCCCCGGATCCCGCTGGCCCGGGTCCGGTAGGCCTCGACCGGGTCCACCCGCCCGGCGGCGTCGGTGGCGAGCAGCCCGCCGCGTGCGGGGTCCTTGCTGAACGCGTAACGCCACAGCCGGGCGTGCCGGTCGCTGCCGGGGGCGGTCCACTCGGCGGCGACCAGGCTGTCGGGCACGGTGCCGCGGTCCAGGGAGAGGCCGGCGGGGCAGGGCGGACCGGAGGCGCCGCAGCGGCCGGCGGCGAAGCGGTAGGAGCCCACGGCGGGCATCACGTACTGGTAGCCGTCGGCGGACCAGCCACCGGGCACCCGGCCGATCGCGGGCTCGTCCACCGTGGTGCGCTGGATACGGTCGAGGTCGTAGACGTAGAGCGCGTCGGCGCTGCCGGTCGTGGTGGTGACCAGGAGCTTGTCCTGATACCAGACCATGCCGGAGACGCCGGAGGCCAGGCCGCGGTAGTCGCGGCCGCCCTCGACGGGCACCACCAGGAGCACCCAGCGGTAGGCGGGACGGTCCGGGTCGTCGGCGTCGACGAACGCGACCCTGGCGAGACCCCGCTCGGCGGCCGGCCCGGTGGCGGTGTTGTGGGTCCAGCCGGTGAGGAGCACCCGGTGGCTGCCCCAGACCCCGTCGTCGTCGGCGTCCCCGGAGGTGGTCACCGAGGCCGGCTGCCAGGCGGTGGTCGCCGTGTCGGCCCGGTCCCAGCAGTAGGCGCGGGTGGCGGCCGGGGCGACCGGGAGGGTCTCGCGGTCCTCGGAGGCGCACTCGGCGCCCTCGCGCAGGGTGCGGTCGGCGCTCCGCAGTACGGCGTCCACGCCGACCGGGCGGCCCATGGAGGTGGCGAGCCGGTTCAGTGTGCGGGCGGGCACCCGGTGTTCCCGCAGCCGCAGGGAACCGGTGTCCGCCCGGGAGGCCAGCGGCTTGAGTGCGCCGGGGTTCTCGGCGACCGTGGCCTGCGAGGCGCTGATCAGGGTGGCGACCGCGGTGAGTGCCAGCGCGGTCCCGGCGAGGACCGCGCGAAGGGCCGCGCCCCGCCTGCGTCGGCGGTGTCTGCCGCGATGCTTCATGTCTCCTCCCGAGGCGGGCCAACTGCGCCTGGTGGTCCGTGCGTTCACCGAGGAACAGGTGGGGAGGCCCGTAGGGATGCTACGGCAGTAACGGGCGCCGCGGGGCCAAGTCCCGCAAATATGCGGAAGGCGCCCCGCACGGAACGGACCACCCCGCCGCCGGCCGCCCGCCCCGCGGCCGCCATGCCCCCTGTTCGGCCGCCGTCATGCGCGCCGTTCCGTCGCCGTCCGGCCGCCGTTCGGCCGTCATGCGCGCCGACCCGCCGCCGTGCGCGCCGACCCGCCACCGCCGGCCGCCGCCCCGCCGCCATTCGGCCGTTATGCGCGCCGACCCGCTGCCGTGCGCGTCGTCCCGCCGTCGTGCGGCCGTCATGCGCGCCGACCGTCGCCGACCGCCGCCGTCGGCCGCCGCCCCGCGGCCGTCGTCCGGCCGTCATGTGCGCCGACCTGCTGCCGTGCGCGTCGTTCCGCCGCCCCGCGGCCGTCATGCGCGCCGACCGCCGCCGGCCGCCGTCCCGCCGTCATGCGCGCCGACCCGCTGCCGTGCGCGCCGTTCCGCCACCGCCGGCCGCCGCCCCGCGACCGTCATGCGCGCCAACCGCCGCCGCCGGCCGCCGTCGGCCGCCGCCCCGCGGCCGTCGTCCGGCCGTCATGCGCGCCGACCCGCTGCCGTGCGCGCCGTTCCGCCGTCGTGCGGCCGTCATGCGCGCTGACCGCCGCCGGCCGCCGCCCCGCGGCTGTCATGCGCGCCGACCGCCGCCGCCGGCCGCCGTCCCGCCGCCTGCGTGCAGTCCCGCCGCCGTCAGCCCGCGTCCGCCGCCGCTCTGCGCCGCGCCACCGCCGGTGCCGTCGACTGGGGCAGCAGGTCACGGAGGTCACCGGGCAGCAGCACTTCGAGCTCCGCGTCCTCACGGAAACGGTACGGCCGGTGGTGCAGAAAATCCCCGAGATACCGCCGAACCCTGGACATCTCTGCTCTCACCGTCACTGTTCGTGACGGGTCGCCGAACAGATCCTCGGCGAGGCCCGCCGCGCCTCGCCCCGCGCGGTGTTCGGTGAGCAGGTAGAGCAACTCCGCGTGCCGGGGACTGAGTTCGCGGGACCAGGAGCCCGCCGCGCCGTCCACGGTCACCGAGGTGCGACCCACCCGGCTCAGATCCAGCACGATCCGAGGGGTGGTGGACGGCAGCGGGTCCTCGGCCGCCCGCAGCAGCCAGCCCCCGGCCAGCGGCTCCACCGCGCAGGTGCCGAGCGCGGGCAGCCACCGGCGGCCCGGCGCGAGGGACTTGGGCAGCGTGACGCGCCGTACGTACGGCATCCCGGTCACGGCCGCCGTCCAGCCGTCCCGGTCCACCACCAGCGCCCTTCCGACCAGCCGGGCCAGCGCGGGCGCCGCCACCGCGCGCAGCCGCTCCAGCGAGGCCAGGTGCAGCTCCCGCAGCCGGGCCTCGGCGAGTTTGGCCACCGCGTCCACCCAGGCGAGGGTCGCCGGATGCATGGTCTCCAGCGGGCCGCTCACGTCCACCACGCCGATGAGGCTGCCGTCCTTGGGGTCGGTGATCGGGGCTCCCGTGCAGGTCCAGGAGGCGTGCGAGCGGACGAAGTGCTCGGCGGCGAAGACCTGCACGGGCCGCCGTACGACCGCCGGGGTGCCCACGCCGTTGGTGCCGACGACGTCTTCCCGCCAGTCGGCGCCGAGTTCGAACCCGAGACCGTCGGCCTTACGGAGCACCGGCGACGATCCCTCCCGCCACAGCACGCGTCCCTCGGCGTCCGCGACGACCATGATGTGATGGGCGACGTCCGCGACCGAAAGCAGACCCTGGCGCAGCACGGGCATGACGTGTCTGAGCGGTGACTCCTCCCGTCTGCGCCGGACCTCGTCGGCGGGCAGCAGCCGGGATCTGAAGTCGTGGTCGGGGTCCACGCCGCTGCGCAGCATCCGCCCCCAGGACTGCTCGATCACCGGGCGGGGTGCGATCCGCGCACGTTGCCCGGCCAGCGTCGCCTCGCGCACCTCACTCAGCACCCGCGCCGCCTGCGCCGCGTCCACGGCGGCCAGGCGCGCCACGTTCATCGGCGGGTTCGCCACTGGGGTCCTCCCGGAAGGGCATCGAACACACTTGTCAAGCCGTCCGGGCGGCGGTTTCCGGTCCGACTGTTCCCCACATACTGCCGTTTGGCGCATGCCGGAGGCACACACTCCGTGCACCGTCACCAACAAGTTGCAACCCCCTGCAACCCTGGTGAATCGCATGAGGCTGGCCGAGACTTGACCACGAAGCCGCCTCCGGGCGGCGTTCGTGGCCTCGAACGGGCCCACAGCGGGGGTGGTGCCGTGTCGGCGCAGCACCACCCCCGCGACGCCTGCGCCGAAACGGGCGGCCCCATCCGGGTCAGGACACCGGCCGGGCCCGCTCCACCACCGACGCCAGGTCCAGGCCGGCCGGCAGCGTACCGAAGGCGGCTCCCCGGTCTCTGCCGAGCCGCGAGGCGCAGAACGCGTCGGCGACCTCCGGCGGCGAGTGCCGCACCAGCAGCGACCCCTGGAGCACCAGCGCGAGGCGCTCCACCACCCGCCGCGCCCGGCCCTCGGCGCCGTTCAGGTCGGCGAGTTCGGTGAACAGGTCCTTCACCGCCCGGTCCAGCCGGTGGTCGGCACCGTGCGTCCGCCCGATCTCGGTGAGACAGGCGTCCAGCGCGCCCGGCTCGCGCTGCAGCGCCCGCAGCACGTCCAGCGCCTGCACGTTTCCGGCGCCCTCCCAGATGGAGTTCAGCGGCGACTCGCGCACCAGCCGGGGCAGGCCCCACTCCTCGACGTACCCGTTGCCGCCCAGGCACTCCGCGGCCTCCACCGCGAGCGGCGCGCAGCGCTTGGTGATCCAGTACTTGGCGGCCGGCACCGCGAGCCGCAGCAGGGCGCGCTCCTGCTCGCCCCCGTCGTCGTAGGCGGCCGCGAGCCGGAGCGCCAGCGCGGTCGCGGCCTCCGACTCCAGGGCGAGGTCGGCCAGCACGTTGCGCATCAGCGGCTTGTCGATCAGCTTGCCGCCGAACGCCTCGCGGTGCCCGCAGTGGTGGACGGCCTGTGCGACCGCCTGCCGCATCAGGCCCGCCGAGCCGAGCGCGCAGTCCAGCCGGGTCGCGGCGACCATCTCGATGATGGTGCGCACCCCGCGCCCCTCCTCGCCGACCCGGCGCGCCCAGGTGCCGGCGAACTCGACCTCGGCGGAGGCGTTGGACCGGTTGCCCAGCTTGTCCTTGAGCCGCTGGAGCAGGAACACGTTGCGGGCGCCGTCCGCCAGGACGCGCGGGACCAGGAAACAGGTGAGCCCGCCGGGGGCCTGCGCCAGCACCAGGAAGCCGTCGGACATCGGCGCCGAGCAGAACCACTTGTGCCCGGTCAGCTCGTACGTCCCGTCCTCGGCGAGCGGCCGCGCCTCGGTGGTGTTCGCCCGTACGTCGCTGCCGCCCTGTTTCTCGGTCATGCCCATGCCGAAGAGGGCGCCGGCCTTCCGCGCGGCGGGCCGCAGGTCCTGGTCGTAGATCGCGGAGGTCAGCCGTGGCTCCCACTCGGCGGCCAGGTCCGGGTCGGCCCGCAGTGCGGGAACCGCCGCGTGCGTCATCGACAGCGGGCAGCAGGTGCCCGCCTCGACCTGGCTCCAGACCAGGAACGCGGCCGCCCTGCGCACATGACCGGCCGGCCGGGTCCAGGCGCCGGTCAGCCCGGCCGAGACGCCCTTGCCGAGCAGCCGGTGCCAGGCCGGATGGAAGTCGACCTGGTCGATCCGGTGGCCGTACCGGTCGTGCGTGCGCAGCCGTGGTGGGTACTCGTTCGCCTGCACGGCCCACTCCTGCAGCTGCGCCGAGCCCGAGGCCCGGCCCAGCGCGGACAGCTCCGCGCGCACCTCCTCCAGCACGTCCGGAGCGGTGTGCCGCTCGACCGCCTCCACGAGGGCCCGGTCGGCGGCGAAGACGTCGTAGCCCACCAGCGGAGGCGGCTGGTTCTGCACGGTGTGGGTGGAGTTGCCTGCCATGATTGCGAACCTACCCGGGATCGCGGCGATGCTGGCCTCCAGAGTGGCACAGCATGCCCGCGGGTGCGTCGGGCCCGGTCACCCGCCCCGGAAGGTGGGGGCGGTCCCCTACGGCGGATACCGTTAGGTCGTGCAGTCAGGAAGTGAAACCCCCGAGCGGCCCGCCGGCCGGCTCCACCGGGCCAGAGCCCTCTACCGCAACGTATCCAAGCGCAGGACCGCCTGGCTGCTACTCAAGGACACCGTCAACTCCTGCATGGAATACCGCATCCTGGGCCTGGCGGCCGAGGCGGCGTTCTTCACGCTGCTGTCCGTGCCGCCGCTGCTGCTGAGCCTCATCGGCCTCCTCGGCTACGTCGACGCCTGGACCGGCGCGGACACCATCAAGGGCCTGGAGAACAACCTCCTCGAGGCCTCCCGCACGGTTCTGTCCGACAAGGGCGTGAAGGAGATCGCCGAGCCGATCCTGCACGACGTGATGAAGGGCGGCAGACCGGACGTCATCTCCATCGGCTTCCTGTTCGCCCTGTGGTCGGGCTCCCGCGCGGTGAACGTCTTCATCGACACGATCACCGTCATGTACGGCCTCGACGGCGTCCGCGGCATCGTCAAGACCCGGATCATGGCCTTCCTGCTGTTCATCGTGGCCCTGCTGATCGGCTCGGTCGCGCTGCCGCTGATGGTGGCGGGACCGGACGCGGTGGTGCGGATCGTGCCCTGGTCGGAGACGGTCGTCCAGGTCCTGTACTGGCCGGTCGTCATCGTGCTGTCGATCGTCTTCCTGACGACCCTGTACCACGTGTCCGTGCCCGTCCGCTCCCCGTGGATCGAGGACGTCCCCGGTGCCCTGGTCGCCCTCGCCATGTGGGTCCTCGGCAGCTTCCTGCTGCGCATCTACCTGACCAGCAGCATCGAGGGCGCCACGATCTACGGTTCCCTCGCCGCCTCCGTGGCGGTGCTGCTGTGGATCGGGGTGTCCGCCTTCGCCGTGCTCGTCGGCGCGGCGGTGAACGCCGCCATCGACCGGGTCTGGCCGGCGGCCGCCACGGCCGCAGCCCGTGCGGCCAACGAACGGATCCGCGAGGTCCAGGTCGCCGAGTACGTCGCCCGTGCCGCCGCCTTCCGCGAGGCCGACCCCGACGACCCCGACATGCCCTCCGAGTTCCCCGAACGCTGGTCCCGCTTCCTGCCCCCGGAGGACGTCACGGCCCGCCTGCGCACCCACGCGAGGAACCCCCACCACCACCCGCACAAGGGGAACGGGGAGACACCCGCACACGGCAAGTGAGCCGGCCGCGCCCTGCCGTCGGCAGCGCCGGCCGCCGCACCTCCGGCCGGTCGCCCTCGCGGGCGGGGCCACCGACCGCGACCGCCACTTCCGGCGCCCCCACGCCCGGGAAAAGCACCAGGTGGGCCCGGTGAAGCCGCGCGCCCGCGAGACCGCTTGACCGGCACCCCGCCGGCCCGGCCGCAGCGGCCACCGGGCAGGAGCAGCGCCTGCGGGGCGGTGCCGGGGGCGTCGGCGCAGGTGTACGGGTCGGGGCCGCGCGCGATCGCCTGGTCGCCGGGGTGCAGCCGGACCTGTTCACCGCCGCCGTCGGGGTGATCCAGGCGTCACCGCGCGCCAGCAGCATCACTGTCAGCGGGGCCCCTCCCGGCCGACGTGTGGCAGTGCCCGCTCACCACCCCGCTGCTCATGGGGGAGACCGTCCGCGTCGAACCCGTGCGCACGCCGAGGTCCATCGAGCCGTTCAGGGAGCTGCCGTCCGGGTGGCGGCACTCGCCGCCGCCGGGCGTACGGCGTCAGCTCGCAGGAGCACCGTACCCGGGCGGCGTAGCCTGGCGTGCGTGTACGAGGAGCGGCCGTCCCGGCTGACCGGCGCGGTGGTGTGGCGGCGCACCCCGGAGGACCCCGCCGTCCGCCCGGTGCTGCCCGACGGCTGCATGGACCTGCTGTACAGCGAGGGCCAGCTGCTGGTCGCGGGCCCCGACACCCGCGCGTACGTCCCCGGGGGCCCGCCCCGCGCCTGGGCCGGCATCCGCTTCTTCCCCGGCACCGCGCCCACCCTGCTCGGCGTACCGGCCCACGAACTGCGCGACACCCGAGTCGCGTTGGCGGACCTCTGGCCCGCCACCCGGGTACGGCGGTTGCGTGACCGCGTCGCATCGGCCCCCGACCCGGCCACGGCTCTGGAGGACATCGCCCTGGACCGGGCCGCACGGTCCAGGCCCCCCGACCTCCTCCTGCGCCGGCTCGTGGAGTGCCTGGACGCCGGCCGCCCGGTGGCGGCGACGGCCGACGAACTCGGCATCGGCGCCCGCCAGTTGCACCGCCGCTCCGTGACCGCTTTCGGCTACGGCCCCAAGACGCTGGCCCGCATCCTGCGCCTGCAACGCGCCCTGGCCCTGGCCCGCTCCGGCATCCCCTACGCCGAGACGGCGGCCCGCGCCGGATACGCGGACCAGCCCCACCTGGCCCGTGACGTAAGGGAGCTGGCGGATGCGACGCTCGGCGAACTACTCGGCCGCCAGAGGCGCGAACAGGTCGACGCCGTTGCCGTCGGGGTCGTGCACGGTGGCGTACCGCTGCCCCCAGAAGGCGTCCCACGGCTTGAGCTCCCCGTGGTACCCGGCGCCCACCAGATCCTCGTACACGGCGTCGACCTCGGCCGGTGAACCGCACCGGAAGGCGAGCGCGACCCGCCCCCCACCGGTGGGCGGCCGCCACCCCGAGTGAAACGACCGGACGGTCGCCTCGGTGTCCAGCGCGAGGACCAGCCCCCCGGGCAACTCGGCCTCGACATGGGGCTGTTCCTCGGCCCCGTCAGGGAAGACCAGCCCGAGGCGACGGTAGAAGGTGAGCGAGGCGGCCAGATCGGAGGCCACCATGCCGATCACGGCGAATCGTGGAGTCATGCGGCCACCGTAGGCAGGTGGTCGGCGACCGGTCTTGAAGGAATCGGACGCGGCGGCCCCGGGCGACAAGCAGTTGCATGGGCGCCCCCGTGGTGCTCCCCGGCGGACTCGTCACGGACCTGTTCGCCCGCGTGCCGGACGCGCTGCTCCCGCCCGGCAAACCGGCGCGTACAGCGGCCCTGGCCGGCCCGGGCCTGCCCGTCCCCGACCCCGTCCCGGAGATCGCCCTGGTTCCGGTGCACCCGCAGACGGGCGAGACGTGGCAGCCGCCCGGCGGCCCTGCGACCGTGCCGCTGCCGGCCGACGTGTGGCAGGCCCTGGCGTTCCCCGAGGACCGCTCGCTGCTGCCGGTGACCGGCGGACTGCGCCGCGACGTCCAGCGCGACGACCCGCTGCCGCTGCGCCCGCACCGGCTCTTCCGGCCCGACCGGCACGTCTTCCTGTACACGCTGGCCCGGCTCCCCGCCGTCCGGCAGCCGTGGCTGCGCGGTGTCTACGACCAGGCGGGGGACTACCGGAACTTCCACCTGTTCTAGAAGGTCACCGGCCCCCGCGGAGTCGACACGGTGAAGGAGATGGCGAACGGCCCCTCGGAGACCGTGAGTTCGGTGCCCAGGGCGGACAACACGGGCCGCACCTGCTCCGGGTCGGGTGCCGTGGCCGCCACCTCCAGCAGCGGCGTGACGGGAAGATCCGTGCCGGTCGGGTGCACCGACTCACCCCAGTCGATGAGGAACGGAACCAGCCCCGAGGGGTGCGCGGTGCCGCTGTCGGTCAGCCGCCACCGCAGCAGGGTGCCGTCCGGAGTGCGGCGGCTCATCGGGTGGACCGGCCCCGGATCGTAGCCGCCCTCGCGGGCGCCGTTGATCGCCGCCTCCAGATCGGGTGCGCTGATCGCCCAGGTCACCGTGCGCGCACCGGTCAGGCGGTCGACCCCGAACGGCCGCAGCTCCACCGGCTCCGGCTGCTCCGGGTCCGGCCCGATGATCTCCAGATAGCTCCGGCCGCCGAGCGACACCAGATGGTTCCGGGTGCCGAGCCCCACGTGCACTCCACCGGGCGCCGGCGTCACCCCCGTCCGCCGTGCGAAGTCGGCGACGGTCGCGGTCAGATCGGGCGTGGCCAGGACGAGGTGGTCAAGCAGCGGTGGAATACGGCTCATACTTGAGGAACGCGGTCCAGACCGAAGGCGTGACCGTGAGGTGCGGAGCGGTGGGGGTCTTGGAGTCGCGGATGTGGACGGCGGTGGGCTGGAGGGCGACTTCGAGGCAGGCGCCGCCTTCGCCGCTGCTGTAGCTCGACTTGAACCACTCAAGTGCGGTGTCGCTCATTGCTCTCCTAGCAGACGGTCCAACAGGTCCCGCGTGTCCTCGGTGTTGAGGGCCTGCGTCCGCAGCATCGCATACTTCTGTGTCAGGATCCCCACCTCGTCGGGGTCGGCGATCAGGGTGCTACCACGCTGTGTCTCGCTGTACGCGAGTCGTTGATGCTCGGGGGTCTCCAGCAGGATGAACGGGCCCTCGAGGCCGGCATGCGACGTCCGGCCGAGTGGCAGTACCTGCACGGAGATTCCCTTCATACCGGCGTACTCCCGCAGGTGCCGCAGTTGCTCGACGTAGACCCCCCTTCCACCCAACCGATCCCGCAGTGCGGCCTCCCAGATCACGAAGCTCGCGGTCGGCGGCGTCTTGCGGTGCAGGATCTCCCGCCGCTCGATGCGTGCCGCTACGAACTGATCGATCTCGTCCTCGTCGTAGACCGGCACACGGCTGCTGAACACCGCCCGCGCATACGCCTCTGTCTGCAACAGCCCGGGCACCAGCAGGCTCTCGTACCAGGAGATGACGATCGCTTCCCGCTCCTGATCCAGATACTCCTCCGCCCACATCGGAACAAGATCCACCTCAGGCATCCTGCTCACAGCAACCGACAGCGTCCCCTTGGTGTCGAGGAGTTCGTCCAGCTGCTCGGCGACATCGGGCTTCAACGGTCGTCTGCCCTGTTCGATCGAAGCGATCATCTCCTCGCCGAGGACGGACCGCTGACCCAGCGAGTTCTGTGTGTATCCGGCCGCCTCGCGGTGGAGTGCGAGCAGCGCCCCCACCATCTTCATCGCCGAGGCGTTCTTCCGTGCCCGTCGAGTCGTGCCCATGCGGTCGAACTCCCCACCCGCTCGCGTACGTTCCGTCTCATAATGGATACTCAGAGTGACTCCGGTCACCTGAATGCCGAAATTCCCCACCTCGGCCCGGTAGCCCCTACGGGTGGAGTTCGCCGCCGCGCCTGCGGATCGCCTTGCCGATCGGGCAATGAGTGGTCCTGGTGAGAGTCGGCCGATCAGGGATGGATGGGTGAGCAGGATGAACAGGATGAGACGTACCGCGTCGGCGGTCTCGGTGACCGTCTTCGCGTCGACCGCCATGGTGTTCTTCGGGGCTGCCGGGGCGAGCGCCGCTCAGCCCACGTGCTTCGGCCGCCCGGCGACGAACCCGGGCAGCACCACCGGAACGCCCGGGCCGGACGTGATCATCGGCACCTCGGGGGCGGACACGATCGACGGCAGGGGCGGTGGCGACCTCATCTGCGGCCTGGGCGGGGACGATCACCTCTTCGGGGGGCCCGGCGACGACGCGATCGACGGCGGCGACGGCAGCGACGGCATCGTCGGCGACACCGCCGCCCCGACGGGCGACGCGACGGCGGCCACCGGCGCCACCACCGGAAGGAACCGGCTGTACGGCGGCCCGGGCGACGACGCCATCACGGGGGACAACTCGGCGGCTCAGGGCGATGCGGACGGGGCGTCCCCGGACATGGAGTTCGGCGGCGACGGCACTGACAGCATGGTCGGCGACAGCCGGGGTGACCACGTGACGGGCGGTGCGAACGACCGTCTCGAAGGAGGGAACGGCGACGACAGCCTCATCGGCGACTCGCTCGGCTTCTACTCGGCCGCCGGTGCCGGGGACGACGTGCTCCTGGAGGGCCCCGGCCAGTTCGGCGACGTGACGGGTGACAGCTCCTCCTTTGTGGGGGATGTGAGCGGCAGCGGCGGCGACGACGTCATCGACCTGGGCCCGGACGGCGCCCTCTTCGCCTTCGGGGACCACCAGACCTCGCAGGGCAGGGCCATCGGCTCCGGCAACGACCTGATCACCGGCGGCAGCGGCGACGAACTCCAGATCGTCGGCGACAGCTCCGTCGGCGACCCCACCGGGCTGACCGCGGGGAACGACGTCATCTCCGGACGTGGCGGCGCCGACACCCTCATCGGGGACAACGCCGGCCAGGACTTCCGCCCGATCGGCACCGCGGGCGGCGCGGACCGGATCCTCGGCGGCCCCGGCAACGACACCCTCGACGGCGGCCCCGGCAACGACGTCCTCGACGGCGGTGCCGGCACGGACGCCTGTGACGGCGGCCCGGGGAACGACATCGTCCTCCGCTGCGAGAGCTGACGGACCGCCCGGACAACTCTTCCTGCGAAGGGGTGTCACGGTGCGGACGGCCGAGCACAATACGTCTGCCATGGCACCCCGACTCCTCGTCCACACCCGCACCACCGACTACCGTCACGACTCCATCCCGGACGCCGTCGAAGCCGTACGCGGGCTCAGCGGGTTCGCCGTCGAGCACAGTGAGGACCCGGCGGATCTGGAGCGGCCCCTGGCCGGATACGCGGCCGTCGTCTTCCTCTCCACCAGCGGTGACGTGCTGACCCCGGCCGGGCGCCGACGGCTCGCGGAGTACGTCGAGTCGGGCGGCGGATTCGTCGGCGTGCACGCGGCGGCCTGCACGGAGTACGACTGGCCGTACTACGGCGAACTCCTCGGCGCCCGCTTCGAGCGGCACCCCGCGTACCAGCCGGGGAAAGCCGTCGTGGAGGACCCCGATCACCCCGCGACCCGGCACCTTTCCGCCGTCTGGGACGTCACCGACGAGTGGTACGACTTCCACTCCAACCCCCGCGGCCGGGTGCGGGTGCTGCTGCGTGCGGACGAGGCGTCGTACGACGGGGGCGGGATGGGGGCCGACCATCCGCTGGCCTGGTGCCGTCGACAGGGGAGCGGGCGGGTGTTCTACACGGCCCTCGGACACGCCGCCGAGGCCTACCGCGCACCGGCCTTCCTGGCCCACCTGAGCGGCGGGATCACCTGGGCGGGACGGCTCTCCGAGTGACGTTTCTGCGGTGAACCCGTTCCGCCATTGAGGTGAGTAAAGCTGGTGCACGGCACTGGTCACGTGCGTATCTATAGATGCTCTTGTCTTGGTAAAGGGCGTCGAGACGCGGTGGACCGGCCCCCGGCCCCGCGCCACCACCCACAGGAGGAGCCGGACCTTGAGTTACGGAAACAAGCTGCGCGAGCGGATCGCCGGGCCCGGGACCACACCGCTGATCGGCGTGTACGACATGTACTCGGCCTCGATCGCGGCCAAGCACTACGACGGGATGTTCGTCTCGGGCTTCGGTTTCGCGGCCTCGTACTACGGGCTGCCGGACATCGGCTTCATCGCCTGGCCGGACATGGTGGCCTTCGTCCAGCGGCTGCGGGGCGCGTTCCCGCACCACCATCTGCTGGTCGACATCGACGACGGATACGTCGATCCCGAGGTCGCCTGCCACGTCGTCGAGGGACTGGAACGCATCGGCGCCTCCGGGGTGATCCTGGAGGACCAGAAGCGGCCCCGCCGCTGCGGGCACGCCGACGGCAAGCAGGTGCTGCCGCTGGAGGAGTACCTGGAGAAGCTGGAGAAGGTCCTGCAGACCCGCAAGGACCTGGTCGTCGTCGCCCGCACGGACGCCACCGACGAGCACGACATCCTGCACCGCGCCGAGCGGCTGGCCGCGACCGACGCCGACGTGGTCCTGGTCGACGGGGTGCGCAGCGTGGAGTGGATCAAGCGCATCCGTGAGGTCGTCGGGGACAAGCCGCTGCTGTTCAACCAGATCGCCGGCGGCAAGTCGCCCCGCCTGTCACTCGGTGAACTGTCCGACCTCGGGGTCGACGTCGCGATCTACAGCACCCCCTGCCTGTTCGCCGCCCACGAGGCGATGGACTCCGCGCTCGCCGGGCTGAAGGCGGCCGACGGCCGGCTTCCGCAGGTGGACCCGGCCGGCGGGGTCGGGGTGAAGGCGTCAACGAGCCTGCTGGAGCGCAACATCGCCCCCGAGCGGCTGCAGCCCGAGGGTGTGGGCGTGTGACGGCTGCCGTATCCCGCCTCGGGGCGGCCGCGGTGCTCGCGGTGACGCTCCTCGGGACCGGTGCCGGAGCCGGTGCCGCGCCCGCGGTCGCGAACGGGAGCAGTCTGATCACCGTCATCGACAACTCGCAGGCCGACTCCATCCTCGAGGTCGACCGGACGGCCAACCTCCAGACCGGCAGCGGCACGGCCGGCAGCGACCACGACGGCAGCGCCGTGGACGTGGTGGAGGCCCTGGTCGGGGCCGCCGGCCGGGACGGAGACGACTGAACAGGAACGGCAGGACGACGGCCGGGCACCCCGTGCGGGAGGTGCCCGGCCGTCGCGTTGTGCGGTGCCGCTCAGTCCTCGCGCAGGCCCGTCTCCTGCTTCGGGTCGTGTGTGTCGCCGGGTACGGCCACGGTGGCGCGGTGCTGCGCGGGGGCGACGATCCGGCTCGCGGCCCGGGCGGTGCCGTAGGCGGTGACCAGGGCGACGGCGGCCGCGGCGAGGGCCGCCGCGGTGCGCGTGGAGGGATTCATGCCCGGTCAACGATCCCGGGTTCGGGTGGTCACCGTGCCGCGCCTGAACGCGCGGCGGGCGGCGCGGCCGTACTCGCCCTGCGCACCAGCCGGGTCGACAGTTCCGTCCGGGTAGCTTCCGGGCGCTCGCCGGCCATCATCCGCACCAGCGGTCCGAGCGCGGTCGCGGCCTCCGCGAGCGGCCGGCGGACGGTGGTCAGTGCCGGGGTCACCCAGCGGGCCTCGGGCAGATACCCCCCCCCAATGGCCCAGCGCCGGGTCTGTGCACTGGAATACATCCGGGCGGTGTGGCGCTCTGATGTGAACGGTGCACGAGCGCGGCGAAGGGCTGGTGGGCGATGACGGCAGACCAGACGGGCCCCGTGGTCAGAACGCCCCACGGGGCCGTGCGCGGCCGGTACGAGCAGGGCATCGCGGTGTTCCGGGGCATCCCGTACGCCGCCCCGCCCGTCGGGGCCCGGCGGTTCAGGCCGCCCGAGCCGCCCGAGCCGTGGGACGGGGTGCGCGACGCCGGCGCCTTCGGGCCCACGGCGCCGAAACCGCCGTACTCCGAGGCGTTCGCCCAGTACCTGTCCGACCCGGTCGTCGGCGGCGACGACTGCCTCAACCTCAACGTCTGGACTCCCGAGCCGGGCCCCGGAGCCCGGCTGCCGGTCCTGGTCTGGCTGCACGGCGGCGCCCTGACCAGAGGTTCCTCGGCCGTCCCCGTGTACAACGGCCGCGCCTTCGCCCGTGACGGAGTCGTCTGCGTCTCGGTCAACTACCGATTGGGCGTGGAGGGCTACGGACTGTTCCCGGACGCGCCGCCCAACCCCGGCCTGCGCGACCAGCTCGCCGCACTGCGCTGGGTGCACGAGACGATCGCGGCCTTCGGCGGCGACCCCGGCAACGTGACCCTCTGCGGACAGTCGGCCGGTGCGATCAGCACGGGTGCCCTGATCGCCGCACCCCAGGCCCAGGGCCTGATACGGCGGGCGGTCCTGCAGAGCGGACCGCCGGAGGCCTCCGAACGCGACAGGGTGCGGCGCATGGTGCGCCGCATCGCCACCAGACTGAAGATCCCCGCCACCGCCGAGGCCTTCGCCGCCGTCGACCGCGACCTGCTGCTGCGCACCCAGGCGGAGGTGGGACGGCGGAGCAGCCCCGTCCTGGGCGGTCCCGCCTTCGGCATCGTCGTGGACGGCGACCTCGTACCCTGCGACCCGCTCCAGGCCCTGATCGACGGCGAGGCCGCCCAGGGCGTCGACCTGCTCATGGGCTGGACCCGGGACGAGTACCGGCTGTGGCTGGTGCCCGGCGGCCTCCTGGAGCGCGTGGACCGGCTGGGCGCGGCCGCCCTGGCCGGCGCCATGGCCCGCTGCCATGTCGGCCACGAGGTGCCCCGCGGCTACCGAACCCTGCACCCCGACGCGGGGACCGCCGAGATCGTCGGCCAGATGGTCACCGACCACCTGCTGCGCATCCCCCTGCACCGGCTGGCCGACGCCCGCCCCGGCACCTCGTACGTCTACGAGTTCGCCTGGCCGTCCCGCCTCCCGGGCCTCGGCGCCTGCCACGCCCTGGAGCTCGGGTTCGTCTTCGACACCGGCGACGTCCCGGAGTCGGCCAAGCTGGCCGGCGAGGGGGCCCCGCGGGAGCTGGCCGACGCGATGCACGCGGCGTGGGTACGGTTCGCCGCGACCGGGGACCCCGGCTGGCAGCCCTGGGACGCCTCACATCCGGTACGGATCTTCGGCGACGGTGTGCCGCGCACCGCCTATGGCCCACGGGACGCGGAAATCGCCCTGTGGTCGGCCGCCCCCACCGTCCCGGAACCCGCGCCCCCCTCCGACGTACAGGCCCCCGGAGTCGAACTGGCCTCGGCCGTACGGCGCTTGCGCCGCTCGGTGGGTGCCCGGCGCCGCTGACTCGCGGCCCCGTGGCACCGGCGACTCGTCGGTCACCCGGCGCCGCCGACTCGTCAGCCCCCGAGGCCGGCGGGAATCACACCAGCCGAGCGATGGAGGCGATCGCCTCCGGCCCCACCCGGCAGCAACCGCCGATCAGCCGCGCCCCCGCATCCCGCCAGGCCTTGACCTGCTCGGCGCCGAAGGTCGTCCGCCCCCTCCAGGCCCGGGCCCGCGCGTCCCACGCCTCACCGCTGTTGGGGTAGACGACCACCGGCTTTCCGGTCACCCGGGCCGCGACCTCCACCGCGTGCTCGACATCCCCGGGAGCACAGCAGTTGACCCCGACAGCGATGATCTCGTCGACGTCGGCGGCCTGCGCGAAGGCCTCCTCAAACGGCTGGCCGGCCCGGGTGCGCCGGCCGTCGACGGTGTACGAGAGCCAGGCCGGCACCCCCAGCCCCCGCACACCCCTCAGCAGGGCAGCCGCCTCATCGGCGTCCGGGACGGTTTCCAGAGCCAGCGCATCGGGGCCGGCGCCGGCCAGCACCTCCAGCCGCGGCCGGTGGAACCGCTCCAGCTCCCCGAGGCTCAGCCCGTACCGCCCCCGGTACTCGGACCCGTCCGCCAGCATCGCCCCGTACGGTCCGACCGACGCCGCCACCCACAGCGGACGCTCGGCCCCGGCGGCCCGCGCCCGCCGGGCCGCTTCGCGGGCCAGCTCGACACTCGACACCAGCAGCCGGGCAGCCTCCTCGTGGCCGATCCCGCGCTGGGCGAAGCCCTCGAAGGTGGCCTGGTAGCTGGCGGTGATCGCCACGTCCGCGCCGGCCGTGAAGTAGGCGAGGTGCGCCTCGGTGACCGCCTCGGGCCGCTCGGCCAGCAGCCGTGCCGACCACAGCCCGTCGCTCAGCTCGTGCCCGGCCGCCTCGAGCTGGTTGGACATGCCGCCGTCGAGCACGACCGTTCCGGCGGCGAGGGCCTCGGCGAGGGCGGGGGAGGTGTTGCCGGTCATGTCACGACGCTAGTCGAAGCGCGGCGCGAACGGACCGGCCCGGCCGCCCGGTCCTCCTCGCCGATCGCGGGTCCCCGTGCGCTGGTCGCTGATCGCGGGTCCCCGTGCGCTGGTCGCCGTTCGCGGGTCCCCGTGCGCTGGTCCCCGCGCGCTGGTCGGTGATCGCGGGCGCGGAGAGCCGGGGGACCGAGCGCCGAGGTCGGTACCGCGCGGACGTTGCATGAGAATGCGAGATGTTGCATAGTTTTGCCATGTCCAAGGTCCTCACCTCCCTCCCCATCGGCGAGCGGGTCGGCATCGCCTTCTCCGGCGGCCTCGACACCTCGGTCGCCGTCGCCTGGATGCGCGACAAGGGCGCCGTCCCGTGCACCTACACCGCCGACATCGGTCAGTACGACGAGCCCGACATCGCCTCCGTGCCCGGCCGTGCCTTCGCGTACGGCGCCGAGATCGCCCGCCTCGTCGACTGCCGTGCCGCGCTGGTCGAGGAAGGGCTGGCGGCGCTCGCCTGCGGCGCGTTCCACATCCGGTCCGGCGGCCGGCCGTACTTCAACACCACGCCGCTGGGGCGCGCCGTGACCGGCACGCTGCTGGTGCGGGCGATGCTCGAGGACGGGGTGCAGATCTGGGGCGACGGCTCCACCTTCAAGGGCAACGACATCGAGCGGTTCTACCGCTACGGGCTGCTCGCCAACCCGCACCTGCGGATCTACAAGCCCTGGCTGGACGCGGACTTCGTCACGGAGCTCGGCGGCCGCAAGGAGATGTCGGAATGGCTGCTCGCGCACGGGCTGCCGTACCGGGACTCGACGGAGAAGGCGTACTCCACGGACGCCAACATCTGGGGCGCCACGCACGAGGCCAAGACCCTGGAGCACCTCGACACCGGCATCGAGACGGTCGAGCCGATCATGGGCGTGCGGTTCTGGGACCCGGCGGTGGACATCGCCCCGGAGGACGTGACGGTCGGCTTCGACCAGGGCCGCCCGGTCACCGTCAACGGCAAGGAGTTCGCCTCCCCGGTCGACCTCGTCATGGAGGTCAACGCGATCGGCGGCCGGCACGGGCTCGGCATGTCCGACCAGATTGAGAACCGGATCATCGAGGCCAAGAGCCGCGGCATCTACGAGGCGCCCGGCATGGCGCTGCTGCACATCGTCTACGAACGCCTGGTCAACGCGATCCACAACGAGGACACCGTGGCCGCGTACCACAACGAGGGCCGGCGGCTCGGCCGGCTGCTCTACGAGGGCCGCTGGCTGGACCCGCAGGCGCTGATGGTGCGCGAGTCGCTGCAGCGCTGGGTCGGCGCCGCGATCACCGGCGAGGTGACCCTGCGGCTGCGGCGCGGTGAGGACTACTCGGTCCTCGACACCCGCGGCCCGGCGCTCAGCTACCACCCGGACAAGCTCTCCATGGAGCGGACCGAGGACTCGGCGTTCGGCCCCGTGGACCGCATCGGCCAGCTCACCATGCGGAACCTGGACATCGCCGACTCCCGGTCGCGGCTCGAGCAGTACGCGACCCTGGGCATGGTCGGCACCGGCCACCCGACGCTCGTCGGCGCCGCGCAGGCGGCCTCGACCGGTCTGATCGGCGCCATGGCCGAGGGCGGCGCCGAGGCGATCGCCTCGCGCGGCGAGGCCACGGACGAGGAGACGATGCTCGACCGCGCCGCGATGGAGTCCGGCACGGACTGAGACCGGCCGACTGTCGCACCTACCTGGGCCACGGGCCCCGGCGGACCCTGTGCCGCCGGGGCCCGCCGTCACAGGTGCTGCGCGGGACCGGTCCGCGACGAACTCCTCGCCCGGCATCTGGTGCCGAGGGCAGGGCGCGGGTGGGATGAGGCCCTGGGGCGCCCCGACCGGAACCGGGGCGCTCCAGGCCCACCGGGAAGGAAGAACCGCCGCTGTGATCGAACTGCCCGCCGACGACCGCTCCGTGAGCCCGTACACCGGCTACACCCGCGCCCACTGGGAGGCCGCCGCCGACGCCCTGCTCGCCGCCGTGGAGCCGTACGCCACCCCCGACCGCGCGCTCTACCACCTCCCCGGCGACCACGTGAGCCACGCGGGTCACCTCTCCGACGGCCTGGAGGGATACGCCCGTACGCTGCTGCTGGCCGCCTTCCGCCAGGACGAGACCGCGCTCGGCCGCTACGCCGAGGGCCTCCGGGCCGGCCCCGGCGGTGTCTGGCCGAGGATCGCCGACCGCAGCCAGCCCCTGGTCGAGGCCGCCTCGATCGCCCTTGCCCTGCGGCTGACCCGGCCACTGCTGTGGGACCGCCTGGACCAGCCGGTGCGCGAGCGCACGGCGGCCTGGCTGACGGACGCGCTGACCGCCGAACCCTGGCCCTGCAACTGGGAGTTGTTCCCGGTCACCGCGGGCGGATTCCTGGCGGAGATCGGCCACGAGGCCGAGGCGGCCCGCGAGGCGATCGACCGTGGCCTGGAGCGCATCGAGGACTGGTACGTCGGCGACGGCTGGTACACCGACGGGGACGGCCGCAAGTGTCGCCCTGGGCGCGACCCTGGTGGACGACCGGCGCAAGGCCGACGGCACCGGCTGGGCGGTCCTGGCCGATCCGAACGCGTCTAACTAGCGGTTCTAGAGTACAGGCCCCGTTGCCCCTGGTCAGCCGACGTGCAGAAGCCCCGGCCATGCGTCACGGGGGGAGCAACGCACAGACGGGGCAGCCGACTTGCTGAGCCTTGATTGCCGTCCTCAGCAAGCCGGGTCATTCGTCCCGGGTCACGTGGGCATGGTCGGTCACGACACGGCCGTCCGGCGTCGTCTGGACCTGCGCGGGTGACGCCATCAGACGCGCCGCTACCTTCTGCACGACGTCGGCGTTCCACGTTCCCAGGGCCACCATCGGACGGCCGTCCGGCGCTACACGCGGAGCCAGCCAGCCAAGGTCCCGATTCGGAATCCCGATTGCCAGCAGTGCTTGCCGCAGCGCCTCATGCGCGTCGGCAGCGGCTTGCTTGCTGCTCTTGTAGATCTCCATAGGAATCACGAGCGCCGCCCCCTGCTCCTGTGCGGGTGGTTCCGGATCTCGACGTTGAAGTCTGAGACCTTGGACATGTCGCCCTCTGCGCGTGCCTCCGAACGCTGCTCAGCCAACGCTTGGCACACGTCGCAATCCGCTACAGGCTCCGGGGCGCCGTCGAGCCTCAGCGGCAGTTCTACGGGCGAACTGGGGTAAGTCCTGGGCAGGGTCATGCGTGCACTCCAGCCCTCTGGTGCAGCGTGAGGATTCTGGTTGTATGGGTCACGTCGTCAACCCCCTGATGGTTGGTGGCCACGCCCCCGGACGTTCGCCCGTCGCGGGGGTCCTTGCTCCCAAACTTTCCGCCCCAGAGAGTGACTGCATAGCGGCCCCCTGTAGGCCAACTGTCGGCCAGAATTGGGACATGGGGAGCAGCATCGGGGCCAACATCCGGCGGCTACGCGAAGAACGCGGCTGGAGTCAGGCACGGCTAGCGCGTGAGGTCTGCAAGGCAGCGGGGGTGATCGGTGATCCGGTCGGGCGGCAGGAGATCAGCCGTTGGGAGACGGGCAAACGCACGCCCCGTGAATGGCTGCCGTTCCTCGCTGCCGCCGTGGGCGTGCCGGTGGATGCGCTCAGGGCGCCGCAGAATCCCGCAGAGCCCCCTTTGCCGACCCTGGCTGACTTCCTACCCGAAGAAGACCCGCTAAGCCCGCTGGAAGCCCGTACAGGTCGAATCGGCATGTCCACGGTGGATGACCTACAACAGCGCGTGCATGGGCTCAGGCTGGCTGATGACGTGCTGGCAGGGGGAGACCTAGTCCGCCCGGCACTCAGAGACCTTCGGCGCGCTGTGAAGCTGTACCGAGAGAACACGTATGGCAGCGAAGTAGGGCGGCAACTTCTCCGGCAGATCGGGGAGTTGGCACAGATTGCCGGATGGATTGCCAGCGATGCCGGACAGCACGAAGAGGCAGAGCGCATCTACCGGCTAGGAATCAGCTCGGCAAGGCAGGCTGAGGATCACACCCTTGCCGGGAACATCGCCGGGTCACTCGCCTACCAGCTCAGCAACACAGGACGCGAGTACGAGGGGCTCACGCTGGCGCAAGCGGCCTTGTATGACGCTGGCAGCGAGGCATCCCCGAAAGCCCGCGCGCTGTATCTGGACCGCGTGGCGTGGGCTCACACGAAAGCCGGGGGAGTCGAGAACGGGCAGCAAGCTCTGCGCGCACTGGGGGAAGCCGGGCAAGCGCTCAGCGAAGACAACCCCGGGACGGAGTCGCCTGCATACCTGTACTGGGTGGATGCCGGGGAACTCCGGGTGATGGAATCCCGGGTCTACACGGAGCTTCACCGCCCCTTGCGCGCTGTGCCCTTGCTCCGGGAAGTCCTCAGCGGCTATGACGCCACCCATACCCGGGAAATGGCTCTGTACCTGTCTTGGCTGGCCGTGGCGCTGGCTGATGCCAATGAACCAGAAGAGGCGGCAGCCGTAGCCGAGCGGATCATTTCCCTAGCATCTGACACATCGTCAGAAAGAGTGGTCGAACGGGTGCGCGTCATCCTAAGCCGGTTGAAGGGGTACGCGGATGTGCCGGAAGTGGCCGCCCTGCTCGCTGAGCACCAGGCAGCCTAGGAGGACCAGCCGGGTGCTTGCGCGGCACTGCCACCAACCCGATTGCGGAATCGTCGCCATCGAGAGCGTTTCTGGACTTCGGTTCCGTCTCGGTCAAGAATTTCACTGGCAACTGTGCCGAGCGCGTTAACAGAGTCGACTAGAGGATTTGTGAATTCATGCCGTCTATTTAGCGTGTCCTCGTATTCCTGGCGCGCCGCCTCCTCTTCGTCTTCTTCGTCGTGATCCGCAATGGCGCGCATCCGGGCAACTATCCGTGACGACAGGGGCGCGGACGGACGACCGGAAAGCCGCCGCGCAAACGGTCGAGGTTGCGGCGCTAGCTTTTCTCCTCCCTGCCGAGTGGCTAGCGAGGGGAAGGGCGTCATCCCCGGGTGTAGGCGTGCACCGATTTTCGTCAAAGCACGCTGATGTTTCGTGGGTTCGCTCCGCCTACTTGGCTGCGTTCTCTGCCTTGGGGTGGAGCTACATTCTCCAGCCAGAATTGAACCCTATCCGGGAACAGATCAAGCCCGGATCACCCGCCACTCTGCCGTCAATTATCGGCTTCAACTCCAGTCATGATTCCGACGGTAGGAAAATCATGATCGTTGAAGAACCGGGGGAGCTGAGTAGTGTGGTCGTAAGAATCGGCCACTACACAGTTTTCCTCCCGGACCCGTGGGGGACTCGGACTCTTGATCAGTTGGCGGAGTCAATTTCAGGCTTGTGGGATGAGGCTGGCAAAGTGCCGTTCAACTTGAACGGCAAGATTGTCCCGTGGCCGACCAAGCCAATGTACGCACTGGACATGCTGATTCCTTAGCGCCAGCACACATGACAGCGACGTAGCCGCGATACAAAGGCGCAGGTCAGAAAACGTGGGGATTTCGGCCGGCCGAGGGTGCCTGGTTGCGTCAGCACACCCCGGACACGCGCTCTTGACCACCTGCCTTGAAGGTCAGCAAGGTTGGCGTCATGGATGCAGGAACAGCCGCCGTGCTAGGGGCACTTGCCGGGTCGGTCGCGACGATTGGTGCAGCGCTGGCAACCGGGTGGGCGCAGCGGGAAGGCGCGCGCATCACCGCTCGCTCAGAGCATCGCAAGGAACGACGACAGCCTAGGTATGGGGCCTACAAGGACTTCATTACTGAGGCGTCTAGAATGAATGATCGTGTCGGCATTTTCGCGGTTGACTACGACTCCTTCCCTTTCGAACGTATCGACTCGAATTTCACCGCGCGCTGCGAGGAAGCAGCAGATGCAGTAAAGGAGAAGTGGGTAGAGGTTGCTCTGGCTGGTCCTAAAGAAATAGCGGAAACAGCTAGCCGACTCGAAAGACTCAGCAATGCCATAATTTTCCGCGTACTAGGTCTCCATCAGTACACGTCCGGCGAGAGGAGTGCTGACCAAAGAGACTTGTTGGGGATCAGAAGCCGGATAGGGGAGGAGGCGCAAGAATTTGAGCATACCTTGGATCGGTTCATATTCCTTGCTCAGGCAGCTCTTGATGATGACGGCAGCCTTAAGTAGGTGCCCTGTGTGGATGGAACACAGGGCATCACTGTCAGAGGCTGGGGTCGTAGTGGTCAGCCCACATCTGGGCGGAGCACGTCCAGTGGAATGGCCGGTGGCATCAGCGGCTTACCGTCAGCGCCGTAGTGGGTAAGGTCAATGAGTGTGCCCCGCTGTCGGTATGTGCCGCGCCTTACCGGAGCGCTGCCCGGAGGAAAGACCACGTCCGCCGCACTATGGGTGTCGGTCTTGCTGGCGCTGACTCCTAGGTCTACGGCTTCCCCGATGATCTCTGCGCCGATGGATGCTGCGGCGCTCTCATTGGCGGCGCGCTGACGGCCGGGGCTGGTGGTCTCGTCGGTCTCGACGGACAGGCGGATAGCGGACACGGCACGGGTCTGGTCAGTCTTCACGGACCCGTGTGAGTGAGTCGAACGCTGACCCTCGCTGACCAGGGACGATGCGGCCACGATGGCACCACTCCAGAACTCCTAGAACGGTGCGTTCGGAGACCCCGAGGGCAACGAGTTCTGCGTGGAGCGCAGCGCGGCCGAGCGCGCGGAGTGACCGGCGGCGGACGGCGAGGTCGGGCGGGTGCCGGGGCACTACGGCCCCTCCTGCGGCGAGGCGCGCGCGCCGGAGCGGAGCGTCTCGGTGAGCAGGTCGGCGAACTCCACGGGGTGATCGAGGGTGCCGAGATGCCCGCCGGGGAACTCCACCAACGCGCTGCCGAGACGGTCGGCGACCAACTCGGTCGCCCGGTGAAGGAGTTGGCCGCGTGAGTCGGCGCCGACAGCGAGGGTGAGGCGGTGCGCGGGGGTGGCGGGGGAGGGGACGTAGGTGGTGAACGGGCGCAGGACGTGGGCGAGGAAGACGCCCATCGGGGTCGCCGAGGCGCCCTCGGCGGCCGGCCGGCCGGGACCGTCCAGCCGACCGATCAGCTCCTCCCGCCGCTGCGGGCCGTCCGGCAACACCGTCACGCAGGGCGGCTCGTGCGCCACCACGTGCGCCAGCCGCCGCGGCGACCGGGCGAGCAGATCGAGGACCGCGATGCCGCCGGAGCTGGTCCCGAACACGTGCGCACGCTCGCCCGGCGGCACTACCGCCTCCAGCACCCGGTGCGCCCCGTCGCTCCAGTCCGCCGGCCGTTGGTCCGGGACCGGCAGGCCGAGCTGGCCGTGGGCGAGGCCCAGCGGGTCGTACGTCACCACGGTGAAGCGGCGCGCCAGCCGCTCGGTGAGCGGTCCGAGCCCCATGGGGTGCCCGGCCCCGCCCGGCACCAGCAGGAGGACGGGACCGCTGCCCGTGACGTCGTAGTGCGGGGGCTCACTCATCGCCGTTGTTCTCCCGGGGCCAGTGCGTGAGGGTGAGGTGCAGGGCTTCGACCGCCTTGTCCCAGGAGGCCTGGACGTCCCGGTCCGCGCCGAAGCCGCCGGCGGACTCCAGGGCGCAGTAGCCGTGGAAGGTGCTGCGCAACAGGCGTACCGCGTCCGTCAGATCGGGCTCGTCCAGGCCGTAGGCGCGCAGCATGCCGTAGGTGATCTCGGCCGTGCGGCGCAGGGCGGGGGAGTCGGCGATCAGGGCCTGGTCGATGCGGATCTGGGTGGCCGCGTACCGGCCCGGGTGGCGCAGGGCGTAGGCCCGGTAGGCACCCGCGAACGCGGCCAGCGCGTCCTTGCCGGCCCGGCCGGCCACGGCCTCGGCGATCCGGTCGATCAGCTCACCGCCCGCGTGCAGTGCGAGCCGGGTGCGCAGGTCGTTCAGGCCCCGGACGTGGGAGTACAGACTCGCGTCCTTCACCCCGAACCGCCGGGCCAGCGCGGACAGGCTGACCTTCTCGAAGCCCACCTCGTCGGCGAGGTCGGCGGCGGCCGTGACCAGCCGGTCGACGGTGAGCCCCGCACGGGCCATGAGCCACCTCCTTGGATACCTAGGGATTATCCTAGGGCATCTAGGAAGCGGCACGCGGCTCACCCGGGAGCGAGAGCGAAGAGCCGGCCGGCCGCGGGAGCCTCAGGACCATGTCGGTCAACTGGTCTGCGACGACGGGGTCTTTGAGAAGACGAACGAGAACTGCGCGGGCTCGGCCCGCAGGTGGTACCGGGGCAGCGGACCGGGGCCGCAGGACTGCGAGCCGAGGCCGTGCTGGCCGTGGTCGAGGTTGACCCACACGCCCGCGGCGGAGCCGCCGTCGGATGCAGTGCCGGGGGACAGGTCGGTGCGGTGTGCCGCCGCGTCCAGCTGCTCGGTGGTCCAGCGGCGGGCGGTGAAGAAGAACTCCGGGTCGCCCTCGATGCGCAGGCCGCCGATCTCCGCCCAGCGGACGTCGGCTCGGGCGCCGTTCTCCTGCGGACGGACGTACGGCGTCTGCAGATCGTCCACGGTCGACTGCCAGCGGCCGACCATGGACGCCGTCCCGCTGTCCGGGTACGCCTCACCCGGGCCGCCGCCGTACCACCGCACCCGGTCGGCCGCGGACAGTGCGAAGCGGAGGCCGAGCCGGGGCAGCGGTACGCTCCAGTCTCCCTCCGGTTTCACGGACACGGTCAGCTGCAGACGATGTCCGTCCGACGTCCAGCGGTACACGGTCGACAGCCCGATCTCCCCGGCCGCGGGCGCCACCCGGGTGCGGACCGTCAGCGCGTCGTCGGCCCGCTCCACCGCGTCCAGCCGGTGCCGCATACGGTGCAGGCCGAGCTTGCGCCACAGCGGGCCGTAGCGGATGTCGGTCTGCCAGGCGGCACCGTCGTCGTTGTCGGTGGGGGCCCGCCACACGTCCAGGCGCAGCCCGGTGACGTCCACCCCGCCGACCGACCTCGGCGCGCCGGTGCGGGCGTCGAACGAGGCCGGACCGAGGGTGATCAGACCGTCGCCGAGGACCGGCCCGTCGGTCGCCGCGACCGCCGGCACCTGGCGGGCGGACACCGCGAACTGGCCCCAGGCGACGACGTGGTCCTTCGGCGCCCACGGGGCGTCGGCGGCGAGCAGCGCGCGTACCGTCCAGTGGGCCTCGCCGGCCGCGGTCGCCACCGGCGGCTCGGGCAGCTTCACCTCGGCCGACTCGCCGGGCGCGAGCGCGGGCACCGTCAGGGCACCCGTCCCGACCGTCTCGCCGTTCACCTCGTAGGACCAGGTGAACGCGAGCGCCGACAGGTCGGCGAAGTCGTACTTGTTGGTGATGCGCACCGTGCCGCCGGTGCCGCCGGTGCCGTCGCCCTCGATCGCGACCGGTTCGATCACCTTCTTGTACTCGACCAGACCGGGAGAGGGCCGGCGGTCGGGGAAGAGCAGCCCGTCGCAGACGAAGTTGCCGTCGTGCAGCTCCTCGCCGAAGTCACCGCCGTACGCGAAGCCGTACCGCTCGTCCTTGATGCCGTGGTCGATCCACTCCCAGACGAAGCCGCCCTGGAGCCGGTCGTGGGCCTCGAAGATCCGCTGGTAGTCGGCGAGACCGCCGGGGCCGTTGCCCATGGCGTGCCCGTACTCGCAGAGGATGAAGGGCAGTTCACGGCGCCTGTGCGTGCCGCCGTCCAGGCCGCGGCCGATCCGCTCGACCTCGGCGTGGTCGGCGTACATCCGCGAGTACATGTCCGTGTCACGGCAGTCGAGGTCGCCCTCGTAGTGCACGAGCCGCGAGGAGTCCCGGCCGTGGATCCACTCGGCCATGGCGGTCAGGCCGCGGCCGGTGCCGGCCTCGTTGCCCAGGGACCAGATGACGACCGAGGGGTGGTTCTTGTCCCGCTCCACCATGCGGGCGGCGCGGTCGAGCAGGGCCGGGGTCCAGCGGTCGTCGTCGACGGGGTTGTCGCGCCAGGCCTGCTCGGTGAAGCCGTGCGTCTCCAGGTCGCACTCGTCGATCACCCACAGGCCCAACTCGTCGCACAGGTCGAGGAAGGCGGGGTGCGGCGGGTAGTGCGAGGTGCGCACGGCGTTGATGTTGTGCCGCTTCATCAGCAGCACGTCCTCCCGCATGGTCGCCAGGTCGAGGGCGCGGCCCTTCTCCGGGTGCCACTCGTGCCGGTTGACGCCCTTGAAGAGGACAGCCCTGCCGTTGACCTTGATCAGGCCGTCCGCCAGTGCCACCGTGCGGAAGCCGATGCGCAGCGGCACCCGCTCGCCCTCGGTGGCCAGCACGCCGTCGTACAGCCTCGGGTTCTCCGCCGACCACGGCTCGACCGGCACCGTCACCGGCTCGCCGGTCGCGATGTCGATGCCGAGGCCCGGGACGGTAACCCGGCCGTCCACATCGGAGTCGACGCGCAGGGTGCCGGTGCCGGCGACATGGTCGTAGGAGGCGTGCACGAAGAAGTCGAGGGCGCTGCCCGCCGGGCGGTGCAGCAGGGTGACGTCACGGAAGATGCCGGGCAGCCACCACTGGTCCTGGTCCTCCAGGTACGAGCCCGCCGACCACTGGTGGACACGGACCGCCAGCACATTGCCGGCGGTCTTCAGCAGATGGCCGACCGCGAACTCGTGGGGCAGCCGGGACCCCTTGAACTCGCCCAGGTCCGTGCCGTTCAGCCAGACCCGGGCGCAGGACTCCACGCCGTCGAAGCGGAGCACCGCCCCGCCGTCGGCCGGCCAGTCCCCGGGCAGGTCGAAGACGCGCAGGTGGTCGCCGGTCGGGTTCTCGGTCGGGACCCGGGGCGGGTCGACCGGGAACGGGTAGCGGTGGTTCGTGTAGATGGGGGCACCGTGGCCCTGCAGGACCCAGTGGCCGGGGACCGACACCCCCGCCCAGTCACCGGCGTCGTACCCCTGCTGCGCGAAGGAGTCGTCCTCGGCGTCCGCCGTGTCCGACAGTCTGAAGCGCCAGCTGCCGTTCAGTGAGAGGGACTTGGCGTCCGAGGGCGCGTACCGGGCGCGGGGCGGCAGCGCCCCGGATCCCGGCGAGACGTCTTCGACGTAATCGGTGGTGGTGCGAAAGGACATCGGTCTCCTAGCTCAGCCCTTGATACCCGTCTGCGCGATCCCCTGCACCAGCCGGCGCTCGAGGGAGAGGAACACGAACAGCAGGCGGTGCGGTACGGCTCCTTGCGGGACTGGTGGTGCGCTTGGTGCCCGTCCTGTGTCCGACGGCCTGGAGTGCCCCTTCCAGTGCGAACGTGGCCGCGCCCAGGGACACCGGGTCGGTGGGGATCGGGGAGAGGACGATCTCGGTGGCGGCCAGCGGCCGCCTGAGCGCGTGCCGGGAGACGGCCGCGCGCACCTCATCGAGCAGCGGCTCGCCCAGTCGGGACGCCACCCAGCTGCTGAGCACGACCACTTCGGGATTGAGGAGGTTGATCAGGTCGGAGATCCCGGCACCCAGGTAGCGGGCGGTGTCCCGGACCACCTTGAGTGCCACGGGGTCGTTCGCGGCGACCGCCCCGGCCAGCGCGTCGATGGTGGCCGTCTGGTCCTCGGGATGCAACAGCGGGGACCCGGGGCTGAGTTCGCGCAGGTTCTGCATGATGCCGGGCGCGCCCACGTACGCCTCCACACAGCCGTGGTTGCCGCAGCGGCACAGCCGTCCGTCCAGTACGAGCGTGGTGTGCCCCCACTCGCCGGCGCTGTTGCTCACGCCCCGGTGCAGCTCGCCGCCGAGGGCCAGTCCGGCACCGACACCCGTGCCGAGGTTCACCACCACGGCGTCCCCGCGTCCCCGCGCGGCCCCGAACCACAGCTCGGCCACCGCGCAGGCGCGCAGGGGATTGTCCAGATAGAGGGGATGGGCGATGTGTTCGGCGAGCAGGCCGAGCAACGGGACGTCGTGCCAGTTCCAGTTGGGCGCGTACTCGGCGACGCCGGTGTCCCGGTCCACCTGGCCCGGCACGCTCACTCCGACACCGAGCACCCGGGCCGCCTCGACCCCGGCCTGGGCGACCACCGAACCGACGGCGGCGGCCACATGTCCGACCACCTGCTCCGGCCGGCTCTCACCCGGCCGCATGTCCTCGTCGGCGCGGGCCAGCACGTTCAGCGCCAGGTCGAACAGCTCGACGTGGACGTACGTCTCCGCGACGTCGACACCGATCAACGCGCCCCCCGACGCGTTGACGGCCACCAGACCCCGCGGCCGGCCCCCGGCGGAGTCCTCGAAACCGACCTCGGTGATCATGCGCAGGTCCAGCAGCTCGCCGACGAGCGTGGCGACCGTGGCCAGGCTCAGCCCGGTGGCGGCCGCCAGCTCCTGCCGGGACGTGGGAGACTCGGCGATGATCTGGCGCAGCACCTCGTAGCGGTTCGCCGTGCGGATGTCACGTGATGTGCGCTTCACGGAGCTGCCCCTCCCGTCCCGTCAGACCAGGCCGGGGCGAGGTGGGCACCGGCGCGGCGTCAGGCTATGGGCTGGGAGGGACTTTCGACAAGGGGTTAGGAAAGGGGCTGTGGAAAGCCCCGGCGTTCCCGGTTGCCGGTCAGTCCCGCAGGACATCCTGGACGAAGGCGTTGGTGAACTTGCCGGTGGGGTCGAGGGCTTGGGCCAGGGAGCGGAAGTCGGCCAAGCGTGCGTACCGTCGGCGGAGCGCCGTGGACGGCATGGTGAACACCTTGCCCCAGTGCGGGCGCGGATCGAAGGCGTCCAGCGCCTCCTCCACCCGCCGGACCACCGGCAGTACGGCCGCGGTGTCCTCGATCCAGGTGAAGTGCAGGGCCACCGATTCCCTGCCGTGGGCCGGGCTGAGCCACTGCGGGTCGGCGGCCACCGTACGCACCTCGCAGGTCTGCAGTACACCGGAGACCGCCGACCGGATGCCGTGGAGCGCGTGCAGCGCGTCGACGGCGGCCGACCGCGGCAGCAGATACTCCGACTGGAGTTCCTCGCCGCTGCTGGGGATGAACTCCGCCCGGAAGTGCGGCAGCCGCTCGTGCCACGGCCCCGGCACCCCGAACTGCTCGGTGCAGTTGACCGCGGGCATCCCCGGCACCGGGTGCAGCGCCTCGGTCGCGGCCGTGGCCCACGGGAAGTCCACCGGCGCCTGATCGGTGCGGCGCTTGACCCACACCTGCCGGAAACCCGGCTCCCGCCAGTCGGTGAACAGGCTCACACTGTACGCCGACGCCGCCACCGCCTCGTAGTCCAGCCCGGCCAGGGGCAGTTCGGTGAACACCTGCTGCTCAACCTCGTACGACGGCTCCAGCTCGAGGGTGAGAGCGGTGACCACGCCGAGCGCGCCGAGCGAGGTCACGGCCCCGTCGAAGCGGGCGTCCCCCCGGCCGATCGACACCGTCGAACCGTCCGCCGACACCAGCTCCACCTCCCGCACCGCCGCCGCGAGCGGACCGTTGCCCACCCCCGAGCCATGGGTGCCGGTCGCCACCGAGCCGGCCACCGAAATGTGCGGCAGCGAGGCCATGTTGGGCAGCGCCAGACCGTGCGCGTGGACCGTGCGGGCGAGTTCCGCGTACCGGACGCCGCCCGAGACCCGTACCGTACGGGCCGCGGTGTCCACCTCGATCACCGGCGGCAGGCCGGCGATCGACAGGAGCACCCCCTCGCCACCCGGTTCGGCGATCCGGTTGAAGGAATGGCCGCTGCCCAGCACCCGCACCCTCGCGCTGCCCGCCACCAGGGCCCTGAGCGCGTCGAACGTGTCCGGGCGGTGGAACTCCTTGGCCGTGTACGTGATGTTGCGCGCCCAGTTGGTGACCGTCTGCGCCGGCTCCGTCATCCCTGTCGTCCCTCCCGAGAAGGCGTGTCCGTTGACCCTCTCATTCGCCGAGACCTACCGTGGAGACCGGTTGCTGTCCGCACGTCACCGCGCCGGAAGGTCACCTCCTTGACCGAGCGTCCACACGCCCAGTTCGCCATGACGGCCCAGTACGTGCCGCTCGTCTTCCCGCCGGAACTGCTCGCCCGGCTGCGCCGGTCGGTAGAAATCGATCCCGCTCTGGTGGCGCACGACTTCACCGACCCCCGGATGCGCGCGGCCCTGGCCCGCACCGAGGTCCTGATCACCGGCTGGGGCTGCCCCCGGCTGGACGCGGCGGTCCTGGACGCGGCCCCGCACCTGCGGGCGGTGCTGCACGCGGCCGGCTCGGTCAAGGGCTTCACCACCCCCGAGCTCTGGCAGCGCGGCATCCTCGTCTCCTCGGCCGCCGCCGCCAACGCCCTGCCCGTGGCCGAGTACACCCTCGCCATGATCCTGCTCGCCGGAAAGGACGCCTTCGCCTTCCGCGACCTGCTGCGCGCCCGCCGCACCTTCCCCTGCGGCGGCATCGTCCCAGGTATCGGCAACTACGGCCGCCGCGTCGGCATCGTCGGCGCCTCCCGCATCGGCCGGCGCCTGATCGAACTGCTCCGGCCCCACGACCTGGCCGCGAGCCTCGCCGACCCGTACGTCGACCAGGCCGAGGCCGCCCGGCTCGGCGTCCCCCTGCTGCCGCTGGACGACCTGCTGAGCAGCTCGGACATCGTCACCCTGCACGCGCCGCAGACCCCCGAGACCCGGCACCTGCTGGGCGCCCGCGAACTCGCCCTGATGCCCACCGGATCCGTGCTGATCAACACCGCGCGCGGCGCCCTGGTCGACCACGACGCGCTGATCGCCGAACTGCGCACCGGGCGCCTCAGCGCCGTACTCGACGTCACCGACCCGGAGCCACTGCCCGCCGACTCCCCGCTGTTCGACCTGCCCAACGCCTTCGTGACCCCCCATCTCGCCGGCTCCCAGGGCAACGAGGTGGCCCGGCTGGGGCTGACGGTGGTGGAGGAGGCCGAGCGGCTGTCGGCGGGCGACGGCCTGCTGTACGCCGTCGACCAGGCGGATCTCGAGCGGGCGGCGTGAGGAGCCCCGCACCGGACTCATCAGGTGACCCGAACACACGGGGAGGAGGGGGAGCCGAGCGGTGACGAAGGGCGCGCCCCGGCGCGGGAGGGGCCACCTCGACCGTTCGGGACGTCGCCGCGCGCGCCGGCGTCTCCGCGTCGACCGTCTCCCGGGTGCTGGGGCGGCACCTACGTGGCCGCGGCCACCCGCGCCCATGAGCTCCTCGGCCTGGCCCCCGACCCGGCGCTGATCCTCGACGGCACCATCTCCGTTGCTACGGATTTCGTTGTTTCTGGAGCAGGTCGGTGCCGTAATCGCGAGATATCTGGCCTTGTGTATGCGATATCGGTACCGTTCGGAGCCGTGAGCTCGAAACCCCTCCCTTCCCTGCTCCCCGTCACCGACCGCACCCGCCACCGTCGCCTGCGCGAGCAGGGCAGCCTGGAGCGGGCCGAGCTGGAGGCGATCCTCGACGCCGGGTTCGTCTGCCATCTGGGCGTGGTGATCGAGGGGCGGCCGGTCGTCGTGCCCACGGTGTACGGACGGGACGAGCGGTGGCTGTATCTGCACGGGGCCGTGGCCGGCCGCAGCCTCGCCGGTGATCTCCCGGTCTGTGTCACCGTCACGCACGTCGACGGGCTGGTGCTCGCCCGGTCCGTCTTCGAGCACGGCGTGAACTACCGCAGCGCCATGATCCACGGCGACGCCCGCAAGGTCACCGACCCCGAGGAGAAGCTGGAGGGGCTGCGCCGGCTCACCGAGCACTCCGCACCGGGGCAGTGGTCGTACGCCCGCCGCCCGAACCGCAGGGAACTCGCCGCCACCGCCCTCCTCGCCGTCTCCCTCCGGGAGGCCTCGGTCAAGATCCGCACCGGCGCCCCCGAGGACGGCGACGGGCCCGACGCGGAACTCGGCCTGTGGGCCGGGGTCCTGCCGCTGACCTCCCTCTGGGGCGAGCCCGTGGCGGATCCGGCGCTGCCGGCCGACACCCCCGTACCGGGACACATCGCGCGGCGTGCGGGGACCCGGCACGGCTGACGCCAGGACGGGGGCATACGGTGAGAGGCGAACGCCTGAGCCGGGAGGAGATTACGGATGGGCAGTCGCACCGCGCTGGTCGAGGATCTGATGGAGCGTTTCCCGCATGTGCCACGGGAGGCCGTCTTCAAGGAGGACCTGCTCCGGGGCGGCGTCGCCTTCGACACGTCGGCCCTCAGCGACAACGAGAGCGGCGAGGTCAAGCCGAAGTCGTACTTCATCTTCTCCTTCGACCACGGCACCCTGCCCGAGCTGGGCGAGGCCGCCCTGCGCCGGCCCCCGGAGGAGATCGTCCTCACCGGCGGCCCGTACGACCTGCGCCGTACGGTGGTCTCCGTACGGGTGAACCCGGCGTCGCCGTACCGGGTCGCCGCCGACGACGAGGGACTGCTCGGGCTGTACCTCGACGGCGGGCGGATCGCCGACGTCGGTGTGCCTCCGATGCCCGAGTACTACCGGCACACGCTCTCCAGCGGGAAGTCCGTCATGGAGGTGGCCCCCACCATCCAGTGGGGCTACCTGATCTACCTGACCGTCTTCCGGGTCTGCCAGTACTTCGGCGCCAAGGAGGAGTGCCAGTACTGCGACATCAACCACAACTGGCGCCAGCACAAGGCGGCCGGGCGGCCGTACACGGGTGTGAAGGACGTCGAGGAGGTGCTCGAGGCCCTCGAGATCATCGACCGGTACGACACCCAGAAGGCGTCCACCGCCTACACCCTCACCGGCGGCGCGATCACCAAGACGGTCGCGGGACGGGACGAGGCCGACTTCTACGGCCACTACGCCAAGGCCATCGAGGAGCGCTTCCCGGGCCGCTGGATCGGCAAGGTCGTGGCGCAGGCGCTGCCCAAGGCGGACGTGCAGCGGTTCAAGGACTACGGCGTGCAGATCTACCACCCCAACTTCGAGGTGTGGGACCGCCGGCTCTTCGAGCTGTACTGCCCCGGCAAGGAGCGGTACGTCGGCCGGGACGAGTGGCACCGGCGCATCCTCGACTCCACCGAGGTGTTCGGGGCACGCAACGTCATCCCCAACTTCGTGGCGGGCGTGGAGATGGCCGAACCGTTCGGCTTCACCACCGTCGACGAGGCCATCGCCTCCACCACCGAGGGCCTGCGCTTCTTCATGTCCCACGGCATCACGCCACGCTTCACCACCTGGTGCCCGGAGCCCACCACCCCGCTCGGCAAGGCCAACCCGCAGGGCGCGCCGCTGGAGTACCACATCCGGCTCCTGGAGGCCTACCGCGCCACGATGGACGACTTCGGGCTCTCCTCACCCCCCGGGTACGGCCCGCCCGGACCCGGCCGCGCGGTGTTCTCCGTCAGCTCCTTCATGGACAGCCTGCCCGCCGCGGAACCGGCGGAGGTGTGATCCGTCCCGGAAGAGGAACCCGGAGGGTGAGTCGGACGGCGCTCGCACACGTATCAGGGGAGGGAGTTGTGGGCCCGGCGGAACGGTCACGTCACGCGATCTGACGGTCACCGGATTTGAATAGGCCGCTTGTCAGTTGTGTCGGAGACGTGAAAGGCTCCTGCCGCCGCGAGGTTCCCTCCAACTCCATTTCTCCTATGGTGAGTTGACCTCGCTCGTGGATGCAGGAGTCCCATGCCCGACCTGCCGACCCCCCAGGACGCCACCGAGGCCGCCTTGTTCTCGGAGTGCTGGGACGCGGTGCTCTCGTACGCGGACCTGTGCACCTCCGGGTCCCTGACGGCTCATCAGCTGGCGACCGAGGCGTTCACCCGCGGCATGCGCGAGGTGCGCGCCGCCGGGACGGTGCCCGCGCGCGGCACCGGCCGCCGGGCCGGCCGGCTGCCGATGATCCCGGAGCTGCTGACCGCCGTACGCAACACGGCCGCCGGCTGGGAGGCCGACGGCCAGGGGCACAAGCTGGATCCCGAGCTGAGACTGTGGCTCCACTCCGGCAAGGCCGCCCGCTACACCGGTCCGCCGCTGCAGCGCCCGGTCGCCCTGCGCGGACTGCGGGACATGCAGGAGGCGGACGCCTCGCTGCTGTGGCTCGCCGAGGTGGAGGCACTGCCCCTGCCGACCGTGGCCCGTCGGCTCGGCCTCGACCCGGCCACGGTCGCCGAGGAACTCGACCACGTCCGCTCGCTGTTCCGGGACCGCTGCCACCGTGCGCATCTCGACACCCCGATGGACGCGCAGTGCCGCAGCTATGCCCGCCTGCTGGACGCGGTCACCCGCTCGCCGGCCGCCGACACACCGGACGACCTCTCCCGGCACCTCGCCACCTGCGTGCAGTGCGCCGAGGCCGCTGCCTGTCTGCGGCTGCACGGCGGCGGCCTGCCCGCCGCGCTGGCCGGCGGGGTCGTCGGCTGGGGCGGCCTCGCCTATCTGGAGCGCCGGCGCCGCGCCGCCGAGGTCCGTCTCGGGGTGGGCCGCCCGCCCGCGGCCGGCACCGACGGCGGCGACCCGAAGGAGCACGCGGGCCGCAGCCGCGTCCTGCGCAACGGCCTGCTCGCCGCCGCTGTCCTGCTGTCGGCGCTGGCCCTCGGCGTGTCCATGATGCCGTTCGACGACTCGGGCGACGACACGGCCGCCGCCCGCGACGACCGTCAGCCGGTCGCCGACCCCGCCACCTCCCGCACCACACACCCGGCTCCTTCCGCTTCCGGCCCGGCCTCCACCACCCCGTCCGCGCCCGCCACGCGAGCCAAGTCCGACCGGAAGAATCCCGACCCCGAACCCCAGGGCACCTCCTCCTCCTCCACCACCAGCGGCGGCCCGAGCCGCAACCCCGCCCCCGCCCCCACCTGCCGGGTCGCCTACACCCTGGACAGCCAGTGGCCCGACGGCTTCCAGGCCACCGTCACCGTCACCCCGGGCAAGGCCCTCGCGGGCTGGCAGGTCGCCTGGAGCTTCCGCGACGGCCAGCAGGTGCGCCAGATGTGGGACGCGACCGTCCACCAGAACGGCTCCCGCGTCACGGCCACCGCGGCCGACTACAACAAGTCGGTACCCGCGCGCGGCACGTTGACGTTCGGGTTCCTGGCGTCCTGGCAGGGGAAGAACCGGCCGCCGTACGCGTTCACCCTCAACGGCACCGCCTGCGCGGTGAACTGACGGGAACCCCACCGCCGTGCCCGGCGCCCGGAAAACGCGTTGACGCGGGGCGCCGACGGCGGGCTAGAGTGATCGCGCACGCCGAGGTGGCGTACGTACCGACGAGCGGAGCGAGGAGGTGTCGACCGAATGGCTGTCACTGTGCTGGGCGCTGCCCTCATCCAGGAACTCCTCAAGTCCACCTCCGTGGCCACCGGCTGACGACCGGCGCCGTACGCGCGCGCCGGGGCCACCCTTGTGAAGGGTCTCCCTTGACTTCCAGCTCCGCTGTTCACTCCGCGCTGGCTCCCTACGGCTGGGACGACGCCTGGGCCGACGCGTTCACCCCGTACGAGGCCGAAGGACTGCTGCCCGGACGGGTGGTCCGGGTCGACCGCGGCCAGTGCGACGTGGTCACCCCACGCGGTGTGCTGCGTGCCGACACCGCCTTCGTCACCCCGCACGACCCCCTGCGGGTCGTATGCACCGGCGACTGGGTCGCCGTCGAACCAGGCGGCAACCCCCGCTACGTGCGCGCGTATCTGCCGCGCCGCACCGCCTTCGTGCGCTCCACCTCCTCCAAGCGGTCCGAGGGGCAGATCCTCGCGGCCAACGTCGACCACGCCGTCGTCGCCGTGTCCCTCGCCGTCGAACTCGACCTCGGGCGCGTCGAACGGTTCCTCGCCCTGGCGTGGGAGTCCGGCGCACAGCCCGTGGTCGTGCTCACCAAGGCCGACCTCGTGCCGGACCCGGTGACCCTGGCCCACCTCGTCCAGGACGTCGGGACGACCGCGCCCGGCGTGCCCGTGCTCACCGTCAGCGCCCTGCACGGCGACGGCCTCGACGTGCTCGTCGCCCTCGTCGGCTCGGGCACGTCCGTGCTGCTCGGGCAGTCCGGCGCGGGCAAGTCCACCCTCGCCAACGCGCTCGTCGGCGAGGACGTCATGGACGTACGGGCCGCCCGGGACGTCGACGGCAAGGGCCGGCACACCACGACCACCCGCAACCTGCTGCCCCTGCCCTCGGGGGGCGTGCTCATCGACACCCCCGGGCTGCGGGGCGTCGGCCTGTTCGACGCCGAGAGCGGGGTCGGGCAGGTGTTCTCCGAGATCGAGGAACTGGCCCAGCGGTGCCGCTTCCACGACTGCGCGCACGAGAGCGAGCCCGGCTGCGCGGTGCGCTCCGCCGTGGACAGCGGGGAGCTTCCGGTCCGCCGGCTGGAGAGCTACCGCAAGCTGATGCGGGAGAACCAGTGGATCGTCGCCAAGACGGACGCCCGGCTCCGGTCCGAGATCAGGAAGGACTGGAAGCGGAAGGGCGCCCAAGGCAAGGCGGCGATGGAGGCCAAGCGGGGCCGCTGGAGCTAGGGCCTGCCCGGCGGACGAGGCCGGCTCCAGGCAACGGTGTCCTGTCCGTACGGGTGGGTGTGCCGTGCCCCGCGTTTCCGGCATGATCCGCCGGACGGGCCTGGGGGTGTCCTCTGGATCAGGTCGGCCGGACAGGAACGGTGCCTGTCCGGCCGACCGCGTCGCCGACACGATCCGGAAGACACTCCCAGGGGCATGGCTCCGCCCGCCGGCCGCGGCCGAGCTGCACGTCCGATTCCCGCCAGTGCGCCCCTCCGTCCGGGGCCGACAATGGAACACGTGATGGACGAGGACACCAGGTACGAAGCGGTACGCAGCCGGGACGGGCGGTTCGACGGGGCGTTCTTCTTCGCCGTCGAGACGACCGGGATCTACTGCCGGCCCAGCTGTCCGGCGGTGACGCCGAAGCGGCGGAACGTGCGGTTCTTCCCGACGGCCGCCGCCGCGCAGGGCTCCGGCTTCCGGGCCTGTCGGCGGTGCCGGCCGGACGCCGTGCCGGGGTCCGCCGAGTGGAACGTCCGCGCGGACGCCGTCGGCCGGGCCGTGCGCCTGATCGCCGACGGCGTCGTGGACCGCGAGGGCGTCGCCGGACTCGCCTCCCGGCTCGGCTACAGCGCCCGGCAGGTGCAGCGGCAGCTCACCGCCGAACTCGGCGCCGGCCCCGTGGCGCTGGCCCGCGCCCAGCGGGCGCACACCGCCCGGGTGTTGCTGCAGACCACCGACCTGCCGATCACCGAGATCGCGTTCGCGTCCGGGTTCGCCAGCGTGCGGCAGTTCAACGACACCGTCCGCGAGGTGTACGACGCGACTCCGACCGAGCTACGGGCCGCCGCACCCCGGGGCAGGGGCGCCCGCCGGGCCACGCCCGGGGCAGGCATCCCGATCCGGCTCGCGTACCGGGGCCCATACCAGGCCGCCGCCCTCTTCGACCAGCTGGCACGGGAGGCCGTACCCGGCGTCGAGGAGATGAGCGGCGCCCCCGGCGGTCGTACCTACCGGCGCACGCTGCGGCTGCCGTACGGCACCGCGCTCGCCGCCGTCGAGGAGCGCGCCCAGGGCCCGCAGGCGGGCGGCGGCACGCGTCCGGGCGGCTGGCTCGACGCGCGGCTGCGCCTCACCGACCCGCGGGACCTGACCACCGCCGTACAGCGGCTGCGACGGCTGTTCGACCTCGACGCCGACCCGTACGCGGTGGACGAGCGGCTCGCCGCCGACCCGGGGCTCGCCCCGCTGGTCGCCGCCCGGCCCGGACTGCGTTCGCCCGGCGCCGTCGACCCGCTGGAGCCCGCGGTACGGGCTCTGGTGGGGGTGCCCGGAGCGCAGGAGCTGGTCCGCCGGTACGGCAAAGCCCTCGACACCCCCTGCGGCAGCCTCACGCACCTCTTCCCGGAGCCCGCCGCCCTCGCCGAGGCCGAGCCCGACGGCCCCCTCGGCGCGCTCGCCGCCGCCCTCGCCGACGGCACCGTACGGCTGGACCCGGGCGCCGACCGGGACGACGCCCAGGAGGCCCTGCTCGCCCTGCCCGGCATGGACCCGGCCGTCGCCGCCGCCGTCCGCGTCCGCGCCCTCGGCGACCCCGACGTGGCCCCTCCCGGCGCCGACGTCCCCGACACCTGGCGGCCCTGGCGGTCGTACGCCGTCCAGCACCTGCGGGTCGCGGGGGAGTGGAGGGGCTGATGGAGACGATCCACTGGACGCTGGACAGCCCGGTCGGACGGCTGCTGCTCACCGCCGACCCGGACGGCGCCCTCACCTCGCTGTCCGTGCCGGGGCAGAAGGGCGCACGGGCCGTCCAGGACGGCCGGCGGCACGATCGTGGGCCCTTCCGGCAGGCCGAGGACCAGCTCGCCGCGTACTTCGCCGGCGAACTCCAGCAGTTCCGGCTGCCGTTGCGCACCCACGGCACCGAGTTCCGGGAGCGGGTGTGGGCCGCGCTCGACTCCGTGCCGTACGGCGCCACCGCGACCTACGGCCAGATCGCCGCACGCATCGGCGCACCGCGCGCCGCCGTCCGCGCCGTCGGCGGCGCGATCGGCGCAAATCCGCTGCTCATCGTGCGCCCCTGCCACCGGGTGATCGGAGCGGACGGCTCGCTGACCGGGTACGCCGGCGGGCTCGACCGGAAGATCCAGCTGCTGACCCTGGAGGGCGTTGGACCCGGCTCTCCTCCGGCCCCCAGCCGTGCACCCGGCGCGGACGGACGCGGATCACCTCCGCGCTGAAGCGCCGTCGCGGGCGGCGACCCCAACGCACGCGAGCCGGACGACAGGCCCTTGACGACAGGCCCTTGACGACAGGCCGTTGACGACAGGCCGTTGACGACAGGCCCAAGACCCCCTGCCCTGCGCCCCCCTGGGCCGAGCGGGTGAACCGTAGTGGCGCTCCGCCGTGGCGCGGCGGCCGTGTGGCACGGTCGCCTCCGACGAGCCACGGAAGGCGGGCGCACACATGGGCAAGACCGTACGGGTCATCGCGGCACTCCTGCTCGCGATGCTGCCGGGCGCGACGGCGCGAGCCGCCGCGGCGGCCGGCCCCCAGGCGGGAGTGCCGCACTTCACCGCACCCGCCCCACGCTCCGGCGCCTGGACCGGTACGTGGGAGACCGCCCCCTCCGGTACCGCACCCGCGCTGCCCGGCGCCGCGATCCGCAACGTCGTCCACCTCAGCGTCGGCGGCAGCGCCGTGCGGGTCCGGCTCAGCAACCGGCTCGGCACCGCGCCCCTGCGGCTCGGTGCGGTCACCGTCGCGCTGCGGGGGGCCGCCGGACCGGTTGCCGCGCCCGGTACCCTGCGCACCGCCACCTTCCGCGGCGCCCCCACCGCCACCGTCGCGCCGGGCCATGACCTGCTCACCGATCCGGTCTCGCTGTCCGTACCGGCCGGCGCCGACCTGCTGGTCACCGTCTTCACCCCGGACGACAACGGCCCGGCCACCTTCCACAGCCAAGCCGTGCAGACCAGCTACGTGGCCCCCGCCGGCGCCAGCCGGGCGGACGACGAGGACGGCTCCGCGTACACGACGGCCACCGGCCACTGGTACTACGTCACCGGCGTCGACGTCCGCGGCACCGCCACCGGCAGCGTCGTCGCCTTCGGCGACTCGCTCACCGACGGCTTGGGCGCCACCCCCGACGCCAACCACCGCTGGCCCGACCGGCTCGCCGAACACCTGCGCGCGAGCCGGCTCGGCGTCCTGAACGCCGGGATCACCGGCAACCGCCTGCTGCGCGACGGCACCGGACCGAGCGGCCTCGCCCGCCTGGGCGCCGACGCCCTGGACCGGGCGGGCGTGCGGGTCCTGGTCGTGTTCGAGGGCATCAACGACATCAACGGCACCCCGGAGGTGGACGACCCCGCCGCCCTCGCGGACGCGTACCGCACGCTCGTCGCCCGCGCCCACGCCCGCGGCATCCGGGTCATCGGCGTCACCCTCACCCCGTACCGCGGCCACCGCTTCTTCAACGCGTCCCGCGAGGCGGTGCGCCAGCAGGTCAACGGGTTCATCCGCACCGGCGGCGTCTTCGACGCGGTCGCCGACGCCGACGCCGTCCTGCGCGACCCCGCGGACCTCCAGCGCCTCCTGCCCGGCTACGACCACGGCGACCACCTGCACTTCAACGACGCGGGCCTGCGCGCGGTCGCCGACGCCGTCGGCCAGGCCATGGAGCGCCGCCCGGCCGGCCCGGCAGCCCTCGCCCCGCTCGCCCGCTGACCGCTCAGCCCCACGGCACCGCCCCCAGCCACGCCCCCGCGATCAGCGGACGCGCGAACAGTCCGGCGAGGACGCCGGAGCCACCCGCCCGCATCGTCGTGCGCAGCGCGTCCACCGCCTCGCCGTACCCACCGAGCCGCGGCCGCTCGCGCGGGTGGATCCCGGCCGGCCACGGCGCAAACCCGCTGCCGCCCATCATCGCCGTACCGGAGGTGACTCTGCCAAGGTGGCACCGCCGAAGGGCGGGCGACCGTACGCCGGGCTCACAGCCGCGTCCAAGGAATCCAGGCCACCATCCGGCCGTTCGACCGGCGCCTCGGGCGCCCCGGTCGGTGTGTGACGGTGACCCGGGCCCGGACGTGCGCGAGTGCACGAAGGGGAGCGGGGCCGGGTCACTTCCGATGTCGCCGGGCGGCCCTCCCGTGGGGGGTGGGACCGCCCGGCGGCCTTCCACCGGCTGACGTACGGCAGTTCGGGCTGTCCCTCGACACGCCGTTCGAGGCGGTCGGGCGCGCGGGATTTTCCCGATGCCCCGTTTTCATACGGCCCGTGCGGTGGACAATTGGCGGCATGAGCCAGCAGGGGGGTAGGCCCACCCGTCACGAGGACGACTGGTGGAGGCAGCTGTACGACGACTCCACCGAGGACACGGGCCCCACGGCAGCGCCCGACTCCCTGGACGACCGCTTCACCTCGGCGAAGAACGCGGTGGCGGGACGGCCGGGGGGAGCACGGCGGGACACCGGGGGCCCGTCGCCGCACGAGCCGGCCCAGCCGCCGCCCCCCGAACCACCCCTGGGGCCGGCGCCGGAGCGCCCGCCCGGGGAGCGCGTGGTACCGGCGCAGCGCACCCCGGCGCCACCGGGTACGCCCCCGGCACCAGCGGGTACGCCTCCGGCGCCGGCGGGTACGCCCCCGGCTACCGCCGGTCCGGCGGCGCCGGCCGGTCCCACGGGGCCGCCCCTTTCCAGCGCGCCGGCCGGTCCCACGGGTCCGACCGTTTCCAGCGCGCCGGTCGCGCCCGCCGGTTCGATGCCTCCTTCCGCCTCGGCCGCTCCGCCGGTGCCTCCCGCCGCTCAGGACACGCCACCTGCTCGCCGGGCCCCCTGGGAACCCCCGCCCGCCGAGCCCGGGACACCGGTGACCTTCCCGCCCGTCGAGGGCGGGGCCGGGGACCGGATGGAGGCGGTGCGCGCGTCGGCCGGCTCCTCCGGGCCCGAGCCGCCGGCCTCCCCGTCCGCGGCAGGCCCCCGTCCGGCGGTCCCCTCCGCGGACCCGTCCGCCCCACCCCTGCCGCCCCCACCCCCCTCCTCCCTCGAGTACGTGGGCTCCGGACCCCCCACCTACGACCCCGAGCCCACTGCCCTCCCCGCCGCCGACCCCGACGACCTGGGTGAACTGGTCGCCGACACCGCGCTGGACGGCGCCCGGTACGGGGCCTGCACGCTGCGGGCCGTGTCATTGCGCGGGGACTCGGCGCGCTACCGCGGGGAGCCGCGACGGGACTCGCTGCTCACCGCGCGGTTCGGGACGGGTGAGCAGGCCCTGGTGCTCGTCGCGATGGCGACCGGCGCGCGGGCCACGCCCTCTGCGCACCTGGCGGCGGCCGAGGCGTGCCAGTTGATCGGGCGGGCCGTGGGCCGCAGTCACCAAAGGCTGGTCGAGGACCTCCGGGCCGCCCGGCGCGGCGACCTGAAGTCGGGACTGCACCGCCTGACCGACCGCAGTGTCGGCAAGCTGCGCGCCAGTGCCGTCGAGCAGGACCTGGACCCCGACGAGTACACGGCGAGCCTGCGCTGCCTGCTGCTGCCCGCCGACCCCGACTGCCGCACCCGCGTGTTCTTCGGCGTCGGTGGAGGGGGCCTGTTCCGGCTGCGGGACGGCGAGTGGCAGGACATCGAGCCGCACGTCTCGCCCGCCGACACCACCGGTGAACCCGTCCTCGGCTTCGGCTCCCCGCCCGCCGAGACCCCCGAGGGCGACCGGCTCACCATGGACCTCGGCATCCCGACCCCGCCGAGCCCGTACGAGCCGGCCCCGGAACCGCCCCGCGAACCCTTCCGGTTCCGCGCCTCGGTAGCCCGTCCGGGTGACGTGCTCGTGATGGGCACCGAGGGGCTCGCCGAACCGCTGCGCGGCGAACCGGCGCTCTGCGCCTACCTGGCCCGGCGCTGGTCCGGCCGCACCCCGCCCGGCCTCGCCGCGTTCCTCGCGGACGTGCAGGTACGGGTGAAGGGCTACGCGGACGACCGCACGGCGGCAGCCGTCTGGGAGGCGTAACCGCGGCCCCTGTGGATTGATGGAACGGGAGGGGCGAATCCCGGGACAGCGAAGGGGCAGACGACAGCCATGGCCAAACAGAACGTCGCCGAACAGTTCGTCGACATCCTTGTCCGCGCGGGAGTGCGCCGCCTGTACGGTGTCGTCGGCGACAGCCTCAACCCGGTCGTCGACGCCGTCCGCCGCAACGCCGCCATCGACTGGATCCACGTACGGCACGAGGAGACCGCCGCCTTTGCGGCCGGCGCCGAGGCCCAGATCACCGGGCAGCTGGCCGCCTGCGCGGGTTCCTGCGGCCCGGGCAACCTGCACCTCATCAACGGCCTGTACGACGCCCACCGCTCCATGGCCCCGGTGCTCGCCCTCGCCTCGCACATCCCCTCCAGCGAGATCGGCCTCGGCTACTTCCAGGAGACCCACCCGGACCGGCTCTTCCAGGAGTGCAGCCACTACAGCGAGCTGATCTCCAGCTCCAAGCAGATGCCCCGGCTGCTGCAGACCGCCATCCAGCACGCGGTCGGCCGGCGCGGGGTGAGCGTGGTCTCCCTGCCCGGCGACATCGCCGCCGAACCCGCCCCGGACAAGGCCCCCGCGAGCGCCCTGGTCACCTCCCGGCCCACCGTCCGGCCCAGCGACGCAGAGATCGACAAGCTGGTGGAGATGATCGACGCGGCCGGCAAGGTCACGCTGTTCTGCGGCAGCGGCACGGCCGGGGCGCACACCGAGGTCATGCGGTTCGCGGAGCTGATCAAGTCGCCCGTGGGGCACGCCCTGCGCGGCAAGGAGTGGATCCAGTACGACAATCCGTACGACGTCGGTATGAGCGGGCTGCTCGGCTATGGCGCCGCCTACGAGGCCACCCACGAGTGCGACCTGCTGATCCTGCTCGGCACCGACTTCCCGTACAACGCCTTCCTGCCGGACGACGTGCGCATCGCCCAGGTCGACGTACGGCCCGAGGTCCTCGGCCGCCGTTCCCGGCTGGACCTCGCCGTGTGGGGCGACGTCCGCGAGACCCTGCGCTGTCTGATCCCGCGGGTGAAGGAGAAGACCAACCGGCGCTTCCTCGACAGGATGCTGAAGAAGCACGCCGACGCGCTGGAGGGCGTGGTCAGTGCGTACACGCGGAAGGTCGACAAGCACATCCCGATCCACCCCGAGTACGTCGCCGCGGTACTGGACGAAGTCGCCGACGACGAGGCGGTCTTCACTGTCGACACCGGCATGTGCAACGTATGGGCCGCCCGCTACATCTCGCCCAACGGCCGCCGCCGGGTCATCGGTTCCTTCTCGCACGGCTCCATGGCGAACGCGCTGCCCATGGCGATCGGCGCCCAGTTCACCGACCGGCGCCGGCAGGTCGTCTCCATGTCCGGCGACGGCGGCTTCTCCATGCTGATGGGCGACTTCCTCACGCTGGTCCAGTACGACCTGCCGGTCAAGGTCGTGCTGTTCAACAACTCCTCCCTCGGCATGGTCGAGTTGGAGATGCTGGTCGCGGGCCTGCCCTCCTACGGCACCGCCAACACCAACCCCGACTTCGCCGCCGTCGCCCGGGCCTGCGGGGCCTACGGGGTGCGGGTGGAGAAGCCCAAGCAGCTCGCCGGGGCGCTGAGGGACGCCTTCAGGCACAAGGGGCCGGCCCTGGTGGACATCGTCACCGACCCCAACGCCCTGTCGATTCCGCCGAAGATCAGCGCCGAGATGGTCACCGGGTTCGCCCTGTCCGCGTCGAAGATCGTGCTGGACGGCGGGGTCGGCCGCATGCTCCAGATGGCCCGCTCCAACCTGCGCAACGTCCCCAGGCCCTGAACAGCGGCCGGACAACGGTGTTTTCCGGCCACTTTTACGCGGTGTGACGGTACGTCTGCGGCCGGTGCGCCACGCCCTCGCCCGTCCGTGCTGGGGCGCCAGGGGCGCTGTACGGCGGCCCTGCCGGGCGGGGCACCGGCAGGACGGTGTCCGGGGGCCGACCGTGGGGGCGGGTGGCCGTGGCCGAACAGAGGGACGTCCGCGAGCCCCCATGACTGCCCGTGGTCTCGCTGGGCATGGTTCCCCGTGGACATGTTCGACCAGGAGGGCAGGGCCAAGCAGCGTGCGGGCGGGGGTCATGAAAAGGCAGGCACGAGGGGGCGGTCCCGTGGCCATCGGGGCCTCCTCGGCGAAGGCGGGGGAAGAGACCGACACCATCACGGACCGGGCACACCCGTCCCAGCTCAGGCGCAGGCTGGGACGGGCGGACCTCAGGGCGGTGCCCGAGGCCCGCCGGGAACTGCGCGAACTGCTGCGGCACTGGGGCAAACCCGGCCGCTCGGACATAGCCGAACTGCTCACCAGCGAACTCGTCACCAACGCGATCGTGCACACCGACGACGACGCCGTCCTGACCGCCGTCGTCTCACCGCGCGGACTGCGCGTGGAGGTCCGGGACTTCGTGGCTCGCAGGCCGCGGCTGCGTGCGCCGGACTTGGGTGAGGACACTCATGGGCGGGGGCTGGTGCTGGTGCAGTCCCTCGCGGATGCCTGGGGGGTGCGGTCGCACGGGGTGGGCAAGTCGGTGTGGTTCGAGCTCGCCACCGAGGTCGCGTGAGGCGGACCGGCGGCAAGGGCGCCGGAGGCGGTTGCGTGACCGGCGCGAGTCCGGCGCCGTGAGGCGGACCGGACTCGAGAGCGGAAACGGGGCGGGGGCGGACCCGCGTGGTCACGCCCCCGTTCCGATGCGAGCCGAGTGCTAGCCGAACTGCTGCTCGAGGTCCTTCAGTTTGCGCTCCAGGGAGTCCAGACGCGGCAGGGCCATCGTGTCGTCCTCCGCGGTGAGGTCGACAGTGACCGGCTCAGAGCCCTTGCGGACCGGCTGAAGGGAGGGCCGAGAGCGTACGGGCAGCTGTTCCGGCGCGGATATGGCAGGCTCCGCGGTTGCCTGCGCGGGGCCGCGCTCCATCGGCTGCACCTCGACCTGCCGGCCGCCGCTGCGGCCGACGAAGCCGCGGTGGCCCCGGCTGATCGCCTTGAGCTGGGCACGCTCCACCCGCTGCTGGTCGCGCCGACGCTGCCGCTCCTGCTCCTTCTGCCGCTTGTCGTCGCGGACCTCCTCGACGGCCTCGTCCAGGCTGCGTACGCCCTCCAGAAGCATCAGCGACCAAGCGCCGTAGGTCTCACGGGGAGCTCGCAGCCAGCGAACGATGCGGATCTGCGGCAGGGGGCGCGGCACCAGACCCTGCTCGCGCAGGGCGGCCCGGCGGGTCTGCTTCAACGCGCGGTCGAAGAGCACGGCCGCCGACAGGGACATGCCGGAGAAGAACTGCGGCGCGCCGTCGTGCCCGGCGCCCCTTGGCGCGTGCACCCAGTTGAACCAGGCCGCCGCCGCGGCGAACATCCACACGAGTATCCGGGAGCCGAGGGCCGCGTCACCGTGGCTGGCCTCACGCACCGCGAGGACGGAGCAGAACATCGCCGCGCCGTCCAGACCGAACGGCACGAGGTACTGCCAGCCGTCGGTCAGTCCGAGGTTCTGTTCGCCGAAGCCGACCAGGCCGTGGAAGGACAGTGCGGCCGCCACCGCCGCACAGCAGAACAGGAGTACATAGGAGGCCGTGCCGTAAATGGCCTCCTTGCGCCTGCGGCGCTCCTCGCTGCGCTCCCACGAGTCGTCCGCGCTCGCGTTCTCCCCGGAGGAACGCTTGCCGCGCGCGAGCACCGCCACCGCCGCCAGCATGCCCAGGAGCAGTACGGCGCCCGGAAGCAGCCAGTTCAGCGATATCTCGGTCAGTCTCATCAGGGGTCCCTTGCATTGGGATAGGGCCTAACGCCCGCCATAGTGGCCCACTCCCGACGGCCCTCAGGGGGTTTCGGGGCAAGAGGCCGCCAAGAAGGTGCAAGGGGATGCCCAGGGCGGCGTTCTGCTCGAACTGCCGCATGAGGGGCGGGAGTTGAGTTCGAATAAGACTACCCGTACGGATGGTTCCTCGGAAAGTTCCCGAGACAGGTGGGGAACTTGTGAATACCTGTTCGGAAGCGGGCGGTCCGGTCGCGGTGATCCTAGTGGACCCCGGTGCCTGCTGCCGACCTGAGGGTGCCTCAGGCGGCCACGCCGACCGTGGGTTTGGCGATGCGGCCGGCATCGTAGGCGTGCGCGGGCTGATGGTGCGGGTGTCCTCCGGCCGCACGGTGGAGACGCGCAGCAGCCGGCCCGGTCCCGGGTGGGCAGCGGCTCGCGGTCCGGCCCGGACGGCACACGCAACGCGGCCGAGCCGACGTAGTCGCCGTAGCCGTAGCCGTAGCCGTAGCCGCAGCCGCAGCCCGACGGCGGCGTCGGGCAGCGCGGCCGCCGGGTCGCCCGGCAGGCGTACGAGGCCTGACGCACGGCCGTACGGCCGCCGGGTCGCCCGAAAGGCGTAGGAGGCGGGAGGCACGACCATACGGTCGGACGGTGCTGTCGTACGAGACCTGCGTCACGGGCGGCCGCGGGACCCGGCGGTGCGGGAACCACCGGGCGGTGATCGGCGGGCAGGCCGGCCGGGCGTAGCGGTGCAGGCTGAAACTCGCGACGACTACCGATGGGCCCGCCGCCCGTAGGCCCGCAGACTCTGCGCCCCGTCCCGGGCGAGGAAGGATCCCGAGCCTTGATCGCGGGCAGCGTGCACAGGTAAGGCAAACCTTGCCCATCTGTCAGGAAATTTGAACTGTCGCCTTGTGCGCCTAAGGTGCTTGACGGACAAGTAACAACCCGCCGTTAATGACCCCTAAGTGCCGACAGCCCGGAGGAGGACCGCGTGAAGCAGGGCGTGCAGGACTCCGCCGGGACACGGGGCGACGCCCGGGTTCCGGCGCAGCAGCGCGCGGCCGACGTGGCCCGGGAGCGGGACCCCGCAGCCGCCCTGCCGGGCGTGCGGGGCGAGCACACGCATGGTGAGCCGCCGATCCCGCAGCCGCGGCTCGTGCAGCGCTCCTCGGTGCGCGGGCAGGTCCTGGACGCACTGCGTACGGCGCTGGTGGCGGGCGAGCTGAAGCCCGGCGAGGTCTACTCGGCGCCCGTCCTCGGCGACCGCTTCGGGGTGTCGGCCACACCGGTGCGGGAGGCCATGCAGCAGCTCGCGCTGGAGGGCGCCGTGGAGGTCGTGCCCAACCGGGGCTTCCGGGTTGTCGAGCGGGGGGCACGGCAGCTGGCCGAGCTGGCCGAGGTGCGGGCCCTGATCGAGGTGCCGGTGATGCTGCGGCTCGCCCGCACCGTGCCCGCCGAGCGATGGGCCGCACTGCGTCCGCTGGCGGAGGAGACAGTGCGCGCCGCCTCCTGCGGCTGCCCCGCGACGTACGCGGAGTCCGACCGGGCCTTCCACCGGGCGGTACTGTCCCTCGCGGGCAACGAGCAGCTCGTGCAGATAGCGGACGATCTGCACCGGCGGGCCCAGTGGCCGCTGGTCGGCGGCCCGGTCCGGCAGCGCCGAGCGGACCTGGTGGCGGACGCGGCGGAACACACGGCACTGCTGGAAGCACTGGTCGCGCGGGATCTGGACGCCGTGCGCGGACTCGTCGGGGAGCACTTCACGGGCGCGGCCTGACCGCTGGGGTGGGCGGGGGCCCGCCGACCGGGCCGCGCCCACCCCGGTCCATCACGGTCAGGAACCGTCCTGCGAGCCGTGCGCGCTCTTCGAGAAGCTGTCGTGCCAGGCGGCCTTCGCGCCGGAGTCGCCGATCCGGTACACGTCCACGACCGCTCCGGCCGCCACGGCCAGCGACAGGACCGCCACCACGACCCGTACCGGCAGCGAGGCCGGCCAGGTGGCCCGTGCCGCGCCGCCGCCCCGCAGCCCGTCCGTCGTACCGCGCTCCGTCGTACCGCGTGCCGCCCACCACACGACCGCCGCCAGGACGAACAGGCCCAGCGCCCAGGGCAGCAGCCCGTCACCCAGCTCCGTGTGCCGCCGTACCAGGGCGTCGTCGTCGACGTGCCTTTCCAGCCACTCGCCGGCCTGGGTGGTCAGGGGCACGCTGAGCAAGGCGACGAGGGCGAGCGAAGGCAGCAGCACGCCCAGCCGGCGGGCGGCCCGCGGCCACACCGCGCCGGCCACCAGGGCCAGCGCGGTCAGCGGTATCAGTACGACGACGACGTGAACCAGCAGGACATGGGCCGGCAGGCCGTTGACCAGACTCATCGGTAGCACTCCTGAGGGGGCTCGGGGCGCGCCAGCCTGGCACAGGATTCTCTCAGTTCCTTCTGAGCACACACCCCTCAGGCGGTGGGCCCTACGCCGTGGCCGCCCCCGGTGTCGGCGAGGCCAGCTGCCGGGCCAGCCAGGTCGGTACGCCTCCCAGCAGCCGGAACAGCCGCCGGGCCTCCTCCCGCAGCCGCGACGCCTCCGGCTCTGACTCCGCGTCCGCCAGGGAGGCCAGCGCCGGGGCCGTACCGACCAGGTAGCCCAACTCCTCACGGATGCGGAGCGATTCGGCGAAGCCGTGCCGCGCGTCCGCCAGCTCGCCGTCCCGCAGGGCGAGTCCGGCGAGATGGCGCCAGGTGAAGGAGAGCAGCAGCGGGTCGGCGTGCGCCGTGGCGCCCGCGTGGGCCCGGCGGTAGGCCGCGCGGGCCGCCTGCGGGGAGCGGGCGAGGTTCTCGGCCAGCAGGCCTCTGCGGAAGTCCAGCAGCGCCCTCCCCGCGGCCCCCGGGGGGATCAGCGCCGCCGCCCGCCCCAGCGCCGCCCGCGCCTCGTCCGCCCGGTCGCGGACCCCGTGCAGCGTGGCCGCGTAGGCCAGTTGGCCGCGCTCGCAGGCGGCCGCCCCCCGCTCGTCGTCGGTGTGCGCCAGCGCCTCGGCCGTGCGCAGGGCGTCCTCCGCCTCCTCCCAGCCCCGCTCGGTGTACAGGCACCGCTCGACCAGCAGCGCCGCCCGCTGGAGGGCCGAGGCCGGGGTGTCCGGCGGCAGCAGGGCCGCCGCGTCCGCCCAGCAGGCCCGCGAGCGCAGCCGCCATACCGCGATCTGGAGAGGATCGTCACCAAGGGTCGTTCCGTTACCAGACATGGCGGAATGCGCCACGTTGCCCTCCCCGAGCACGCCGTCGAGCTGTTGAGTGGTGGCGGCATTCCAGCACCAATGCCCGGCCGGGCCAAGGGGGTGGGTGAAAGATTTCACAAAGTCGTGGGGCATTGGCGTGACTTGGGGCGGCCGCCCCGCACCCGTGCGACCTCGGCTCGGCCGCCCCAGGCCCGTACGGCCTCAGCTCATGCGCAGCGCCAGGAAGAAGTCCAGCTTGTCCTCCAGGCGCGACAGGTCCCGTCCCGTCAACTGCTCGATACGGCCGACCCGGTAGCGCAGCGTGTTGACGTGCAGGTGGAGCCGGGTGGCGCAGCGGGTCCAGGAGCCGTCGCAGTCGAGGAACGCCTCCAGGGTCGGTATCAGCTCCGCGCGATGGCGGCGGTCGTAGTCCTTCAGCGGGTCCAGCAGGCGTGCCGTGAAGGCGCGGCGTACGTCGTCCGGGACGAACGGGAGCAGCAGGACGTGCGAGGCCAGCTCCTGGTGGCCGGCCGCGCAGACCCGGCCGGGGCGGGCGGCGGCGACCCGGCGGGCGTGCCGGGCCTCCTCCAGGGCACCGCGCAGCCCCTCCGGCGAGTGCACGGCCGCACTGACGCCGAGGGTGAGCCGCCCGTCGTCGTTCAGACCCGCCGAGAGCGGCTCCCGCACCGTCTGCAGCAGCGCGTCGGCGAGCAGGCCGGTCTCCGAGCCGTCGTGCTCCAAGGAGACCGCCGGGAGCGGGACCAGGGCGATCGCCTCGTCCCCGGTGTGTGCGACGGCGATGCGGTCCGAGGGCTCCGGTCCTGTGGCCAGCGGGTCGACCAGGACCTCCTCCAGCAGCGACTGGGCGACCGGGCCGCCCTCGACCGAGGGACCCGCGGACCCGTCCCCCGTCTGCTGCCATTCGACCCGGGCCACGACGACCTGCCAGTGCGGGGCCGCGCCGAGCCCGGGCAGCAGCACCGGCGCCGCCACCCGCAGGCGGGCGGCGATCTCGGCGGGCGGCGCGCCCGTCTGCACCAGTTCCAGCACCTCCTGCGCGAGCCGGCGGCGCACCGTGCGCGCCGCGTCGCGGCGGTCCCGCTCGACGGAGATCAGCTGCGTGACGCCCTGGAGCAGGTCCAGACGCTCCTCCGGCCAGTCCCCGGCGTCCGCCTCGACGGCCAGCAGCCAGTCCGACAGGACCGTCTCGCGCACGTCGCGGGCGGCCTGCGGGGAACGCCCGGAGGAGCGGATCGGGAAGAGGGAGTACGTCGTCCCGCCGAGCAGGGCGCGGTGCGGTCCGCGGCGGCCCGTGCGGGCGGCGGCCAGGTACTCCGCGGCGAGCTTGGCGCAGGTCTCCGGGGGCAGCGCGGGGCCCGCGACCTTCGAGCCCGCGATCAGGCGGCCGGCGGGCGAGAGCACCCAGGCGCGCAGGTCCAGATCGGAGCCGAGCAGGTCCAGGACCACGTCAGGGCCGCCGCCCGCCGGGCCCGAGGTCATCATCCGACGGTGCCGGTCCACCACCGCCGCCAGGTCCCCGGCCCGCTCACCGGACACCTGCCGTACGACGTGCTCGGTGATCGTCGCGAACGCCACCGACTCGTGCACCGCGAACAGCGGCAGCCGGTGCCGCGCGCAGGCCAGCACCAGGTCGTCCGGGACATCGCCCAGCTCGGCCTCGCCGGCCGCCAGTGCCGCCACCCCGGCCTGCACCAGGATCCGTACGAAGGGCTCGGAGTCGTCGGCGTCCCGGCGCCAGGCCAGGCCCGTGAGCACCAGCTCGCCGCCGGAGAGGTAGCGGCTCGGGTCGCGCAGGTCGGTGGTCATGACCCCGCGCACGGAGCGGTCCAGCTCGTCCTCGCCGCCCAGCAGCCGCAGCCCCAGCGCGTCGGTGTCCAGCAGTGCGCGCAGCCGCATCTCGTCGCCGCCGTTCTTTGTCTCGAAACCTACGATGAATCTTGGTGGGGGACCGGTGACGGACCCGGAGCCCGGATGCACGGACCGTCCGGCGGGGCCGTCAGGCTGTTTCCCGAGTTTCCCCAGGAAAACGGAGAGGTTACTGATGACCTCCGTTCATACGAATCTACAAGATGCCCTCTGTGGCCAGCCAACTCCTTCATGGTTTCGGTGACTGACCCCGCCGGAGTACAGGGCGGTGTACTGAGTCCACTCCGCGTTAACACCACATGAACGAGCCGGGGCCGCCGCACACGGATTGGCTCAATCTGTACGACCCACGAGACGAAGAAGAGAGCCGGTCATGGACTTCCTTCGCCCCGCCAGCTGGGAGGAGGCGCTCGCCGCGAAGGCCGAGCACCCCACCGCTGTGCCGATTGCGGGTGGCACCGATGTGATGGTCGAGATCAACTTCGACCACCGCCGGCCCGAGTATCTGCTCGACCTCAACCGCGTCGGCGACCTCTGCGAGTGGGAGGCCGGCGAGGACACCGTACGGCTGGGTGCCTCCGTCCCATACACGAGGATCATGCGGGATCTCCGTGCCGAGCTGCCGGGTCTCGCGCTCGCCTCGCACACGGTCGCCTCCCCGCAGATCCGCAACCGCGGCGGCGTCGGCGGCAACCTCGGCACGGCCTCGCCCGCCGGTGACGCCCACCCCGCCCTGCTCGCGGCCGGCGCGGAGGTCGAGGTGGAGTCGGCGGCCCGCGGCACCCGCCGCATCCCGATCGACGCGTTCTACACGGGCGTCAAGCGCAACGCCCTGCAGCCCGACGAGCTGATCCGCGCCGTCCACATCAAGAAGGCCGACGGCCCGCAGCAGTTCTCCAAGGTCGGCACCCGCAACGCCATGGTCATCGCGGTGTGCGCCTTCGGTCTCGCCCTGCACCCCGAGACCCGCACCGTCCGGACCGGCATCGGCTCCGCCGCCCCGACCCCGGTGCGGGCCAGGGCCGCCGAGGACTTCCTGAACGCGGCCCTGGAAGAAGGCGGCTTCTGGGACAACGGAAAGATCATCACCCCGTCGGTCGCCAAGCAGTTCGCGGACCTGTGCTCCGCCGCCTGCAATCCGATCGACGACGTCCGGGGCACCGCGAGCTACCGCCGCCACGCGGTAGGCGTGATGGCCCGCCGGACGCTCACCTGGACCTGGGAGTCGTACCGCGGCGCCCGCCGCGCATCCGAGGGAGCTGCGTAATGCGCGTCAACTTCACCGTCAACGGACGCCCGCAGGAGGCCGACGACGTCTGGGAGGGCGAGTCCCTGCTGTACGTCCTGCGCGAGCGCCTGGGCCTGCCCGGTTCCAAGAACGCCTGCGAGCAGGGCGAGTGCGGCTCCTGCACCGTGCGCCTGGACGGCGTCCCGGTCTGTTCCTGCCTGGTCGCGGCCGGCCAGGTCGAGGGCCGCGAGGTCGTGACCGTGGAGGGCCTCGCGGACTTCGCCAAGCAGCGTGCCGAGGGCGGCTGCGCGTCCGGCGCCTGCGGCACCCCGCTGGACGAGGCCAAGGGATGGCAGGCCAAGGGCGCCGACTCGCACACCGGCGAGGGCACTGAACTCTCCCCGATCCAGCAGGCGTTCATCGACGCCGGCGCCGTCCAGTGCGGCTTTTGCACCCCGGGGCTGCTCGTCGCCGCCGACGAGATGCTGGAGAACAACCCGAACCCGACGGACGCGGACATCCGCGAGGCGCTGTCGGGCAACCTGTGCCGCTGCACGGGCTACGAGACGATCATGGACGCGGTCCGCCTGGCGGCCGCCCGCCAGTCCGAGGGGGTCTGACATGCCGTCCCCCGAGCTCTCCACTACGTTCGAGCAGGGAGGTGCCCCCATGGGCGCTCCTACGAGGATCACGCAGGGCACCCGGACCAGGGGCGGCATCGGCGAGTCCACGCTCCGCCCGGACGGCACCCTGAAGGTCACCGGCGAGTTCGCGTACTCGTCCGACATGTGGCACGAGGACATGCTGTGGGGCCAGATCCTGCGCTCCACCGTCGCGCACGCCGAGATCGTCTCCATCGACACCGGCGAGGCCCTGGCCACCCCCGGCGTGTACGCGGTCCTGACGTACGACGACCTGCCCACCGAGGTGAAGAACTACGGCCTGGAGATCCAGGACACGCCGGTCCTCGCCCACGGCAAGGTACGCCACCACGGCGAGCCGGTCGCGATCGTCGCCGCCGACCACCCGGAGACGGCCCGCCGCGCCGCCGCCAAGATCAAGGTCGGGTACCGGGAGCTGCCCGTCATCACCGACGAGGCCTCCGCGACCGCCCCCGACGCGATCCTCGTCCACGAGAACCGCGCCGACCACCACGTCGGGCACGTACCGCACCCGAACATCGTGCACCGTCAGCCGATCGTCCGCGGCAACGCGGACGAGGCCGCCAAGAGGGCGGACGTGATCGTCAAGGGCGAGTACACCTTCGGCATGCAGGACCAGGCCTTCCTCGGCCCCGAGTCCGGCCTCGCCGTACCCGAGGAGGACGGCGGCGTCCACCTCTACATCGCCACCCAGTGGCTCCACTCCGACCTGCGCCAGATCGCGCCCGTCCTCGGCCTGCCCGAGGACAAGGTGCGCATGACGCTGGCCGGCGTCGGTGGCGCGTTCGGCGGCCGCGAGGACCTGTCGATGCAGATCCACGCCTGCCTGCTGGCGCTGCGCACCGGCAAGCCGGTGAAGATCGTCTACAACCGGTTCGAGTCCTTCTTCGGGCACGTGCACCGCCACCCGGCGAAGCTCCACTACGAGCACGGGGCCACCAGGGACGGCAAGCTCACGCACATGAAGTGCAGGATCGTCCTGGACGGCGGCGCCTACGCCTCCGCCTCCCCGGCGGTCGTCGGCAACGCCTCCTCGCTCTCCGTCGGCCCGTACGTCGTCGACGACGTCGACATCGAGGCCATCGCCCTCTACACCAACAACCCGCCCTGCGGCGCCATGCGCGGCTTCGGCGCGGTCCAGGCGTGCTTCGCCTACGAGGCACAGATGGACAAGCTGGCGCAGAAGCTCGGCATGGACCCGGTGGAGTTCCGGCAGCTGAACGCGATGGAACAGGGGACCATCATGCCGACCGGGCAGCCGGTCGACTCCCCGGCCCCGGTGGCCGAACTCCTGCGCCGCGTCAAGGCGATGCCGCTGCCGCCCGAGCGCCAGTGGGAGTCCAGCGAGGGCGCCGACGTACGGCAGCTGCCCGGCGGTCTGTCCAACACCACGCACGGCGAAGGCGTCGTACGCGGAGTCGGCTACGCGGTCGGCATCAAGAACGTCGGCTTCTCCGAGGGCTTCGACGACTACTCCACCGCCAAGGTGCGCATGGAGGTCGTCGGCGGCGAGCCCGTCGCGACCGTGCACACCGCGATGGCGGAGGTCGGCCAGGGCGGTGTCACCGTCCACGCGCAGATCGCCCGCACCGAGCTCGGTGTCACCCAGGTGACCATCCACCCCGCCGACACCCAGGTCGGCAGCGCCGGCTCGACCTCGGCCTCCCGGCAGACGTACGTCACCGGCGGCGCCGTGAAGAACGCCTGCGAACTCGTCCGCGAGAAGGTCCTGGAGATCGGGCGCCGCAAGTTCGGCACCTATCACCCGGCCTGGGCGACGGCCGAACTCCTGCTGGAGGGCGGCAAGGTGGTCACCGACGGCGGCGAGGTCCTCCGCGACCTGGTCGACGTCCTCGAGGACGAGGCCGTCGAGATCGAGGCGGAGTGGCGGCACCGGCCGACCGAGGCCTTCGACCTGCGCACCGGCCAGGGCAACGGACACGTCCAGTACTCCTTCGCCGCGCACCGCGCGGTCGTCGAGGTGGACACCGAGCTCGGCCTGGTCAAGGTCATCGAACTGGCCTGCGCCCAGGACGTCGGCAAGGCGCTCAACCCGCTCTCCGTCATCGGCCAGATCCAGGGCGGTACGATCCAGGGCCTGGGCGTGGCGGTGATGGAGGAGATCATCGTCGACCCGAAGACGGCGAAGGTCAGGAACCCCTCCTTCACGGACTACCTGATCCCCACGATTCTCGACACGCCGACGATCCCGGTCGACGTGCTCGAACTCGCCGACGACCACGCCCCGTACGGGCTGCGCGGCATCGGCGAAGCCCCGACCCTGTCGTCCACCCCGGCCGTCCTCGCGGCGATCCGGAACGCGACCGGGCTGGAACTCAACCGCACTCCGGTACGGCCTGAGCACCTCACGGGGACCGCGTAACACCCCAGCTCTCCGGGCGGCGCAGGGAACGTCACGCACTCCGCCGCGCCGCCCGGAGGAACCCCCTTTGAGTTCCGCACCGCTCGCGGTCCTTGAAGTACCAGGAAATTCGTTCGTCTCGGGCCGTCCCCCGGGTCGTCCATTCCCAAATCCCGTGCCCGCTCACGGCGGTCGCACGGGTGCCCCTGTGAACCTTGGGAGATGGCACCATGACCCAGCAGTCAGTGGAGCCGAGGACCGCAGCCGACGACGCGGGCGAAGGCACCCGCGTCCCGGCAGGGCGGTCCTGGCTCGACCGGTACTTCCACATATCCAGAAGAGGATCCACGGTCTCGCGTGAGGTCCGCGGCGGCGTCACCACCTTCATGGCGATGGCGTACATCCTCCTGCTCAACCCCCTCATCCTGTCCGGCAAGGACGCGGCGGGGGACACGCTCGGCCAGAAGGCGCTGATCACCGCGACCGCGTTCGCGGCGGCCCTCACCACGCTGCTGATGGGTTTCGTCGGCAAGGTGCCCCTCGCGCTCGCCGCCGGCCTCTCCGTCTCCGGCGTCCTGTCCTCGCAGGTCGCCCCGAGCATGACCTGGCCGCAGGCCATGGGCATGTGCGTGATGTACGGCGTCGTCATCATGCTGCTGGTCGTCACCGGCCTGCGCGAGATGATCATGAATGCGATCCCGATCGCGCTCAAGCACGGCATCACGATGGGCATCGGCCTGTTCATCGCCCTCATCGGCTTCTACAAGTCCGGCTTCGTGCACAAGGGCGAGGCCACGCCGGTCAGCCTGGGCCCGGCGGGCCAGCTCACCGGCTGGCCGGTGCTGCTTTTCGCCGGCACCCTGCTGCTGATCTTCATGCTGCAGGCCCGCAACGTCCCCGGCGCCATCCTCATCGGCATCATCTCCGGCACCATCGTCGCCGCCGTCCTCAACGGCCTCGGCGTCATCGACCCCAAGCAGTGGGCGAACGGCGTCCCCGCACTGCACGGCAGCGCGGTCTCGGCGCCGGACTTCTCGCTCTTCGGGCACGTGGAGTTCGGCGGCTGGGAGAAGGTCGGCGCGATGACGGTCGGCATGATCGTCTTCACCCTCGTCCTCGCCGGCTTCTTCGACGCGATGGCCACCATCATCGGGGTCGGCACCGAGGCCGGACTGGCCGACGACAAGGGCCGGATGCCGGGCCTGTCCAAGGCACTGTTCATCGACGGCGCCGGCGGTGCGATCGGCGGCGTGGCGGGCGGCTCCGGCCAGACGGTGTTCATCGAGTCGGCCACCGGCGTCGGCGAAGGCGCCCGCACCGGCCTCGCCTCCGTGGTCACCGGCCTGTTCTTCGCGGCCTGCCTGTTCTTCACCCCGGTCACCGCGATCGTCCCGCAGGAGGTCGCCTCCGCCGCCCTGGTCGTCATCGGCGCCATGATGCTGATGAACGCCCGGCACGTGGACTGGGCGGACCGCGCCACCGCCGTCCCGGTCTTCCTGACCGTCGTCCTGATGCCGTTCACGTACACCATCACCAGTGGTGTCGCCGCGGGCGTCATCTCCTACGTGGCCATCAAGACCGCGCAGGGCAAGGCCCGCGAGATCGGCGCCTTCATGTGGGGTCTGACGGCCGTCTTCCTGATCTACTTCGCACTCCACCCGATCGAGGGCTGGCTGGGCGTGCAATAGCCACCCACCTCGAACCCTCCAACCCGCTTGAGGAGACCAAGAGATGCTGGACATCGCCGAGGAGCTGAACCGGTGGGTCGAGCAGGGCCGTGACTTCGCCGTCGCCACCGTGGTGGCCGTCGGCGGCAGCGCCCCGCGCCGGCCCGGCGCCGCCCTCGCGGTGGACGCCGACGGCACGGCGATCGGCTCGGTCTCCGGCGGGTGCGTGGAGGGCGCCGTGTACGACCTGTGCCGGCAGGCGCTCGACGACGGCGAGACCGTCCTGGAGCGCTTCGGGTACAGCGACGAGGACGCCTTCGCCGTCGGCCTGACCTGTGGCGGCGTCATCGACATCCTCGTCGCACCGGTACGGGCGGACGGTCCCGCCCGGCCGGTGGTCGCGGCCGCACTGGCCGCCGCCGCCCGTGGGGAGGCGGCGGCGCTGGCGCGGATCGTCGAGGGTCCGGCCGAACTGGTGGGCCGGGCCCTCCTCGTCCGTCCCGACGGCTCCTGCGACGGCGGCTTCGCGGCCCACCCCGAGCTGGACCGCACGGTCGCCGCCGAGGCCGGCGCCTTCCTGGACGCGGGCCGCACCGGCACCCTGCAGATCGGCGAACAGGGCTCGCGCTGCGGCGCCCCGCTCACACTCCTCGTGGAGTCCTCCGTCCCCGCCCCCCGGATGATCGTCTTCGGCGCGATCGACTTCGCCTCCGCGCTGGTCCGCGTCGGAAAGTTCCTGGGCTACCACGTCACGGTGTGCGACGCCCGCCCGGTGTTCGCCACGCGCACCCGCTTTCCGGAGGCCGACGAGATCGTCGTCGAGTGGCCCCACACGTACCTGGAGCGCACCGAGGTCGACGGCCGTACCGTCCTGTGCGTCCTCACCCACGACGCCAAGTTCGACGTACCGCTGTTGCGATCGGCGCTGCGGCTGCCGGTCGCCTACGTCGGCGCGATGGGCTCCCGCCGCACCCACCAGGACCGCAACGAGCGCCTGCGCGAGGTCGGCGTCACCGAACTCGAACTGGCCCGCCTGCGCTCTCCCATCGGCCTGGACCTCGGCGCCCGCACGCCGGAGGAGACGGCACTGTCCATCGCCGCGGAGATCGTCGCGGCCCGGCGGGGCGGGAGCGGAGTGTCCCTGACCGGCGCGCACACGCCGATCCACCACGACACGGCGTCGCCGGCGGCGGGGCGGATCGGGTCGGTGGCCTGAGGATTGCCGTCCTCACGCCCGCCTCAGCAGCCGGTTGGCCGCACGCCCGAACACCGCGCGTGACGCCCGCTCCACGATGCCGTCGAAGAAGCGGGGGAGGAAGCGGATCCGCAGATCCTCGCGCCACACCACACGGCTGCGGCCACCTGGTCCCGGCAGTACCTCGATCTCGGCCCACCCCAGGATGACCCGCCCGCGTTTCTCCAGGCGGCACAGCCCGGGCTCGCCGTCCACCGGCGGCTGCCAGACCGTGACCTCCATGACGTCGTCGAAGGCCAGCGGGCCGACGCCCGAACGGGCCACGAAGCGTGTGCCCTCACGGGTCGGTGCGGGCGTGACCACGGTGACCCGGGTCAGCGGCACCGTGTCACCGTGGCGGGGCCACTGCGTGAGCCGGCGCCACGCCTCCTCGGGGGGAAGCGGCACAGTGCGTTCGAAAGAGAAGAGGGGCACGGCACGATCGTAGGCAATCGGCGTCGGCCACCTGCGCGTTCGGCCCCGGCTCACCTGTCTGGCCCCCCACGTCGCCCACTCGGATGACCCGGTCCCTCAGGGCCGGTAGACCTTCCCCGGCTCCGCCCTGCCCGGCGCCAGCAGTTGGGGCACCGTCACGAAGACGTAGCCGCGCGCCTTCAGGGCGTCGATGATGCCGGGTACTGCGGGCACGGTGCCCTTGTAGATGTCGTGCAGCAGGATGATGCCGTCCCGGGACGCCTGGTCCAGGACCCGCTGGGTGATCAGCGCGGAGTCGTCGGTCGTGTAGTCCTTCGCGGTCACGCTCCACAACACCTCCGCCAGGCCCAGCTCCTTGGCGATCTTGTGCACGTGGGCGTCCGTGCGGCCCTGCGGCGGCCGCATCAGCGTGGGCTTGCGCCCGGTGAGCCGCTGTATCGCGTCGTCGGGCCGCTTCAGTTCCTCGCGTATCCGGGCGTCCGGGATCCGGGTGAGGATCTTGTGGTCCCAGGTGTGGCTCGCGACCTCGTGGCCCTCGGCCGCCATCCGCTTGACCAGCTCCGGGTAGGTGTCGATGTGCCGCTTGCCGAGCAGGAAGAAGGTGGCCGGGACCCTCTTCTCCTTGAGGATGTCCAGCAGCCGCGGGGAGTTCTCGCTGGGCCCGGCGTCGAAGGTGAGCGCGATGCACTTGGCCTCGCGGCAGTCGACGGTGCCGAACCGGGCCGGTGCCCCGTGTGCCGCCTCTGCGCGCGCCGAGCTCGGCGAGGTCGTGTCGACCTGCGCGCAGCCGGACAGCGCCAGCGCCAGACAGGTGGCGGCCGAGGCCACGGCGGACAGGCGCAACCTTCGGGCCCGTCCGCGCATCTTCATGGGTGCGTGCTCCGGGTTCGGGTTCGTCCCGGGCGAAGTCGAATGAGGCATGCCCGGACTATACACTCAGTGTATAGCTCACGTGTTCGAATTGTGGGAGTGTCCCGACGGCGCGACGAACCGCCGTTGCACCATGGAGGTGCGGGGGAGGAAGCACTCCGGCGAGAGGACCACCCCATGCGCTTCCGGGACCGTGCCGAGGCCGGACGGAAACTCGCCGGCCTGCTGAGCGAACTGCGCGACCGGGGCGAACTGCCCGACCCTGTCGTCCTCGCCCTGCCCCGCGGCGGGATCACCGTCGCCGCGCCCGTCGCCCGCGCCCTCGGCGCCCCGCTCGACGTGCTCGTCGTACGCAAGATCGGCGCCCCGCACCACCAGGAGTTCGCCGTGGGCGCTCTCGCCGCCGACGACCCGCCCCTCTTCGACGCGGACACGCTCGACCAGCTGGGCCTGACCGAGGAGCGGCTCGCCCCGGCCGTGGAGCGCGAACGGCACGAACTGGGCCGGCGCGAGCGCCGCTACCGCGGCGACCGCCCGCCCCCTGACCTGAGGGGCCGAACGGTGATCGTCGTCGACGACGGACTGGCGACCGGCGCCACCGCCCGCGCCGCCCTGCGCCACGTATGGCGCCGGGCACCCGCCCGGGTCGTCCTGGCCGTCCCGGTCGGCGCCCCGGACTCCCTCGACCAACTCACCGAGGAAGCCGACGCGGTGGTCTGCCCGCTCCGGCCGGCCGCGTTCAGCGCCGTCGGCCAGTGGTACGACGACTTCGAGCAACTGACCGACGCCGACGTGCTCGACGTGCTCGACGCGCTGCACGCCCGCTGACCGCACGGGAGCGAGGATGCCGGAGCTGGCCGAGGCGGAGGCGCGGCGCCGGTTCACCGCCGCCCGGGTGGCCCGGCTGGCCACGGTGGACGCGGCGGGCCGCCCCCACCAGGTGCCGGTGGTCTTCGCCTGGCACCTCCTCGAGGGCACCGAACAGCTCGTGACCGCCGTCGACCACAAACCGAAGACCACCACCCGCCTCAAGCGGCTCCGCAACATCGCCGCACACGCGCCGGTCTGCCTGCTCGTGGACGCCTACGACGAGAACTGGGACCACCTGTGGTGGGCCCGCGCCGACGGCGACGCCCGCATCCTGCCGCCCGACGCGTCCGACCCCGCCGTTCGGCGCGCCCATGAGGCCGCCGTCGGGCTGCTGTGCGAGAAGTACCCGCAGTACCGGGACACCCCGCCGGCCGGCCCGGTGATCGCCGTCACCGTAGGCCGCTGGAGCGGCTGGCAGGCACGGGAGGAGATTCCCGGCCACTGAAGCCCGTGCACACCAGTGGTACCGGACGGGCACGGGGAGTAACCTCGGGTGCCATGACGCGCACGGGGGAGCGAGCCGTCAAGTCGCGGTTACGTACGCCACCTTGGGTTGCCCGCATCGAAGAGCCGGACGGGCGGGTCCTGGGTGCCGGGGTGCTGCTCGCGCCCGACCAGGTGCTCACCGCGGCCCATGTCGTGCGTCCCGGACGCACCTACGTCGTCCACTTCGTCGGCGTGCCCGGCGTACCCGGCGTGGCGGCGACGGCCCGCGAGGACGAGCACGTGCCGCAGCGGGAGGACGCCTTCGGCGACCGCATCGGCGACCTGGCCCTGCTGCGCCTGGCCGACCCCCTGCCCGCCGAGCACACCACCCGGCTCTACCGGCTCGCCTCGCCCCACGGACCGGTGAGCATGTACGGCTTCCCGGCAGGGGACGACGGCGGCCGCTGGCACGGAGCCACCCTGGTCGCCGCCCGCGGCCGGGACAACCAGGTGCAGCTGCGCCCGCAGACCCCCGACGAACTGGCCGCACCCGGCTTCAGCGGCGGGGGAGTGGTGGACCACGAGACCGACGAGGTCATCGGGATCGTCCTCAGCGTCGACGAGGGCCCGGGCTCCGTCTTCAGCTACATGAGCCCCACCGAGACCATCCTCAGTCATCTGCCGCAGGTCGCCGCCTGGACCGACGGCGCCGAAGCCGTCGACCCGGCGCTGCGCACCGGCGCGCCGGGAGCCGCCCGCCGGCTCGACGTACCGTTCGCCACCGAACTCGCCTCCTGGTTCCGGGGCGAGGGCTGGCCGGTGCTCGTCACCGTCGTCCCGGCCCGCAGCGGCCGCGCCTGGACCCTCACCCGCGCCATCACCCTGGCCGACCGGGAACTGCGCACCCAGCAGAACACCAGCGCCTTCGGCCACGACCCGCCCGAGACCGTGCCCCCGGCCGGTGGGCACGATCTCGCGCTGGACGTCAAGGGCATGACGGCCACTCAGGTCATGGACCGGATCGCGGAGCGGCTGGGTATCCGCGGCGACCCCCGGCCCGAACGGCTCGGCGCGCTGCGCGTCCCCCTCGCCGCCGTCCTGGTCGGAGTCGACCAGGCGGCCGAACCCGACGCCCTGCTCGGCCTCCTGGACCGCCTCGCCCAGCAGGGAGCCCGGCTGTTACTGGTCTTCCGGCGCCGGGGCGGCCGTGCGGCCCAGGCCGCCGAATCCTTCGTGCAGCGACCGCTGCGCGAGCGCTGGAGCCGACTGCACCACGAAATCGACCGGATCGTCGACGAGTGGGGGCCCGCACTCGACGAGCGCCGCGACCGCGTGGCACCGGATCCCGGCGCCCGGCACCTGCTGGACCAGGCCGAGGCCGGCGTACGGCGCACCCGGATGCTGCGCGCATGGGTCGCGCACACACCCGAACGGGAGAAGGAACCCCGGCGCGCCGACCTGCTGTTCACCTTCGAGGACGCCGCCGAACGCCGCCGCCGGCGTTTGGAACAGGCTCTCTCCGTCCTCGACGCACGGTTGCGCCGCCGCGAGGAACTCCTCGGCCGCATCACCGCCGAGTGGCCGCTGTGCCAGGAACGGGCCACGGCCCAGGGCGGCGACCGGGTCGTGGAGGCCTACCGGCTCTACGAACTCGCCCTGTCGCTGCTGCGGCAGACCCCCTGCGACGTGGACGCGGCGGAGACCGCCGTCCGGCGGTTCGTCGGCTTCTGCTCCGGCACGGCAACCGCTGAGGAGGGCCCCCGATGACCTCATGCGTCCGGCCCGGCTGCGCGGGCCACATCATGGCCACCGGCTACTGCGACACCTGCGGACACCGCCACCACGAGCCGCGGACCGAGCCATCGCCCCCGCCGCCCGACCCCGCCACCGAGGAGCCGCCCGGGCCGGGGCCCACCCACGCCGTCGCCGGCGTGGGCGAACTCGACCAGCACGGACTGGTCAGGCTGCCCGACGTGCCCGCACCCGAGAGCGGGCTCGTCGAGGACCCCCGGCCGCCCACCGGCGGCCGCCGCTGCGGCGCGAACGGCTGCACCATGACCATCGGCATCGGCTACGGCGGCCAGGCCGCCCGCACCACCGGCCGCTGCCCGCGCTGCGGCACCCCCTACTCCTTCCTGCCCCAGCTGGCCGAGGGCGACGTGGTCGACGGCCACTACCGGGTCCTCGGCTGCCTTCCCCGCGGCGGCCTCGGCTGGGTGTACCTCGCCGAGGACACCCGCGCCGACGGCCACCGCGTCGTCCTCAAAGGCCTGATCGACGCCCATGACGCGCTCGCCCGCCGCAACGCCGTGGAGGAACGCCGCTCCCTGACCGACCTGCACCACCCCGACGTCGTCCGCCTCATCACCTACGCCGAACACCAGGTCCCGGGCCGGTCACCCACCGGCTACCTGGTCATGGACTACATCGCCGGCCGGGACCTGCAGCGGCTCTTCCACGCCGACGACGTCGAGCGGATCTTCCAGGGCCGCCCCCGCCTCGACCACGTCCTCACCTACGGCTGCAAGATCCTCGGCGCCCTGCAGTACATGCACGAACGCGGCCTGCTCTACTGCGACATGAAGCCGTCCAACGTCATCCACTTCGGACGGGCCATCAAGGTCGTCGACCTCGGCGCGGTCCGCGCCATCGGCGACCGGACCTCCGCCTACGTGTACACCAAGACCTTCGCCCCGCCCAGGGAGGAGATCCACAGCCGCGGCTGGCACGTCGACAGCGACCTCTACACCGTCGGCATGACCCTCCAGAGCCTCGCCGAGGGCGCCGAACCGGCCCGTGGCCTCGCCCCCGACTCCTTCCGCCGCCTCATCCACCGCGCCACCCACACCGAGCCCCGCGCCCGGTTCCGCTCGGCCGCCGAGATGTCCCGCCAGCTCTGGGAAGTACTGCGCGAGTTCCGCTCGCTGCAGTTCGGCGAGCAGCTGCCCGAGAGCTCCACCCGGTTCCGCGCCACCGACGCCAGCCTCGACGCCGGACTCGGCGCCATCCCCTCCCTGGACCACTGGACCACCCGCCCCGGCGCACAGCCCGCCGAGCTGGACGTCTCCCCGCCCTCGGCCGCCGAGGTCGCCGGCGCCCTCCCGGAGCCGGTGCCCGACCCCGACGACGGTGCCGCCCTGCTGCTCGACACCTTCCCGCCCGACGCACCCGACCGGGTCGCCCGGCAGTGGCCCCGCGAATCCCGCCTCGGCACCCCCGAGACCGCGCTGTGGCTGTGCCGCGCCTACCTCCGAAGAGGCGAGCAGGGCGAGGCCGAGAGCTGGCTGACCGAGGCGGAGACCCAGCTCGGCGAGCGCGCCGCCGCTCACGACTGGCGCATCGCCTGGCACCGCGGCGTGCTGCACCTGAGCAAGGCCGAGGTACGGCAGGCCGGCAGCTGCTTCGAGGCCGTCTACCGGGCGCTGCCCGGCGAGTACGTGCCCAAGCTCGCCCTCGGGTACTGCGCCGAACACGGCGACCGGCGGACGGCCCACGCGATGCGGTTCTACGAGGCCGTGTGGGCACGGGACTTCGCCCACACCGCCGCCGCGTTCGGCCTGGCCCGCGGCCACCTGGCCACCGGAGACCGGGACGCGGCCGTACACGTCCTCGACGACGTCCCCTCCACGTCCCGCCACTACGACGCGGCCCGCATCGCGGCCGTCCGCGTCCGCGCCGGCCTCCTGCACGGCCGCGCCCCGTCGCTCGCCGATCTGCGGGACGCGCACCGGCGGCTGCCCGAGCTGCACCTGGACGGCGGTGCCGCCGACGGCGAGTCACGGGCCCGGCTGGTCGCCGAGGTCCGCGAGAACGTGCTGCACGGCGCGGAGCAGGGCCGGCGGCCCAAGCTCCCCATCGGTGAGCTGTTCGGATCCGGCGCCGAGGACGCCCTGCGCACGCTGCTGGAGCAGTCCTTCAGACAACTGGCCGCACAGGCACGCACCGCGGGCGAACACGGCCGGCTGCTCGACCTGGCCCACGCCGTGCGGCCGATGACCACGTTCTGAGAACTCCGAAACGAAGAAGCGAGGGGGACGCCGCCATGAGCACGGCCGGGAACACCGGGAGCGCCGGGACCGGCGAGCACAAGGAGGACGCCGGCGACATCGCGGTGACCCTCGCGGTCGGCCAGAAGAAGGAACTGCCCGCCGTGCCGGCCGCGCCCGGACGGCCCCACGACCGGGAGATGCACGCCATCGTGGAGATCGGGGTCACGCACCACGGCGGCCGCCCGGGCCTCGTCACCGGAGCCGCCCGCGGGTCCGGGCCCGCCCTCGCCGAGGTGCTGATCGTCGACACCTCGCGCTCCATGCTGCACCCGGCCGCCAAACTGCACGCCGCCAAGGACGCCACGGTCGCCGCCCTCCGGCTGCTGCCGGAGGGCAGCGCGTTCGCCGTGCTCTCCGGCCGGTTCGACGCCACGGTGGTGCACCCCGGCCCGGGCCGCGAGGTGATGGCCGTCGCCGGGCCCGCCGAGCGCGAGGCCGCCGAACGCGCCGTACGGATCCTGGACGCGGACGGCGGCACCGCCATCGGCCCCTGGCTCGACCTGGCCCGGCGGCTGCTGAGCAAGCAGTCCGCGCCCATCAAGCACGTCCTGCTGCTCACCGACGGGCGCAACGAGCACGACCACCGCGCCACCATGGCCCTGGACACCGCCCTCGAAGCCTGCGACGGCCGGTTCGTCTGCGACGCGTGGGGCATCGGCGACGACTGGGACGCCGACCTCCTGCTGCGCATCACCCGGCGGCTGCACGGCCGGGCGGGCGCGGTCCGCCGCGAGTCCGAACTGCCCGCCGCCTACGAGGAGCTGGTGAACGGACTGCTCGGCAAGGCGATCCCCGAGTTGCGCATCAGGCTCACCCCGACCCCCGGCACCGTCATCCGCCAGGTCAAGCAGGTCGTGCCGAGAGAGCAGGAACTCCTCGCCTGCGCAGCCGAGTTCGGCGAGCGCGGCGCCGAATACGTCACCCGGGCCTGGGGCGAGGAGACCCGGCACTTCCAGGTCGTCCTGACCGCCGACCCGACCGGCCGCGAGATCGGCGAGGACCTCCAGCTCGCCGCCGTGGACGTGGTCGTACCCGACTTCGGGCGCACCGTGCGGCTGCCCGCGCCGCAGCCGATCCTGGTCCGCTGGACCGACAACCCGCTCGACGCCTCCCGTCAGCATCCCGGCGTCCGCCGCCACGAGCTGTACCAGCAGGCGAGCGCCGCCGTGGCGCGGGCGTACCGGGCCTGGCTGCGCCGCGCCGAGGGCGGGGCGGAGGCCGACCGTGAACTCGCCCGGGCGCTGTCCCTCGCCGAGGAACTGGGCGATGCCCAGCTGCTGGGCGCGCTGCGCCGGCTCGCGGGTGTGCCGGGCACGGGCCGGGTCCGTGACGGCCTCAAGGACGTCGACTGGCAGCACCTGATCCTCTCCAGCGCCATGACCACACCACCCGAGGAGCCGGCCGCCGCCGGGCCGCCCGCCCAAGGCCCACCCCTGGCGGGCCCACCCGACCCCTCCGGCGACGGCCCCGCACCGGGCGGTGCCGACGAACTCATCGAGTGCCCCGACTGCACATGGATCGGCCCGGCGGACTCGGTGTACTGCGGGGGCGACTGCGGACGGTTGCTGAGGAGGGCCGTATGAGCGTCGGCACGGGTGCGCGAGCGGGTGCCGGTACGAGCACGCGCGCCGGGACCGGCGGCCCGGTGGAGCCACGCCCGGCCGGGGCCGCCCACCGCGCAGCCGGTCCCCACGATCCCGCGCCCCTGCCCCGTCTCCTCGGCCGTCTGCTGGCCGCCGGGCGGCGCCCGCCGGAGGAGGGCAGTACGACCGCCCACGAGCTCGCCGTGCGCCGCCGGCTGCTGCTGGCCCTCTCGGCCGTGCTGACCCTGTCGCTGTTCCTCTCCTACGAGGGCGTGCACGGCGACGCGAACCCGCTGCGCACCTCCAGCGCCCCGGCCGTCCTCGCCATCGACACCGCGCTGTACGCGCTCGAGGCGGCACAGGCGGACGCGACCGGTACGCCCCCGTCCATCAGCGAGTTCCAGACGCAGATCTCGGTGGCCGCGCAGAGCGTCTCCGTGGCCGCCGCGGACGACGTGGGCGGGCCGGCCGCCCGGCAGGCCGTGCAGACCGTCGCCGGACTGATCTCCGGGTACGGAGGCATGGTCCAGAAGGCCCAACCGGAGCCGCCGGGAAGCGTGTTGCGCGAGGCGTACCTCAGCTACGCGACCAGCATCCTGAAATCCGAGGACTCCGGTATCGAAGCCCGGCTCAGGGCGCTGCGCAGCGAACAGCTGGCCGCGGTGAAGCGGCAGACCTCCTTCGGGCCGCTGCTGTGGCTCGGCTGGAGCGTGGTCGCGCTGCTCGTCCTCGCCCTCGGCGCGGCCCTGGTGGAGACCCAGCTCTTCCTGCGCCGCAGGTTCCGGCGCAAGTACAACCGCCAGCTCATCGCCGCCGGAGCGCTGCTGGCCACGGGTTTCGTGGCCCTGCTGCTGTTCACGGTGTGGACCCACCAGGGCATGGCGGACACCCGCGCGCTGCTCGACGGGGCGCCGCCCGGTCCGGACATTCCCCGAGCGGGGCGGGACGCCGCCTCGTACCTGGCGCACACCGGCTTCCGCGCGGCGGCCTCGGTGTGGATCGTGATAGGAGGCGTCCTGCTCATGGCGCTGGCCGAGACGGGACTGCGGCAGCACATCAACGACTACCGGTTCAGGCCCCGGTGAGCGCCCCCGGCAGCGGCCCCGCGACGGCCGCACCCGGCACCCGGCGCCGCCCCTCCCGCCACCTCGTGCGCGTGATCGCCGTGGTGGCGAGCTGCCTGGCCGTGCTCGCGGCGGCCGTCGTGGTGGGGGTACGCGCGCTCGGGCAGGAACCGACCGTCACCCTGCTGGCCAACTGGACCGGCGGCGACGCCGGGCACTTCCGGGACGCGGTGATCGCCCCGTTCGAGCACGAGCACCACATCCACGTCGACTACCAGGGCAGCTCCGCCGAGAGCCAGGTGCTCAGCGCCGACGTAGAGGCGGGTACGCCACCCGACGTGGTGGTGCTCACCGGCCCGGGCGAACTCGCCGACTACGCCGGGCGGGGGCAGCTCTTCCCCGTCGAGGATCTCGTCCCCGAGGGGGCGTTCGGCACGTCCTGGGCCACCCCGCTGCACGGACACGTGTACTGGTTCCCGCTCAAGGCCGACGTCAAGAGCATCGTCTGGTACCCGGGGCGCACCGGCGACCGGCAGCTGAGGCAGGCCGGCGGACGGCCCGACCAGTGGTGCCTCGGCATGGGTTCCGGCGCCACCAGCGGCTGGCCCGGCACGGACTGGGTCGAGGACATCCTCCTGCAGCAGTCCGGCCCCGGGATCTACCAGCGGTGGGCACGCGGCCTGCTGCCCTGGCAGTCCAAGGAGGTGGAACGGGCCTGGCGGACCTGGGGGGAGCTGGTCGGCGCCGGAAAGTCCCCCGACCTCGTGGCACGGGCGCTGAAGACCGAGTACCAGGACGCCTCCCAACTGGTGGCGCGGCGGCCGCGGCAGTGCACGCTGGAGCACCAGGCATCGTTCGTGCGCGCCTACCAGCCCTGGAAGGACGCGCACGGCAGCTACAAGCCCTCCTCCGAGCTGATCCCCGGCGCCGCGGCCAGGAACACCTGGGAGGTCTCCGGGGACCTCGTGGCCCTGCTGCACGACACCCCGCAGGCGCGGCAACTGATCCGCCACCTCGCCTCCACCGACGCCCAGCGGGCCTGGAACGCCGAGGAGTCCGGCTTCTCCGTCCACACCGGAGCGCAGCCGACCGCCGGCTCCGACGGTTCCTGGCACCGCTCCCTGGCCGGCACACTGCTGGATCCGGAGGCGGTCCACTGCTTCGACGCCTCCGACGCCATGCCGCCCCCGGTCCGGGACGCCTTCGCCCAGGCCACCATCGACTTCCTCGCCGACCCACGCCACCTGGACGACCTGCTGAAGAACCTGGACAGCCTCAGCAGCAACGAGGAGCTGACCTGGGTGCCGTCGGTCTGCGACCGCCGAACCTGAGGGGGACGCCGGCGGCGCGGTTCAGCTCCGGTCGCTCCACGGAAGCGACAGCCGGCGCCCCTGCGCCCGCCCCGCCTCGGCGGCCGGGCGGCGGGTGGCCGGGTCCAGGGCGTTGTCACCGATCGCCGCCCGCGACGCCTCGTCGGGCGCGACCACCACGACCTCGGCGCCCCGCTCGCGCAGCTCCTCGACGGCCCGCTCCAGCGGCTGTTCACTGGGGAACGGCTCGGTGGTGCCCAGCGGCACGAGGACCACCACCCGATCCGCTCCGGCCGCCTGGTCGACGTTGGCGATGGACCGCACTCCACCGTCGACGTACCGGCGCCCGCCGATGGTGACCGGCGGCCACACGCCCGGCACGGCACAGCTCGCCGCCACGGCGTCGACCAACGGCACACCCGAGTCCTTGTCGAAGACCCGCGCCTCGCCGCTCTCGGCGTCCACGGCGACGACCTTCAGCGTTCGGTCGGGCCAGGCGTGGGACGGCAGCCGTGACTCGATCACCGCACGCCGCTCCACCTCGGGCACGGTCCGCGCCCCCAGCGCCGCCCGCCCCACCGCCCGCCGCAACTCCGGCACCGAGGCGGCGGCGCCCGTCGCGGCACCGATCTCTGCGGCGAACCACTCGAGATCCATCTCGGCCATGATCTCGGCGGCCTGCAGCGCGGGATCCACCTGACGGGCGTACAGCTCCTCCAGCGCCAGCCCGCTGCCCACCTGCGCCGCGACGGTCGAGCCCGCGGAGGTTCCGAGCAGCAGATCGGCCCCGGTGACGTCCTGCCCGGTGTCGGCGAGCCCCGCCAGCAGCCCGGTGATCCACGCGATCCCGCCCACACCGCCGCCGCCCAGCACCAACGCCTCGGTCATCCCGCCCCCTTCGAAGAATTCCCCGACGGATCCGTTGCTCGATCCGGGAGCCACGATAGCCAAGACCATCGGGCCGGCGGCGCGCCGCAGGTGTCAGGGCCGGCGGACATCACCCCAGACGCTCGGCGACCACCACACGGAACCCCTGGTCGTAGTCGAAGAAGTCAGGTGGGTGTCGTCCCCGGTACGCGCAACGGCCGTACAGCTGCGGATCGATCCAGGAACTGCCCCGGACCACGCGACAGCCATGGTCGCTCCGGTCCTCCCGCCCGTCATCGGCATCGTAGGGATAGGCCCGATGGAGACTGTGCGTCCACTCCCAGACGTTGCCCGACATGTCGGCGCAGCCGAACGCGGAGGGGGTCACCGCGTACACCCCTACCGAGGTCGGCCCGAGGACCTGGCCCTCCCGCGTGTTCGCCAGGGCCCGATCCCACTTCCGCCCCCATGGATACGCGTGCGACCCGGGCCCCCTAGCCGAGTACTCCCATTCGGCCTCGGTGGGGAGCCGGACGACGTGCTCCTGCGGCAGCCGGCCCGCCAGCCTCAGTTGCACTGTGAGCCAGGAGCAGTACGCCATCGCCTCGTACCACGTCACTCCGACGACGGGATGGTTCGGCTGCCCGTACCGTTCGTCCTCCCAGAAGGCCGGCTGCTGCCTCGACCTCCGCGCGTAGTACTCCTCCAGTTCCGCGATCGCCCGCTCGTCCGACTCCGAGATCAGTGCCCGCCACCCCGCGATCGCCTTGGACGCGCTCGGGTCCTGCGTCCATCGCTTCATGGTGCTGGGGTCGACGCTGAGATGGCGACGCAGGTTGAGGAACTCCGCTTCGGGGCCGCCGCCCGGATCCTCGCCTCGCAACCAGGCACGGCCCGCCTCCGTCCAGCACCCGTACTTCCCGTAGCCGTCGTCCGCCACGAAACGGCGGTACTCGGCGTTCGTCACCGGGTAGGTGCCGATGCGGAAGGCCCCGAGGCGAACCGTATGGCGAGGCTCCTCGTCCCGTCCGAACCTGTGCCCCTCGCGGACGAGCCGACCGGTGACCCACCGCGGGCTCCCGATCCGGGCCTTGGCGGCCGGAACGTCGACCAGGGGCGCGAGAAGCACCGGTCGCTCCTCCACCGCCAGGTGCTCGAAGCGGCCGTCGCCCAGGTCTCCCAGTACGCTTCCCGCGAGGATCCTGGCTCTGAGATGGACCCGCGCATCGCTCACTTCCCGCTGCAGGTCCCGGACGAGCAGTGACCGCATGGCGGGCGTGGTGTTGATGCCCGCTTCCAGTACACAACGCGCGGCCAGAACCGGATTGACCTCGCGGACCGCGTCGATGAACGCGGCAGGATCCTCCGCCAGCCCGGCCGCGAGAACGGTGGTCTCCTCCCATCCGCTCGACGGCGGCGGAGGGAGGGGCTCACTGGGGCCGAGCGGTCCCACGTCGGGCATCTCGTGCACCAGCCGGGGGACCTCGACCTGGGGCCTCAGGTCCTGCCCCGACCGCCACCGCCGCAGCATCTCTCGCGCGGCCATCGCCTCCTGGAGCAGGTGATGGTAGAAGAAGATCTCCTCCTCGCCCTCGGCTCCGGGATGAGACTCCAACAGGCTTGTCGCCAGGCCGAGTTGGATTATCACGTCGGAAGGCGTGTATCCGGTGTCCGTCGGGGCGTCCACCTGGTGCCGGAGCAGCCGCGCCATCGCCGTGTAGGACAGCCTCGTCCCCTCGCCGCTGGCCAGCATCTCCCACGCGAGTTGCGCCAGTGCGGAGAACAGCACCGTCTCGGGCGGCCAGTCCGCGTGCCCCTTGCTGGACTCCCGTCTGAACAACACCTCGATGAAGTTGGTGAACAGCAGGGCCCGGTTGGTCGGCAGGTCCCCTTCGAACAGATAGATCGCGGTGAGCATCGTCAGCAGGTAGGGATTGCGCGCCAGGCTGACGAGATTGTCCCGCCCGGCCGCGATGCGTGCCCAGAAGGTCTCGGCGGACTCCGCACCCAGGTACTGCTCCAGGAAGAGTCGGATTCGAGCATCGTCCAGGGGGTCGATCTCCACCTGCTGGACGCCCAACGGCTCGGAGTAGTCGCGCTGCCGGCACGAGAAGATGAACTGGTTCTCGGGCCAGCGGTTGACGAAATCCCTCCAGGTCCGGACCTTGCTTCTGAACTCCTGGTCGCTCGTACGGGGCATCTCGTTGAGAGAGTCCACGAGGAGAAGGAGTTCACCGCGCGCGAGGAGGTCCCTCACGGACACGGAGTCGCCGAGCCGCTGCCGTGCCTGATCGACCAGGAACGCATAGGGGTCGGTGGGGTTCCGGTAGTCGGCCAGCGTGACCATCAGGGGCAGCCGGCCGGAGCCGTCGCGCAGGCGCATCTCAGCCGCTTCGAGCGCCAGCTTGCACAGGACCGTGGTCTTGCCCGCGCCGGGATCCCCCAGCACGACGAACGTGTTGTACCGGCGAGCCACTGTCGATATGTCGGCCACTCGCTCGCGGAAGACCCGGCGGGCAGCACCCTCACCACGGGCGTGGAGGATGCTGAACTCCGGATGGACTTCCAGGATCCCCGACGGGTCTTCCACGACCGTCACGGTGCCGGACAGCGGAACGAACTGGGTGACCCAGCGGCGGAGAACCGGACTGACGATCACGGATGCCAGGTACGACGACTGGTCGCCGGGGACCATCGAGGACAGAGCCATCGCGGCCTCAAGGGAGACCATGGCCTCGGTGCCGCCACCCGTGAGGGACATCGTGCGGTGGCCGTCGCGGACTCCGAAGCGGATCGAGGCCTCCGGCTGTTGGAGCAGGGACACCATCCGCGCGAGGGTCTGTTCCAGTTCGGCCTGCGAGTAGCCGGACAGTACGATGATCTGATCCCGCCCGATGAACGTTTCAGAGCCCACGTCACCGCGGATCACCGCTCCGCCCTCGGTCGAGATAGATTCAGGCTCGTCCATGATCGCGCAATCCTCTACGCAGAGACATATTGATTTTTTCCTTCGGCCGCGGAGGCTCCCGCTGCCCCAAGGTCTGCCACCCGTCCGGTGCGATGTGAAGACCGCTCAGCCCGAGCGCGACACGAAGTCGGTGCGTCCTCCGTCGACGGTGAGGGCCTGGGCCGTCACGAAGCTCGCCTCCTCACTCGCCAGGAACAGGATGGCGTTCGCCACCTCGGCGGGCGTGCCGGCTCTACCCAGGATCGTGCGGCTCACGATCCCCGCGGTGGTATGGCGTGCCTGGTCCCCCTCCATCATGTCCGTGGCGATCAGACCAGGACAGACAGCGTTCACCGTGACGGTGGGGCCGAGTTCGAGGGCGAGGCGCTTGGTCAGGGCAATGAGTGCGCTTTTGGTCAGGGTGTACGGCGTGTTGTCCGGGGTGGCCATGGCGAGCCCGGCCACCGAGGAGACATTCACGATGCGGCCGTAGTCATGGCGGTTCATCAAGGGTGCTGCCAGCTGCGCGCAGTTGAGAGCGCCCTTGAGATTGACCGACCACAGGTCGTCCAGGAGGGAGCCGTCCATGGTCAGGCCCCGCCCCGGTCGCCACAGCCCGGCGTTGTTGACGAGGATGTCGAGCCTGGTGAATCGGTGCTCGATCTCCTGGAACATGCGGGACACCTGGTCAGGGTTCGCGACATCGGCCCCCAGGGCCGTCGCACTGCCCCCGCCGTCGAGGATCGCCTCGACCACCTCGCGGGCCGCCGTGGCGTGCCGGACGTAGTTGACCACGACCTCGGCACCCTCCCGGGCGAACACCAGTGCCGTGGCCCGGCCGATCCCCCTCGCGCCGCCCGTGACCAGGGCGACTTTCCCAGCCAATCGCTGACCCACGGCTGCCCCCGCTCCTCGCTCCGCGTTGCCTGTCCGTCGAGAGGTCCCGACACGTCTCCGGCGCGAAGGACAGCGCCGACGCGAATCAACCGCAGATCCGCCAGTGGTCGCCGCGGACGATCAGGAACTCGTTGTCGCGGACAAGCACGAACCTGGGCCCGGACGAGTAGAGCTCGGCCAGGGCCGCGCCGTACTCCTCGACGAACTCCTCATTGCCGTAGTGGACGAGCGGGACGAAGTCGACGAAGCCGAGTCCGTCGTACGAGGCGAGTTCCGGAGCCTCCTTGGGATCGTCCATCATTTTGATGGGCTCGATGGTGGTGCCCAGCAGGACCGAGCCCGCACTGGAACCGATGTACGACCTGCCGTTGCCCACCAGATCGCGGAGCATCTGGTCGAATCCGCTCCGGCGGGCCTCCTGAAGCAGGTAGAAGGTGTTGCCGCCGCCGACGAAGATGACGTCGGCCGGCTCCAGGGCCTGCCTGAGGTCCTCATGTCCGGTGGCAGCGATGTCCACATCGAAGACCTGAAATCCCAGGCTCACCAGTTTGTTGCGGTCGTTCTCGGTTCCCTCCTTGTTTTCCGAGGGGTTCGAGGCCGTGGGGATGAAGGCGACTTTCAGGTCATGCGGATCGCCGTCCAGGTGGGCCGCGATCTGATCGAGTACCTCGCAGGCAATGGACGTGAGGAACAACGGCATGACGGGAATTTCCCTCTCTGTTCTGCAGGGAGGTGAGCTGACAGACCGTCGGATGGGAATACCACGGCCAGGAGTTCACCGCTGTCACTGAGCTTCTTCAGCCCGCACACTGATCGAGTGAAGGAGGTCGGTATCCCCATCCTTGCGTACGGGAGTCGCTCCCCGAGCCCGTGGAGCGAACCGGGGTCCTCATTGTCGCCCGTGAGAGGGGCCGTCGCGCCAAGTTCCGGCCTGCCTGGGCCTTTTGGTGTAGGTGCTGGTGCGTGTGTACTCACTGGCCGGGTGTGGCGCACCGCCGCGGGTGGCCCGCTTGTCACCCCGACGGGGCAATGGTTTCATCTGGGGTGTGCTGGTCTTCCATTGCACGGAGATCGAGGGCCTCGTGGAAATCGCGCGGATCCCGAGGGAGGACACGCGGGGAAGGTTCGCCCGGATCTTCGACAGCCGGGAGCTGCTCGCCGCCGGCTGGCGGTGGCCGGTCGTCCACGTGAACGTCTCGGAGACCGTCCGCGCGGGAACCGTCCGTGGCCTGCATTACCAAGTTCCTCCCAGGGCCGAGGCCAAGCTCGTCACCTGCGTCCGGGGGGAAATCCGGGACGTGTCGGTCGACGTTCGCAGTGGTTCGCCGACCTTCCTGAAGTGGTGTGCGCGCACGCTCAGCGGGGACGGGCTCAACAGCATGCTCGTCCCACCCGGCTTCGCGCATGGTTTCCAAGCCATGTCCGCGCACGCGACGGTGGTCTACGTTCACAGCTGCGAGTACTCACCACCGCACGAGCGCGGGATCGGAGCCGAGGACGAGCGACTGGGCGTGAGCTGGCCTCTCCCCGTCTCACACCTGTCGGCCCGGGACGCCTCCTACCCTCCCCTTGACGCAGGTTTCACGGGTGTGACGCTATGAAGTGCAGATCGTGTGCGTCCGCGTTGAACGGCCTGGTGCTCGACCTGGGCTTCGCCCCGCCCTCGAACGCCTATCTGTCGGCTCGTCAACTCGACGAGCCGGAGGTGTACCTTCCGCTGCGCGTCCGTTTCTGCTCCGTGTGCAAGCTCATGCAGTTGGAGGACCATTCCGACCCACGGCGGCTCTTCACCGCGGACTACGCCTACCGATCCGGTACAGCGCGGTCATGGCTCGAACACGTGGCGGCGTTCACCGACTCCGTCACCGCTCGCCTGGGCCTGTGTGCCAAGTCCCTTGTCGTGGAGATCGGATGCAACGACGGACACCTGCTCAGGAACTTCGCCGGACGGGGGATTGCGTGCCTCGGCATCGAGCCGGCCACGGAAGCCGCCCGGGCCGCCCGCCAGTACGGGATCGACGTCATCGAGGAGTTCTTCTCGGCGAGCCTGGCCCATGAGCTGGCGAAGCAGGACGTCCTGGCCGACCTCGTCGTCGCCAACAACGTGTTCGCCCATGTGCCCGACATCAACGACTTCGCCGCCGGCCTCAGCTCCATGATCAAGCCCGAGGGGGTGGTGACCCTCGAGTTCCCGCACGTGCAGAATCTCCTCCGGCACGGACAGTTCGACACGATCTACCACGAACACTTCTCGTATCTGTCGTTGACCTCCGCGGGGCACGTCCTGGAACGGGCGGGTCTCGAAGTCTTCGACGTGGAGCAGCTGCCCACACACGGAGGGAGCCTTCGGGTCTACGCGCAGCATCAGGGCCAGGCTCGGAAAGTGACTCCTCGGGTGCGTCAGCTTCTGCAGTCGGAAGTCGACGCGGGCCTGATGGAGAGCGGGACCTACGCTCAGCTTCAGGCCAGAGCGGAGAGAATCAAGGACGACCTGCTGACCTTCCTGCTGGACGCGAAACGCCGAGGCGTACGTGTCGCCGCCTACGGTGCAGCGGCGAAGGGCACCACTTTGCTGAACTTCGCCGGTGTCAAACCCGACCTGCTCCCCGTGGTCTACGATGCCGCGCCATCGAAACAGGGCAAGCACCTGCCGGGCAGCCACATCCCGGTCATGCCGCCTTCATGTCTCGCACCCGGCGACTGGGACTACGTCCTGGTTCTGCCTTGGAACCTTGCCGAGGAAGTGGTGCAACAGCTGGGGGCGTTGGCGGAGAACGGGGTGGCGTTCGTCGTCGCGGTCCCCGAACTCACGGTGCTCGGCTACCGGAACAGCTGAGTGGCCCAATCGAGAAGTCGGTGCGCGAGATCGGCTATTCCGGTCAGCGAAGTGGCCGCACCGGCCATCTTCCCGAGCAGTTGGCTGATCGAGTCGACCTTGTGAAGGATCAGGTCCGCGTCGGGCTCTTCCTCCTGCGTCTCCGAGAGCACCGTCTCGACGTCCTCGATGACGGCCTTCTTCGCGCCAGGGCTCATTTCCGCCAGCTTCAGCTGTTCGGTCAAGTCCTCCAACGCCCGCTGGAATTCCGCGAAGGCGGCCTCTCCTTGGCCGTCGGCGGCAGCTCCGTCAGTCGTTCCCACGGAAAGGCGCCCCACTGACCCGTGGACAACTGACTTGATGCTGTCCTTTCCCACGAAGTCTCCGCCTCCGGTGTCGACATTTCCGCCCACGAAGGCACCGCCACCGGTGTCCAGGTGCTGGGGGTGCCGATTCTCCGCGCTCAAGGTCGCTCCCTCCACCGTGCTTGAAGTATCGAAGTTTATGGGGGCCGCACCGCTGATGACGACGCCGCAACCGTCGTAGATGAGGCACGTCAACCGGTGGACAGGCCGGTCGCGGCCGGCTCATCAGCCTCAGCGGAGATCGTTTTTTCGAGGGATCGACAGGACCCGGACGCTGGGCTAGCCTAATCACGGCTGAGGAGTAGCAACTGTCATGCTCATGGGGGAGAGTCATGGTGGTGCAGAATCCGGGCAGGCAATCCACTCCGAGGGTCCTGGCACCCCATCACATCGGAATTCACGTCACCTCAATCGATGAGGCCCTCCCATTCTTCGTGGACGTCCTCGGACTCGAGGTGGCCTTCCGCTGGTCTCCCCGGGCCCCTTATCTCGGGACACTGCTGGACGATTCCGAGTACGAGATGGAAGCGGTCGTGTTGCGCATCGAGGGGTCCACCTTCGCGGTCGAACTCGTGCACTTCGGCCACGTCTCCGCGCAGGCTGCCGACGCCAGGAACGCCGCAGCGGGAACCGCCCACCTCGCTCTCGCCGTGACGGACATCGAGGACATGTGCCGACGGGTCAAGGAAGCGGGATTCGAGCTGTTGTCCGACCCGGTCGTGCCCACGATCGGTCCGATCCGTGGCGGCAAGGTCGTCCTGGCCCTCGGACCCGACGGCATACGAGTCGAACTGATCCAGTCCCCGAACTGGCTGCACGGCAGCGGTCCTACTCCGTGACAGCGTTCACCCACCCGTGAGCTCCAGCCGATCATCCATGCGAGGCCAACGCGGAGGAATGCGTGGAGACTCAGGAGACAGTGGTCATCACGGGGGCGGCCTCCGGGATCGGACGCGGCGGCGCGCTGTACTTCGCCGAACGAGGAGTGGCCGTCGTCCTCCTCGACCGTGATCCGGCGGGCGAAGCCGTGGCCGTCGAGATACGCGGTCAGGGAGGGGACGCGGTCTTCGTCTCCTGCGATGTGTCCGACGAAACGAGCGTCCGCGACGCCTTCGCCACTGCCGTTCCACCGCACACGCGGCTGACCGGAGTCTGGAGCAACGCCGGTGTCGCCCACTACCAGAGCCTTGAGGACACCTCCCTGACCATGTGGAACGGCATCCTCGCGACCAATCTGACGGGCGCGTTCCTCGTCACCCGGGCCGCTCTGCCCTTCCTCAGCCGCGGTTCGTCCATCCTCTTCACCGGCTCGATATCCTCCATGCGGGGATCGGAGAACTTCGCCGCGTACTGTGCGAGCAAGGGCGGCCTCATGATGTTCGCGAAGGCACTCGCCCTCGAGCTGGCACCCCGCGGGATCCGCGTGAACGTCATAGCGCCAGGTGCCGTGGACACCCCCATGCAACACGCTGACATGATGGCCAGACCGGTTCCCTACGCGGAAGCGGTGGCCGCCGAGTTGTCCGCCCACCCCCTCGGCAGGTACGCCTCCCCGCAGGAGGTGGCCGAGTCGGCGTACTTCCTCATGTCCCGGGCTTCCTCCTTCACCACCGGTGCGACGCTTCTGGTCGACGGGGGATACAGCGCATGAAGGACGACCGGTACTCGGTTCGGATCCTGGAATACGGTCGGGCGGACGTACGCGGGCCCGAGGTCTTCTGGATGAGCCACTGGGACGAGTGGGTCACCCTGGGCTTCTCGTCCGTGCTGGTTCGCAACAGGTCCCGCTGCATGCTCATCAACGCGGGGATGTCGCAGGCGGACCCGGCACTGGATCGCCTATGGGAGGACTACTCCGGGCACCCTCGCGCCAGGATGCGCTTCGGCACCACCGTCTGTGGTCAGCTTCGCGCCCTCGACATCGCCCCCCATGACGTCACGGACGTCATAGTCTCCCCCTTCCAGGCGTACTCCGTTTCCGACATCGGCGAGTTCACCGGCGCCACCGTGCACATCCTGCGCTCGGGTTGGGCCGAGTTCCTCGCGCCCTCGCGTTCGTATCTGCGGGATCAGACGCAGGTCAGGGAGCTGTCCGTACCGAGGCGCGTCATGGACCACGTGCTGTTCGACGCCTGGCACCGGGTCAACTTCCTCGAGGACGAGGACACGATCGCACCCGGTGTCACCTCGCTCGCCGTAGGGGTCCATCACGCCGAATCACTCGCCATTACGGTGAGTACGAGCACGGGAGCGGTGGTCTGGACCGACGGAATCTTCACCCGGGAGAACTTCAGCAGCCGCACGCCGCTGGGCCTCTCCCGCTCCCTGGAGGAGTCCTCCCGTCTGCAGGGGTTCCTCGAGAAATCGGGAGCCGTCGTCCTGCCCGCGTTCGACGCGACACTGACCGAGGAGCTCGCGCATGGCGTCGTGGCGAACTGAGGACCTGGATGGTTCCGGTGAGGGTGCCTTCGCCGGCAGACGAGCCATCGTGACCGGAGCCGGCCGCGGGATCGGACGGGCGGTTGCCCGTCATCTCCTCGACCGAGGCGCCATGGTTTGTGCGGTCGACCGGGACACACGCCTGCTGGAGCAGTGGCAGGACGCCCGAGCCGTCCTCGTGACGGAGGACCTCTCGGTGACCTCGTCCGCGCGCCACGTCGTGGAGGTCGCGGTCAGGGAGCTGGGAGGTGTGGACTTTCTCGTCCATGCCGCCGGCGTTCTGAAACGGACACCGTTTCTCGATGTGGACGAGCAGGACTGGGAACTGCACATCCGCACCAACCTCAGGAGCACCTTCTTCCTGGCGCAGGAGTGTGCCAGGGTCATGCGGCTCCAGGACACCGGCGGGCGTATCGTCGCCGTCGCCTCGGACGCCTGGTGGACGGGCGGTTACGACGGATCCCTCGCGTACGCCGCCAGCAAGGGGGGCGTGGTGTCCCTCGTGCGCGGTATCGCACGCGAACTCGCGCCTGTGCGGATCACGGTCAACGCGGTCGCCCCGGGACTCGTAGACACCGAGATGCTGCGGGGCCAGTTGACGCCGGAAGGGCTCGCGCGGCAGGCCGACCGCATTCCGTGGCGGCGCCTGGCGGAACCTGCCGAGATCGCGGGCGTCATCGGATTCGTGCTCTCGGATGCCGCCGAGTACATGACGGGATCGGTATTCAACGTGAGCGGCGGCTTGCTGACGTACTAGCGGCTCCGCTGGGGGTGTGCGAGAGTCATGAGCCTCTTGAGCACGGACTTCTGGAACGGCAGGAGGGTCCTGGTCACCGGCCACACGGGCTTCAAGGGGAGTTGGCTGGTGATCCTTCTCCACCTCCTGGGTGCCGAGGTCTCGGGTTTCAGCCTTCCCTCGGTCGGTGACCCGAGCCTCTTCTCGGCCGCGGGGGTAGGCGGTCTCTGCCGGGACTTGCGCGGAGACGTGCGCGACCCGCTCGCGCTCCGGCGAGCGGTGGAGGCCGCGCGGCCACAGATCGTCGTGCACCTTGCGGCGCAGGCGATCGTCGCGCATGGGTATGCGAGCCCCCTGGACACGTTCTCCCACAATGTTCTGGGCACGGCGGGGGTGCTTGAGGCTGTGCGCTCCTACGGAGACACAGCTGCCGTGGTCGTGGCGACCACAGACAAGGTCTACGGAAATCGGGGCCGCGGACGCCGCTACGGCGAAACCGACGCACTCGGTGGCAACGACCCGTACGGGGCGAGCAAGGCCTGCGCCGAACTCGTCACGGAATGCTATCGGGACACCTATCTGCGACCGATCGGCACCCGGGTCGCCAGTGCCCGCGCGGGGAACGTGGTGGGGGGCGGCGACTGGGGCGAGTCTCGTCTTGTTCCGGACATCATTCGGGCCTGGGCCGCGGGAGAAGCGGTCTTCATCAGAAATCCCGGCCATGTGCGTCCCTGGCAGTACGTGCTCGACGTTTTGACGGGTTATCTTCTGCTGGCCGAAGGAATCTGCCGAGGGGAAGCCCCGGAAGGACCCTACAACTTCGGCCCCGGCCCGAACGAGGCCGTGGACGTGGCGTACGTGGTGGCGAGGGCTCAGACCCTCTTTCCACACGGAGAGGTCGTCCTGGGCACCGGGTGGACCGCGTCGTACGAGTCCGCATGGCTGGAGATCGATTCCTCGAAGGTGAGCCGGGTCCTCGGTTTCTCGAACATGCTGGGCGTCGACGAAGCCATAGCAGAGACGTTTCGCTGGTACCACCTCATCCAGGACGGAAGGGATCCGCTGACCGTGTGCAAGGCGATGATCCGGGATTACTGGGATCTGGGGGCGAAATGACAGACGGGGGGAAGATTCCTTACACCCGGCCCTCGATCACGGATGTGGAGATCGGCTACGCACTCGATGCGGCGGCACACGGCTGGGGTGAGCACTGCTATGACTACATCGAGCGTTTTGAGAAGGGCTTCGCCGACCATGTAGGGGTCTCCCACGCCGTGAGCACCTCGAGCGCGACCGGAGCGCTTCATCTGGGTCTGAGCGCCCTCGGTGTCGGGCCGGGAGATGAAGTGATCGTTCCGGACATCACCTGGATCGCGTCTGCCGCGCCTGCCGTTCACCTTGGCGCAACAGTCCGCTTCGCGGACATCGATCCCGTCACCTGGTGCGTCGATCCGGACTCCGTGGAGTCCCTGATCACGGAGAAGACCCGTGCCGTGGTGGCCGTACATCTCTACGGGAATCCCTGTGACGTCGTTCGACTGGCGGAGATCTGCGAGAAGTGGCACATCGCGTTGATCGAGGACGCCGCGGAGGGGATCGGGACAGTGGCCGGCGGGCACCGAGCCGGTGGCCTCGGTCACTTCTCCGTCTTCTCGTTCCACGGGACGAAGACCGTGACCACGGGTGAAGGGGGAATGCTGCTGACGAACGACAGGTCTCTCGCCGAGTCGGTGCGCGTCCTCAACAACCACGGACGTGCTCCGGGACGGGCTGCGGATTTCGCTCCGGAGAGAATCGGCTATAAGTACCGGATGTCCAACCTCCAAGCAGCGCTCGGACTCGGGCAGTTGGAGCGGATCGAGGAACTCGTCGCCAGGAAGAAGCAGATCCTCGAGCTGTACCGCGAGCGGCTGAGCGGGCTCTCCTGCGTGAGGCTGAACATGTGCCGGGACGGGGACAGCCTCGGGGCGTGGATGCCGACTGTCGAGTGTCTTGAGCCGACCGGCATCTCGAACCAGTATCTGCGCACAGCGTTTCTGGACGGGGGCATCGACGCCCGGGTCGTCTTCCCCAGCCTCTCGACCCTTCCGGTCTTCCGGCTGTCAGCGGACGTCTGTCCCGTCGCGCGGGGATTCGCCGTGCGTGCCATCAACCTGCCGAGCTACCACGACATGTCGGTGGCCGAGATCGATCGCGTGTGCACGGTCCTGCGGGGAGCGGTCGTCGGGCATGCGCGCCTGCGCTGAGCGGCGTACACCGATCGGCGACCGCCGGCCCCTACCACGTCCGCCATGGGGCCCCTCCCTGCCAGAGAACGTTCAGGAACGCCATGTCGGCCACCGTGTCCATCGGATACCAAAATCCGTCGTGCTGATACGCGATCAGTTGCTCGGTGGCGGCCAGCTTGGGAAGGACCTCCTGCTCCAGACTGGTGTCATCGCCGGAAATCAGGTCGAGAACGCTTCGGTTGAGGACCATGAATCCGCCATTGACCCAGACCGACCGAAGCGTCGTTTTCTCCTCGAAGCTCGTGACCGTCCTACCGGACAGGGAAAGGGTTCCGAATCGCGACGGCGGATGGACGGCGGTAATGGTCGCCTGTGGCCGATGGCTGAGATGAAGGCCGATCACTTCGGTCAGCGGGACGTCGCTGAGACCGTCGGCGTAGGTGAGGCAGAAGGTCTCCGGCAGGCGGTCGGCGAGTCGTAGGAGTCGCCCTGCGGTACTGGTCGTTGCGCCGGTGTCCACCACCTCCACCGATTCCGAGTGGGAGAAGGCCCGTTTCAACTGCTCCACGCGATACCCCCCGGCGATGACCGAGCGTGGAACTCCAGCGGCTTCGTAAGCCTTGAGGATGTGCCACAGTATGGGCTGATCGCCGATCGGCACGAGAGGCTTGGGTCGGGAATCGGTCAGCGTGCCCAGGCGGCTTCCCCGCCCTCCCGCGAGAACTACCAGCGATGTCGGCTCCACGTGGGATCCTTACGTCAGCCTGCGTCGGTCGTTCGTTGAGCAGGTGCGGCGTACACATGAACGTGGGTCTGGCATTCGCAGCCGGGGATCATTGGCGGCGTTCAGCAAGCATAGGAAGCACGGGTTGCGGATCCAAGAGCATGCCTGCGGATCGCGCGCCTGGCAGGAGCGCGCGGTGCGTCAACGACTACCCGCGGCCACGGCCTCGACAATGGGGCGGAAGTCCCTGCTGCTGGCCACTTTCACCGTGTCCAGGGCAGCCAGCGGGACCCACCGGGCCATGGCCGAGTCCTGCCGCTCGCGGGAATCGAAGCCATCGGTGCTGAGGCTCCCACCGACCACGGTCGCGGTGACGTAGAACATAAGACACTGGTACGCCGCCCGCGCGGCCGGATCGGCCGGGGCCCATACGAAGAAGGATTCCCGGACCGCGATGACGGGACCGGGATCGACATCGAGTCCGGTTTCTTCCTTGACCTCGCGCACCGTTGCCTCGCCGAGCGACTCGCCCAACTCCACACCGCCGCCCGGAAGGTCGAAACCTCTCCCTTTCTGGGGCACGAGGAGGACGCTCCCGTCCTGAATCAGCACGGCATAGATGCTCGGCCGCCACGAAAGGTCCGCCAACGCGACCTCGTGAGGGACACCGTCGATGTCGACCGCCTCCACGGCGCTCATGTGGGTGCTCCGTTTCGGGTTTCCGTCAAAGCCAGTCCCGCCGCTTGAAAACCACATACAGACTGAAGCAGACCACCCCCATCAGGCCGATCGCGAACGGATACCCGAACCCCCAGCTCAGCTCCGGCATGTGCTCGAAGTTCATGCCATAGATGGTGCCGACCAGCGTCGGTGCGAACAGGATCGCCGCCCACGACGAGATCTTCTTGACCTCCTCGTTCTGCTCGAACCCCGCCTCCGCCAGGGCCCGCATCTCCGCGTTCTGCTGCTGGGTGACGAGGGTCGCGTTGACGGTGAGGATCTCGGTGAGGGCCTGGCGGAAGCCGTCGACGCGTTCGCTGATGTGGGTGACGTGGTCGGCGACGTCACGGAGGTAGCGCTGGAGTTCCTCGTCCGTCTCGTACTTGGCGAAGCCCGCCATCAGACCGTGCAGCATGCCGACCAGCGGGCGGGTTGCGCGCTGGAACTCGACCATTTCGCGGGAGAGCTCGTAGATGCGGCGGGACACCTCGGGGTCGCCGCGGAAGACCTCGGTCTCGATCTCGTCGACGTCGTTCTGCACGCCGGAGACGACGGGTGCGTAGCCGTCGACCACCGCGTCGAGGATCGCGTACAGGACCGCCTCGGGGCCGAGCTTGAGCAGCTCGGGGGAGTCCTCCATGCGTCGGCGGACCGCGGACAGGTCGGGGGCGGCGCCGTGCCGGACGGTGATGACGAAGTCAGGGCTCACGAAGATGTGCAGCTCGCCGAAGTCGACCTCCTCCGGCGCGTCCAGGTAGCGGGCGGCGCGCAGGACGACGAACAGCGTGTCGCCGTAGCGCTCCAGTTTCGGCCGCTGGTGGGCCTCCATCGCGTCCTCGACCGCGAGCGGGTGCAGGCCGAACTCGGCGGCCAGCGAGAGCAGTTCCGCCTCCGTGGGGCGGGTGAGGCCGATCCACGCCATGCCCGACGGCTGCTCGCGCAGCTCGCGGTACGTCTCGGCGAGCGTGTCGGGGGAGGAGACCCGTACACCGTCCCGGTACAGGGCCGCCTGGACGGCACTCGCCGTCTCGGCCGGCTCCGGGGACTGTGCGGTGCCCGGCTCGACGGGGGCCGGCTGCGGCACGGCGGGGGAACGGCGCCAGACGGACCTGCGGCCGCCGTTCCGGCCGCCGCCGTTGCCCTTGCCGCCGCCGCTCCTGCCGCCCACGGCACTCGCGCCGTTCACGGCGTCGGACGAGCCGCCGGGCTTCGCGGAGCCGCCGGAGGGGCCGGAGGTCCCGCCATTCCTCGCGGCGGGGCGGGCGGGGCGCTCGGACATCGGCTCCCCTCTCGTCGAGCCCGCGTACGGCGTGATCACGCGGTGGGTACGAGCAGGATCAGGATATCGGGGGCGTACCCGACGGGCGCCCGGAACCGGGCCAGGGTTCGGTGAGAGTTGCGGACAGAAGGTGTCCGCAAGGCGCGTTAGCGTGCGGGCATGACGAAGAGCAGCGCAGCGACGGCTCCCCTCCTGGACACCCGTGCCCTGAACCGCGCCACCCTCGAACGGCAGCTCCTGCTGCGCCGCTCCTCGCTGTCCGCCCGGGACGCCGTACGGCACCTGCTCGGACTGCAGGCACAGAACGTCAAGCCCCCGTACTACGCCCTCGCCGCCCGCCTCGACGGCTTCGCCCCCGAGCAGCTGTCCGGGCTCATGGCCGCCCGCGAGGCCGTCCGGATCGTCACCCTGCGCTCCACCATCCACACCCACACCGCGGAGGACTGCCTGACCCTGCGGCCGCTCGTCCAGCCCGCCCGGGACCGGGAACTGACGAACTTCCGCAAGGGCCTCGACGGAGTCGACCTCGACCGGCTGGCCGCGTCCGCCCGGGAGCTGGTCGAGGCCGGGCCCCGGACCATGACCCAGCTCCGGGAGGCGCTGAGCGCCCAGTGGCCGGACGCCGACCCGCAGTCCCTCGCCGTCGCCGCCCGCTGCAGGCTCCCCCTGGTCCAGGTGACCCCGCGCGGCCTGTGGGGACGTAGCGGCCAGGTCTCCCTCACCACCGCCGAACACTGGCTGGGCCGTCCGGCCGGACCGGCCCCGGCCCCCGAGGCCGTGGTCCTGCGCTACCTCGCCGCGTTCGGCCCCGCCTCCGTCAAGGACATGCAGACCTGGGCCGGACTCACCCGGCTCCGCGAGGTCTTCGAACGCCTGCGCCCCAAGCTCCTCACCTTCCGGGACCCGAAGGGAGCCGAACTCTTCGACCTGCCCGACGCCCCCCGCCCCGACCCCGGCACCCCGGCCCCGCCCCGCTTCCTGCCCGAGTTCGACAACCTCCTCCTCTCCCACGCCGACCGCACCCGCGTCGTACCCCCCGAGCACCGGGGCCGCACCTGGCGGGGCAACCAGGCCCACCGCGCCCTCCTGGTCGACGGCTTCCTGGCCGGTCTGTGGAGGCTCGACGGCGACGCCCTGGTCGTCGAGCCCTTCGGGACGCTGACGAAGGCCCAGCGGGCGGACGTGACCGCGGAGGGCGCGCGGATGCTGGAGACGATGCATCCCGGGACGTCGTACGACATCCGGTTCGGCACCGTCGTGCGGGGGTGAGCCGGTCACCCGGGCGGGTGACCCCTCTACAGTCGGGCCATGGAACTGCGGCAGCTCACCTATTTCGTCGCCGTCGCCGAGGAGTTGCACTTCGGTCGGGCGGCCGACCGGTTGCACATCGTGCAGTCCGCGGTCAGCCAGCAGATACAGCGCCTGGAACGAGAGCTGGGCGCAGAACTGTTCGACCGCTCGCCGCGCCGGGTGCGGCTGACCGCGGCGGGCGAGCGGCTGCTGCCCGAGGCACGGTCGGTGCTGGCGGCGGCGGAGCGGGCACGGACGGCCGTGGCGCCACCCTCCGGCCTGCGCATCGGCACCAGCACCGGGCTCGGCGCCCACCTGGACCGGGTGCTCGCCGCGTTCGCCGAGCGGGCTCCGCAGGTGCCCGTCGAGCTGTTCTCGCTCCCGGTCGCCGAACGGCTGGCCCGGGTAGCGGCCGGCCGGCTGGACGCCGCGTTCGTCCGGGCGGCCGAACCACCGCCCGGCGTACGGGTGCTGCCCCTGTGGCCCGACCCGCTGGTGGCCGCCCTCCCGGCCACCCACCCGCTGGCCGCCCGCCCCGAGGTCGCTCTGGCCGACCTCGCCGACCTGCCGCTCACCCTCACCCCGCGCCGCAACAACCCCGCCCTGGTCGACCTGGTCGTCGGCGCCTGTCACACGGCCGGGTTCGAGCCGCGGCCGGGGCCCGTCAACGGCTCTCTCCAGGACACCCTCGCCACCATCGGCTCCCGCCCCCTGTGGACGGTCGTCTTCGCCTCCCACGCGCGCGTGCTGCGCACGCCCCGGGTCGCCTACGTCCCCTTCCGTGCCCCCGGACTCGCCCTGCCCACGGGCCTCGCCGTCTCCGCCGCCGACCCCCCGCCGCATCTGAAGAAACTGCTGCTGGCCTGCGGTGATCACGAAAGCTGATCGTTACGGTCGCGATCTGCTTCTTGGTCGGCGGTCCGCCAAGCGATGGACTGGTTCCCACAGGCGATCACACGAGATCGCGAGCGACCAGGGAGTCAGTCATGCCGATCGTCACCATCCAGCAGGGCCCCCGCGACACCGAGCTGAAGCGGGACCTCGTCAAGCGGGTCACCGACGCCTTCGTGGACGCCTACCGGATCCCGGCGGAGAGCGTGCAGGTGTGGATCCACGAGGTGCCGGCCGACAGCTGGGGCGCCGCCGGGAAGCTCACGGCCGACAAGTAGCCGCCCCTGAGGCCGTACGCATGGAGAGGGGGGCGCTGCGGGCCGCTCGTGGTGGCTCGCAACGCCCCCCTGGCATCTGCCTGAGGGGTGCTCAGGTGTTCTTCTTCCGGGTCACGAGTTGACCTGCGCGGTCACGAGGTTCGAGAAGGTGGTCAGCCGGGTGTACACACCCGGGTAACCGGCCTCCGCGCACCCCTCGCCCCAAGAAGTGATCCCTGCCAGGACGCCCCCGATGAGCAGGGGACCGCCGCTGTCGCCCTGGCAGGTGTCTACGCCGCCGGATGTGTATCCGGCGCAAACCATGTCGGTCTGGACGAAGCCCGAACCGTAGGAGCTCTTGCAGCTGGAGTCGGACACGACCGGGACGGTCGCGGTCCGCAGCTGGTTGGAGGAGCTGCCGTTCTCCGAGGTGGTGCCCCAGCCGAGGATCCGGGCGGTGGTGCCGGGCGCGTACAGGCCGGTCTGGGACGAGGAGACGTACGACGCCGCCGTGTACGGCATCGACGTCGACAGCGTCAGTACGGCCACGTCGTCGCCGCTGGTGGCGTCGGTGTAGTCCGGGTCGACCCAGATCTTGCTGACCTTGCTGACCGTGCCGTTGGTGCCGTTCAGGTAGGTCCGGCCGCCGACCACCCGGACGCTGCCGGTCGTCTCGCCGACCACGCAGTGCGCGGCCGTCACGACCTTCTTGGCGGCCACCAGGGTGCCGCCGCAGAACTGGCTGCCGGACGCGTCGGTGATCTGCATCACGAAGGGGTACGCCGTGGTGGTGGTGGTCGTACCGCCCACGATGGGCTGGGGTGCGGCGGTCGCCGTGGGGGAGGCGATCAGCGCGGTCGTCGCGGCGGCGGCGGTGGCCACCAGGACCGCGGCGGTCTTTCTGGCACGTCTGAGCCCGAACATGAGTCTCCTCAGGTGGGGTTGCCGGTGGGGGTCGCGCGGGTGTGGGGGTGGTACACGGGGATCGCGGGACCGTCCCCCGTATGCCCGGGCGAGCGGCACGCCCATTACGCTAGGACCCGGAACCCCCGTGTCCCAATGAGGGAACCCCCTAGGGGGGTGGGGGAGGGAAAACCCTCGGTCCGGATCAGTTAACCTGGCGCGCCGTCACTTCGCGCGCCGCGCCGCCGCCAAACGGACGATGTCCACGCGGGATCGGATCCCGAGTTTGCGGTAGACCCGGGTCAGGGTCGCCTCGACCGTCTTCACGCTGACGAACAGCCTGCCGGCAATCTCCCGGTTGGTGGCGCCCTCCATGACGAGGGCGGCGACCTGACGCTCCATCGAGGCCAGGGCGGCCAGCGCGTCGAGCCCGTCCGTCGTGTCCGGCACGGCGAGGGCCGGCTCCGGCTCCTGGCCGGTGAGGGCTTCGTCCACCTGGCGCAGCCAGGGCAGGGCGCGGCAGCGGCGGAACAGCCGGGTGGCCTCGTCGTAGGCGGCCGTCCTGCGCGGGCCGGTCTCAGCGTGCCGGGTGCGCAGATGGGCCAGCGCGAAGGCGGCCCGTGCCTCCTCCAGGCCGTAGCCGAGCTTCGCGAGCCGGTCCTGAGCGGACGTCAGCTGGACGACGGCGGCCTCCTGGTCGCCGAGAGCGGCGCGCACCAGCGCCTCAGCGCGGTCGAGCACGGCGATCACGCTGTCCCGGCCGAGCCTGAGGGCGTGCTCGCGGCTGGCGTCGATGACGTCCTGCGCCTCGGCCGGTTCACCGATACGGACCAGCGCCTCGGCGAGGTCTCCGTGCCAGCGCCCGCGCGCCGGGTCGGTGATGCCGAGGCCCAGCTCCAGACGGCGCACCCGGCGCAGCGAACGGACCGTGCCCGCCGGGTCCCCGGCCACCAACTGGGCGTACCCGAGGGCGCCCAGCGCCCGGGACAGGTACATCTGGTCGCCGTCCTCCTCGGCGTGCTCCACCGCCTCACGGGCGAGCGCCAGCGCGCGGTCCACGTCCCCGCCGGAGGCCTCCGCGAGGGAGGTGAGCATCGCCGAGGCGGTCTCGCCGATGCCGGAGTCCCGGGCCAGCCGGAGGCTGTCGCGGGCCAGTTCCAGGGCGCGGCCGCAGTGCCCGGCGCGCAGCTCGGTCTCCGCGAGGCCGCGCAGGAAGTGCACCTCGCTCTCCACCGAGCCGCGCCGGCGCACCTCGCGCAGCAGCGCGGTGACCGTCGCCCGGGCCTCGGCCAGCTGGTCGCCCATGACCAGCCAGCGGAACCGGGCACTGCCCGCACCGTTGTGATGGCAGGCGACCCTCGGGTCCTGGGGCTCCTTCAGGGCGCGCTTGATGGTCCGGGGTGCCTCCGGATGGCCCATCAGGGTCTCGGTCTGCGCCTGGAAGGCGAGCGCGAGCAGTTCGGTGCGCCGGTCGCCGCCGCGCTCGGCCAGCTCGGCGGCGTGCGCGGCCTCCTCCCGGGCCTCGGTGAAGTCGCCCTCGACGATCAGCCCCCGCCAGGCCAGCTGGTAGTGGACGAGGGCCAGCAGCCGCGGGTCGTCGCCGGCGTCGGCCAGGGCCTGCGGGAAGACGGCGTCGACCTCGGCCATGGTGTGCCCGGCGGTGTCGATGACGATGATCCAGGCCCGCACCCGGTCCGCCGGCACGGTCGCCCGGGTGAGCACCTCGCGGGCGATGTCCCGGGCCAGGTCGACCTCGCCCGCGGTGATCGCGTCCTCGGCCGCCTGCAGCCGCCGCTCGTCGGGGCTGGGCACACCGCCGGCGGGGGTGTGCCGGGCCGCCAGGAGCCCGAGCTGGGCGGCGACCGACGGGGCGCCCCGGTCCCGGGCCAGGGCCGCGGCCTCGGCGAGCCGGGCGGCCACCTCGGGGTCGGTGCCGGTGGTGGCGAGGGCCAGGTGCCGGGCCCGTTCGATCGGGTCGGAGGCCGCGGTCGACAGTGCCGCGTGCGCGGCCCGCCGCTCCTGGGCGGGCGCCTCGGCGTACAGCGCGGCGGAGATGAGCGGGTGCGCGAACCGCACGGCCGGCGCCTCCTGCTCGGTGGCCAGCAGCCCCAGTTCGGCGGCCTGGGCGCACTCGGCCTCGGCGTTCTCCCGGCCGGCCGCGTGCAGCAGCGCCGGGGTGGGGCGGGCGCCGGCGCTCGCCACCAGCAGGGTGCGGCGGGCCTCGACCGACAGCATGTCCAGGCGGCTGAGCACCAGGGCGCGCAGCGAGGTCGGCACCGGCAGCGGCTCGCCCGGCCGGGGCGGGGTGGGGCTCTCGGCGAGGGCGCGGCCCAGCTCCAGGGCGAACAGCGGGTTGCCGCCGCTCGTGCGATGGATCTCGCGCAGCGTGGAGCGGGGCAGGCCGCCGTGGCCGCGGTGGTCGAGCAGCTGCGCCGTCTGGGTGTGGGTGAGCGGGCCGAGCCGGACGGCGACGGTGTCCGGCGGGCAGGCACGCAGATGCCGGTCGTACTCCTGGCTCTCCTGGCCCTCCGTGCGCACCGCGCACAGCAGCTGCACCGGTGTGCCCTCCAGGCGGCGGGCGGCGAAGCCGAGCAGTTCCGCGCTGGCCGGATCCAGCCACTGCAGGTCGTCGGCGACGACGAGGACCGGGCCCTGCGCGGCGAGCGCGCGCAGGGCGGAGAGCACCGCGAGGCGCAGCGCGAGGCCGTCGCGCAGGAGGCTGGACTCGCCGCGTCCGGTGAGTGCCGACTCCAGGGCGGTGCGCTGGGCGGCGGGCAGCCGGGGGGCGACGTCGTCGAGGACCAGACCGAGGAGGTCGGCCAGGGCCAGGAAGGGGAGGTGGGATTCGGACTCCGTGGCGGAGCAGCGCAGGACGGTGCGCGCGGTGGCGCCGTATTCCTCGGCCAATGCTCGCAGCACGGTCGATTTCCCAATTCCGGCGGGGCCGTGGAGCAGCACACTGCCACCCGAGGCGAGCTGGTCACGCGCGGTCGCGAACAGGTCCTCTCGGCCTATGAGCAGGTCGGGGCGGCATCGGGCAGGCTCCTGGAAGTCCCGTCGCACGGTCACCGCTCCCCTCCTGTGTCGCGTACTGGCCAAATTCTAGGCAACGATCCGTGAAATTCGGACGGAAGCCGTGGTGAGGGAAATAACAAACGGTTACGCATAGGGAAATTCAAAGTGACGTTGCATGAATGGACAAGTTTCCTCACGGCTGTGGTGGCAGGCCTCCTCGGAGGCCGGCCCGCCTACGGCAGCAGTCCCGTCCGGCGTGCCGCGGTCACCGCCTCCCCTCGTGTGTGCGCGCCCAGCTTCCGCATCGCCGAGCGCAGATACCCCTTCACCGTCTCCGGGCGCAGGCCCAGCCGCTCGGCCACGGCCGCGTTGGTGGCGCCCGCCGCCACCCAGGACAGCACGTCCAGCTCGCGTGGCGCCAGGCTCCCGCCGCCGACCGGGTGTGGTGCGGTCAAAAGACCGCAGGCGGCGAGCAGTTCCGCGCGCAGGGCCGGGTCCTTGATCCGGGGCGCCAGCGCGCGCAGCGCCGCGTGGGCCTCGCGCACCTGCTCCCAGGCGGTACCCGGTCCCGGGTGGCCGTCGGTGGGCTCCGGCCGGGCCGATGCCAGCAGCCCCCGTGCCTCGTCGCGCACCACCAGAGCCTGCTCCACGTCCCGCGCCGCCGCCACCGCCGCGCCCAGCGTCCGGTCGCCCAGCGGCTGGGCCGAGCGCAGCGCGCCGTACAGCACCCCGCGCACCCGCCTGCGCACCACGACCGGCACCGCGAGCACCGAGCGGATGCCCTCGGCGGCCACCGGGACGTCGTACTCGTGGCTGATCTGCCGGGAGCTGGAGTAGTCCGTGACCGCGCACGGCCGGGCCAGTGCCACCGCCTTGCCGCCCAGCCCGTTGCCGGAGGCCACCGCGAGCGAGCTGAGGGCCGCGGTCGTGGTGCCGCTCAGCTCGCTGATGCGGATCCGTGGCCGGCCGGACTCGACAAGGCCGCCGAAGGCAACAGGAAGTCCGGTGCCGCGCCGCAGCCGGGCCAGCGCACCACGTATCTCCGCCGCCGCCACGGCCTCTGCTGCCACTTCATCGCTCCTTCGGTGCGGCTCCCGCGCTGCCCACACCCCCGTTCGCGTGGACCACACCCCCGTTCGGGGGTAGTGAGACCTGCATCACGGATTAGACGATGCCAGAGAGCCGCCCGGCAATGGTCCGGAACCTAGGAGGACAGATGACGACGGCGACCGAGCTGTTCCGCAGTGCTCGGGACTTCCTGCTGGAGCACCGCGAGGACTACGCGACTGCCTACGAGGGCTTCGGCTGGCCCCGGCCCGAGCACTTCAACTGGGCGCTGGACTGGTTCGACGTGATCGCCGACGGCAACGACCGGGCCGCGCTGCACATCGTCGAGGAGGACGGCACCGAGACCCGCCTCTCCTTCGCCGAGATGGCCGAACGCTCCAACCGGGTCGCGAACCATCTGCGCGCGCGGGGTGTCGCCGCCGAGGACCGCATCCTCGTCATGCTCGGCAACCAGGCCGAGCTGTGGGAGACCGCGCTGGCCGCGATGAAGCTGCGCGCGGTCGTCATCCCGGCCACCCCGCTGCTCGGCCCCGCCGACCTGCGCGACCGGGTGGAGCGGGGCCGGGTCAAGCACGTGCTCGTACGGGCCGAGGACACCGCCAAGTTCGCGGACGTGCCCGGCGCCTACACCCGGATCGCGGTCGGCGGACTGCCGGAGGAGGGCTGGGAGCCGTACGAGGACGCGTACACCGCACCCGCCGACTTCGTCCCCGACGGTCCCACCCTGGCCGACGACCCGCTGATGCTGTACTTCACCTCCGGGACGACCGCCCGCCCCAAGCTGGTCGAGCACACCCACACGTCGTACCCGATCGGGCATCTGGCCACGATGTTCTGGATCGGCCTGAAACCCGGTGACGTGCACCTGAACATCTCCTCGCCCGGCTGGGCCAAGCACGCCTGGTCCAATCTGTTCGCCCCGTGGAACGCCGAGGCGACGGTCTTCATCCACAACTACACGCGCTTCGACGCGGCCCGCCTGATGGCCGAGATGGACCGGGCCGGGGTCACCACCTTCTGCGCGCCGCCGACCGTGTGGCGCATGCTCATCCAAGCGGACCTCGGCCAGCTGCGCACACCGCCCCGCGAGGTCGTGGCCGCGGGCGAACCGCTCAACCCGGAGGTCATCGAGCAGGTCCGCCGTGCCTGGGACGTCACCGTCCGGGACGGCTTCGGGCAGACCGAGACCGCCGTCCAGGTCTCCAACAGCCCCGGTCAGACGCTGAAGACCGGCTCCATGGGCCGGCCCAGTCCCGGCTACCGCGTCGAACTCCTGGACCCGGTCTCCGGCGCGCCCGGCGCCGACGAGGGGGAGATCGCCCTGGACCTGTCCGAGCGCCCGGTGGGCTTGATGGCCGGCTACCACGGCGACCCGGACCGCACGGCGGAGGCGATGGCCGGCGGCTACTACCGCACCGGCGACATCGCCTCCCGCGACGAGGACGGCTATCTGACGTACATCGGCCGCGCGGACGACGTCTTCAAGGCCTCCGACTACAAGATCAGCCCGTTCGAGCTGGAGAGCGCGCTGCTGGAGCACGCGGCCGTGGCCGAGGCGGCCGTCGTGCCCGCCCCCGACGAGCTGCGCCTCGCGGTGCCGAAGGCGTACGTCGTCCTCGCCGAGGGCTGGGAGCCGGGCCCCGACACCGCGAAGGTGGTCTTCGAGCACTCCCGCGAGGTGCTGGCGCCCTACAAGCGCATCCGCCGGCTGGAGTTCGGCACGCTGCCCAAGACCGTCTCCGGCAAGATCCGCCGCATCGAGCTGCGCGAGGCCACGGCCTCGGGCTCCGAGCACGAGTACCGCGAGGAGGACTTCCGGTGACCTCGGAGCTGTCGTACACGCACGGGACGGGCCCCACCGCCCTTCTCGGCGACACCATCGGCGCCAACCTCGGCCGGGCCGTGGCCGCCTGGCCCGACCGGGAGGCGCTGGTCGACGTCCCTTCCGCACGGCGCTGGACGTACGCCGAATTCGCCGCCGACGTGGATCGGCTGGCGTGCGCGCTGCTCGCGAGCGGGGTCGCCAAGGGCCACCGGGTGGGCATCTGGGCGGTCAACTGCGCGGAGTGGGTGCTCGTGCAGTACGCCACCGCGCGCGTCGGCGCCATCATGGTCAACATCAACCCGGCCTACCGCACGCACGAGGTCGAGTACGTGCTCAACCAGGCGGGGATCTCCCTGCTGTTCGCCTCCCTCCGCCACAAGACGAGCGACTACCGGGCGATGGTCGAGGAAGTGCGGGGCCGATGCCCGCGGTTGCGGGAGGTCGTCCATATCGGGGACCCGGGCTGGACGGCGTTCACGGCGCGTGGCTCCGCCGTCCGGCGTGAGGAACTGCGGGCCCGCGAAGCGGAGTTGTCCTGCGACGACCCCATCAACATCCAGTACACGTCGGGGACGACGGGTTTCCCGAAGGGGGCCACCCTCTCCCACCACAACATCCTCAACAACGGCTACTTCGTGGGCGAGTCGGTCGCCTACGGCGAGCAGGACCGGATCTGCATCCCGGTGCCCTTCTACCACTGCTTCGGCATGGTGATGGGCAATCTGGCCGCCACCTCGCACGGCGCGTGCATGGTCGTCCCCGCTCCCTCCTTCGAGCCGAAGGCGACCCTGGAGGCGGTGCAGCGGGAGCGGTGCACGTCCCTGTACGGCGTCCCCACCATGTTCATCGCGGAGCTGAACCTCCCCGACTTCGCGACGTACGACCTCTCCACGCTGCGCACCGGGATCATGGCGGGCTCGCCCTGCCCGGTGGAGGTGATGAAGCGGGTCGTCGCCGAGATGCACATGGAGGAGGTCTCCATCTGCTACGGCATGACGGAGACGTCACCGGTGTCGTTGCAGACCCGCATCGACGACGATCTGGAGCACCGCACCGCGACGGTGGGCCGGGTGCTGCCGCACCTGGAGGTCAAGGTCGTCGACCCGGCCACCGGGGTCACCCAACCGCGCGGTAGCGCGGGGGAGTTGTGTACCCGTGGCTACAGCGTGATGCTCGGCTACTGGAACGAGCCGGACAAGACGGCCGAGGCCGTCGACGCGGGCCGCTGGATGCACACCGGGGACCTCGCGGTCATGCGGGAGGACGGGTACGTGGAGATCGTCGGCCGGATCAAGGACATGATCATCCGGGGCGGCGAGAACATCTACCCGCGCGAGATCGAGGAGTTCCTGTACGCCCACCCCAAGATCCGCGACGTCCAGGTCGTCGGGGTGCCGCACGAGACGTACGGCGAGGAGGTCCTCGCCTGCGTCATCCCGCGCGACGCGGCCGACGCGCTCACCCTGGAGGAGCTGCACGCCTTCTGCCAGGGGCGGCTGGCGCACTACAAGATCCCGAGCCGGCTGCGGATCCTCGACTCCTTCCCGATGACGGTGTCCGGGAAGGTGCGCAAGATCGAGCTGCGGGAGAAGTACGGAGCCTGACATGACCGGTCAGGCCGCGCCCGACTCGGCGAGTCGCCGTCCCGGTCCGTTCACCGGGTTGGGGGTGCCGGTGAGGTCGAGGACGAACAGGGGGACGCCCAGCGTGTCGGCACGAGCGCGGGCGTCCTCGGCGTATCCGGCCAGGGAGAAGTAGACACAGCCCGCCGACTCCGTCATGGCCGTCAGCCACAGGCACTCCACGTCCCGTAACGAGGCAGGGCGCACCGTCGGGTCCACCTGGGCGAGCAGGCCGTGCGCGGCCAGACCGATGCCGGACGGGGGGCGCTGGTCGGCGCGGCGGATGTCCGGGTAGCCGAGCCAGCGCAGATAGAGCGCGGTGGCGGTGACGGCGTCGCGGGCGGTGCGGATGGTGACGGGTTGGTAGGGGGCCCGGCGGTGGGGCGTGCGCACCGGTCTCCGGGCGGCCGCCGATGGTGCGTCGCTCACCGGGATGCGCAGGACCGTGCCGCACGGGCAGCCCAGTTCGGGGTGCGGCCACTGGTTGCCGCGACCGCAGGCGGGGCAGCGTACGGTGACCCAGTCCTCGTCCCAGGCGCGGTGCGCCAGTACGGCCGGGCCGGCCGTACTGTCCGGCAGCAGGGCGGTCGGCGTGCCACAGGCGCAGGGGTACGACGGCGCGGTGTAGACGTGCTCGCGCCGACAGGCCGGACAGCGCACCGGCACGCTCTCGGGCATGGCCCACTCCCAGGCGTCGCGTTGGGACAGCGGCCCCCATCGTCCTCCTTCAGGCCACCGCTTGTCCGGCGCTTACGCGGTCTTTCCGTCTCTTGACGGCATTCGCCTGCCCTCCTACATTGCTTCCAGATAGTAGAAAGTAAATTCCGTGATGTGGAATTTGCTCGATCTGGGGACTGTGCTCACCGCGGGGCGCGACGGGAGTACGCATCCGACAGCCGAAGCAGGAGTACTCGATGGCTCGTATGACCGCTGCCCGCGCGGCAGTTCAGATCCTCAAGCGCGAGGGCGTCACCGACGCCTTCGGTGTGCCGGGCGCGGCGATCAACCCGTTCTACAAGGCGCTGAAGGAGGCCGGCGGCATCCACCACACCCTCGCCCGCCACGTCGAGGGCGCCTCCCACATGGCCGAGGGCTACACCCGCGCCAAGCCCGGCAACATCGGCCTCTGCATCGGCACCTCCGGCCCCGCCGGCACCGACATGATCACCGGCCTGTACTCGGCCATCGGCGACTCCGTCCCGATCCTGTGCATCACGGGCCAGGCGCCCACCAGCGTGATCCACAAGGAGGACTTCCAGGCCGTCGACATCGCCTCGATCGCCAAGCCGGTGACGAAAATGGTGGTCACCGTCCTGGAGGCCGCGCAGGTCCCCGGCGTCTTCCAGCAGGCCTTCCACCTGATGCGCTCCGGCCGCCCCGGCCCGGTTCTGATCGACCTGCCGATCGACGTCCAGCTCACCGAGATCGAGTTCGACCCGGAGACGTACGAGCCGCTCCCGGTCTACAGGCCGGCCGCGACCCGCGCCCAGATCGAGAAGGCGATCTCCTTCCTGCTCGCCTCCGAGCGCCCGGTCATCGTCGCCGGCGGCGGCATCATCGGCGCCGACGCCACCGACCTGCTGGTCGAGTTCGCCGAGCTGACCCGGACCCCCGTCGTCCCGACCCTGATGGGCTGGGGCACCCTGCCCGACGACCACGAACTGAACGCCGGCATGGTCGGCGTCCAGACCTCGCACCGCTACGGCAACGCCACCTTCCTGGAGTGCGACTTCGTCCTCGGCATCGGCAACCGCTGGGCCAACCGCCACACCGGCTACAAGCTCGACGTCTACCGCCAGGGCCGGAAGTTCGTCCACGTCGACATCGAGCCCACCCAGATCGGCAAGATCTTCCCGCCGGACTACGGTGTCGTCTCCGACGCCAAGGCCGCGCTGGAGCTGTTCGTCGAGGTCGCCAAGGAGCTGAAGGCCGCCGGCAAGCTGCCCGACCGCGCCGACTGGGTCGCCTCCACCCAGGAGCGCAAGGCCACCCTGCTGCGCCGCACGCACTTCGACAACGTGCCGATGAAGCCGCAGCGCGTGTACGAGGAGATGAACAGGGCCTTCGGCCCGGACACCCGGTACGTCACGACCATCGGTCTCTCCCAGATCGCCGGCGCGCAGATGCTGCACGTCTACAAGCCGCGCCACTGGATCAACTGCGGCCAGGCAGGCCCGCTCGGCTGGACCATCCCGGCCGCGATCGGCGTCGCCAAGGCCGACCCCGACTCCCCGGTCGTCGCCCTCTCCGGCGACTACGACTTCCAGTTCCTGATCGAGGAGCTGGCGGTCGCCGCGCAGCACCGGATCCCCTACGTCCACGTCCTGGTGAACAACGCCTACCTGGGCCTGATCCGGCAGGCGCAGATCGGCCTGGACCTCAACTTCCAGGTCAACCTGGAGTTCGAGAACATCAACGCCCCCGAGCTCGGCGGCTACGGCGTCGACCACGTCAAGGTCGCCGAGGGCCTGGGCTGCAAGGCCATCCGGGTCACCGAGCCGGACCAGCTGGGCGCCGCCTTCGAAGAGGCCAGGAAGCTGGCCGCGGAGTACCAGGTGCCGGTCGTCGTCGAGGCGATCCTGGAGCGCATCACCAACATCTCCATGAGCCGGACGATGGACATCAGCGACATCTCCGAGTTCGAGGACCTGGCCACCGAGCCCGGCCACGCGCCGACGTCGGTCAAGCCGCTGAAGGTCTGACCCGTCCCACGCGGTACAGGGGCGGCCCGTCCGAGAGGAGGGGCCGCCCCTTCGCCGTGCCCGTGCCCGCCCGCATCACCCGGACCCGCCCCCGCATCCGGCTCCCGTAGTCGTGCCCGCCGAGCGAGCCGCCGTCATCGTGGCCGTCGGCCGGCCGACGGCCCGCCCGGGCGGATGCAGCCCGCCAGAGAAGGAATCGGCCGTCGGCGGCGAGGGACTCGCCCTCGGCGCGCGGGCGGACGGCGTGCAGGACAGCCGCGGTGACGGCGGCGCGATCACCGCCCCCCCAGCGGGGCGACCGCGCACGGGTCGGGCGGAAGCGACGTCGTACGGCCCGACAGACCCCGGTGGGGCCCGCCGCCCCCGTGCCGGCGGGCCCCGCATGCCGATACTGTGCCCGCGCGCAGGGCCGGTCGACGCCTGGTCCGCGCTGTTCAGAGGTTGATTTGAGGGTTGCGTAGCCCGACTACGGCCCCTGCCGTACGCGGCACCGCCTACAGCTCGTGCTCCGACAGCCCCGGCCAGTCGTCCGGGCCGCCACCCTGCCACTCGATCAGATCGCTCTCCTCCACCTCGATCCGGTCCAGATCGGCCAGCCGCAGGATCTCGACGATGTCGTCCAGGTGGGAGGCGAGCCCCAGGGTCACCTCTCCCTCGGTGACCCGCCGCGAGCCGTCGAGGGCCGGAGCGTGGACCACGATGTGCGGGTACTGCGTCGGATTGCCCATGGCTTCAGCGTCCTGCGGATGGGACGGACCCGCACGCCGGAGCCGGACGGCACGAAAGCGCCCCCCTGTCCGGGGGGGTGCCTCTATGTCTTCCGTCAAGGCACTCCTGTCGGGTTTGGGGTGGTTCGGGGTTGCTGAGGTTATGCGGCGAGCTCGACGTCTTTCG